>DATDPS010000106.1:0-19518 GCA_035292625.1 Lysobacterales bacterium | reverse complement strand
CGGTTCTTCGAGCCGGGGCCGTTTTCCACTTTCGAAGCAGCAACCGCGCGCTGGGTGAATTGGTACCTGAAAACCATACAGTGAACCCATTCGGCTCGGTGTCGGGCAGTTGGCCCGGATTCTCCAGCAGCGCAAAGGGCTGCCATGATTGCAGTGCATTTTGATTGACCTGCAGCAGCTTGACGGCCGGGAAGGTTCGCTAGTGTGTGCAATTCAAGCAGCGCAGAACCGGAGCAACAGGAATTCACCATGGCGTATTCAAGCGCCTTGCATCGCCAGCAAGCCGATTTCCAGTTCACCATATCGGCCCGCAGCAAGCCGCCGGATGTGCCGATATTCCGTTTCCTGCGCCGGCACTTCGGCAGTATTCCCCTGGCTTGTATCGGCAGCGTGTTTGGTTTCGTCGAGCACTCCACACTTTATGGGGGCAGGAAGTTTTCCTCCCGGGAACTGTCTGAGCGGGATGTCGCCCAGCTCACCAATGCCGGCATCGGAATTCGCATACCCTTGTCAAACCACTACGCCAGCCGGGAAGAATATGAACTCAGCCGGCCCTTGCTGGAGAAATACCACCACGCGCCCAATTCCGTCATCGTCACCAATGATGACCTGGCAAACTGGATTCGCGCAGATTTTCCGGACTACCGGATCGACGCGAGCGTGATCAAGAACATCAGCAATGCGAAAAAACTGGACAAGGCGCTGGAGCTCTACGATGAAGTTGTTTTGCCCATGACCGCCAACGAGGACTTCGCCTTCCTGGAATCGATCGGCCCCAAGCACCGTGTAACGCTCTTCGCCAATGCCGGCTGTGCTTTTACCTGCCCGGCCAGGATTTGCTACGTGTCCATTTCAAAAGCCAACAAAGGGGGCCCCGCTCAGCAGCTTGTTTGCTCGCAGTCCACCAAGGAGCGCGAGCAGTTTGGCATGATCGACTTTGAGCTGCAGCCGTTTCTGGATCTGGGCTTCCGTAGTTTCAAATTGCTGCGCCCCGCACCGGGAATGATGACCGGATTCTAGTTTCACCTCGGCCCGATCAATGAGCGGGCTGTTTGCCCTGGCAGGTGAGAAGTATGGACAAGAAAACGCACATAAATTTCTGGTACGTCATCCTGGCAATGATGATGATCCTGGCCGCGCAAGGCTGGTGGGAGCAATGGCAGCGCGTGGAAACCATTCCCTATAGCGATTTTCTGTCCTTGCTGGAAGAAGGCAAGTTGCAGGAAATCGGCATTTCGCAGAGCAAGATCCGTGGCAAGCTCAAAGAGGCAACGAGCGACGGGCGTGAATTCATCGAGACAGTGCGCATTGACCCGGATTTCGCGCAAAAGCTGGCGCAATATGATGTCAAGTTTACCGGTGTAGTCGAAAGCAACTGGTTGGCGCAGCTTCTTTCCTGGGTTTTGCCTACGGCGGTTTTTGTCGCCGTGTGGTTGTATTTCGTTCGCAACATGGCCGCAAAACAGGGCATGGGCGGCCTCATGTCCGTTGGCAAGAGCAAGGCCAAGGTCTACGTCGAAAAGGATACGAAAGTCACTTTCGCTGACGTTGCCGGGGTGGACGAGGCCAAGGAAGAGCTCGAAGAAATCGTGGCATTTCTCAAAGATCCGGTCAGCTACGGACGACTGGGCGCGCGTATTCCCAAGGGTGTTTTACTGGTGGGCCCGCCTGGAACCGGCAAGACCTTGCTGGCCCGGGCGGTCGCTGGTGAAGCCGGTGTGCCCTTTTATTCGATCAGCGGTTCTGAGTTTGTGGAGATGTTCGTCGGCGTGGGTGCAGCGCGTGTACGCGATCTATTCGAGCAGGCCCAGAAAAGTGCGCCGTGCATCATTTTCATCGATGAGCTCGATGCCCTGGGCCGTGCGCGGGGTGTGGGGCCTTCGTTCGGCGGGCACGATGAAAAGGAGCAGACGCTCAACCAGCTGTTGAGTGAACTGGATGGTTTCGACCCGCGGCAGGGCATCGTATTGCTGTCCGCCACCAACCGCCCTGAAATACTCGATCCCGCATTGCTGCGCGCTGGCCGGTTTGACCGCCAGATCCTGGTGGATCGCCCCGACAGGAAGGGCCGGGTCGATATCCTCAGGGTTCACGTCAAGAAGGTAAAACTGGACCCGGAAATTTCGCTCGAGGCCGTTGCGGCATTGACGCCCGGATTCAGTGGCGCCGACCTCGCCAACCTGGTCAATGAAGCGGCGATAATGGCTACCCGAAGGAAGGCGGATGTCGTCGTCCTGGATGACTTCACGCGGGCTATCGAACGCATTGTTGCCGGCCTGGAAAAAAAGAACCGCCTGCTCAATCCCTGGGAACGAAAAATCGTGGCCTACCACGAAACCGGCCACGCCCTGGTCCGCCTGGCGCTGCCAGGGGGCGAAACCGTCCACAAGGTATCCATCATTCCGCGCGGCATTGGTGCTCTGGGCTATAACATCCAGCGGCCAACCGAGGACCGCTACCTGATGACCGAGCAGGAACTGAGTAACAAAATGGCTGTGTTGATGGGCGGTCGGGCTGCCGAGACGCTGGTGTTCGAACAGTTGTCCACGGGGGCCGCCGACGATCTGGGCCACGTGACCAACATCGCGCGGACCATGGTCATGCGCTATGGCATGAATCGAACGCTCGGGCAGGTGGCATATGACACGGAGCGTTCGAGCCTGCTGCCGCAGACCGAGAATTACCTGCCATGGACACGCAGCTACAGCGAGCAGACCGCGTGGCAAATTGACCAGGCGGTGCGGGAACTGAGCGAACGTGCTTTCGCCAAGGCAACTGCCATACTCAACGTGCACCGCAAGTTGCTCGATACCACAGCTGCGCAGTTGCTGGAAAAGGAGACCTTGTCCGCCGCAGAACTGCCGCTTATCCCGCCATTCGATGCGGCGAATGCGCTGAACAGTTCCGGGGATTCGCCTGCAATACCTGGCCCCTGAGAGGGTTGCGCCGGAAAACGGTGCAGCCCTTAATGCCGCTGCTGAAAGCTTGCCGGAACAGGGTATCGACATCGCCTGCCGTTGCCGTCGCCGGGAGGTTGATGGTTTTCGAAATCGCGCCGTCCACGAACGGCTGCAGGCAGGACTGCATGGCCAAGTGCGCCGGTGCAGCAAGTTCTTCCGCGGTGACGAAGAAATCCGGTGGGGCGCCGGGCTCGCCGCCGCTTTCCAGCCACAGCGACCAGGCGTGGTCCCGCACATCGATGTCGTGCAAAGCAAGGTCACTGCCGCGGATCGTGCGCCTTGCTTCCAGGGCAAATATTGGCTCGATGCCGCTGGATATGTTGTCTGCCAGCAGGCTGATGGTGCCCGCCGGCGCTATGGCCAGCAAATGGCTGTTGCGCAGCCCGTGGGCCGCGATGGCTGTGCGCAGTTCCCCGGGCAGCCTGCGCACGAAGGCCCCGACCATGAACCTGGTGGCATCGAACCGGGGAAACGGACCTTTTTCCGCAGCCAGGCGGGTGGACGCCGTATAGGCCTGATCGCGCATCAAGCGCAGAATCCGTGCGGCGGTGTCACGGCCGCTCATACTGTCATAGCCCAGGCCGAGCATGGCGAGCATGTCCGCCAGGCCGGTGACACCGAGGCCAATGCGCCGGGTCGCGTGGGCTTGCGCGGCTTGCTGCGGCAACGGAAAGTTCGAGACATCGATCACGTCATCCAGGAACCGCACCGCGGCGGTAACGGTATCCAGCAGTTGCTGCTCGTTAATCCGCGCACTGGCGCTAAATGGCTGGTCGACCAGGCCCGGCAGATTGATCGAGCCCAGATCGCAGGCGCCATAGGGCGGCAAAGGTACTTCTCCGCAGGGATTGGTGGCGCTCAGGGTTTCACAGTAGTAGAGATTGTTTTCCCGGTTGATGGTGTCGACAAACAGCGCGCCGGGCTCACCGGACGCATGCGCCGCCGTGGTGAGCTGTTGCCACAGGTGGCGTGCGGGAAGACGGCGATAGACCCGGCAGGATTCTTTGTCCTGCGCGCGTGATTTGGGGTCAGGAAACACCAGCGGCCACTCCGCATCGTCCGACACTGCCTGCATGAACGCATCCGTGATGAGCACCGAGAGGTTGAAATTTGCCAGGACTCCGGGCTCGCGCTTGGCCGCAATATAATCCTCGATATCAGGGTGATCACAACGCAGCGTGGCCATCATGGCCCCGCGCCGGGAACTCGTCGACTGCACGGTCTCGCACAGGCTGTCCCACACCTGCAGAAACGATACCGGGCCAGAGGCCGTGGTGCCGCCCCGGAAAGCATGCGTTCCCGCCGGGCGCAGGAGCGAAAAATCACAGCCGATGCCGCCGCCCGATTGCATGGTGATGGCGCTTTCCTTCAGGGCATCGAGAATGCCCTGCATCGAGTCCCGCAAGGATCCCGCGACGAAACAATTGAACAGGGTGACCTGTTTGCCGGTGCCGGCGCCGGCCAGGATCCTGCCGCCGGGCAGGAAGCGCATGCTTGAGAGCAGGGAGTAAAATTCGGCCTCCCAGCGCCCGCTGTCCGGTTCAGCCGCTGCGATGGCAGCAGCCACGCGCCGCCAGCTGGCGTCAATGTCGGCATCGCCCCGACCCTGGCCCTGACCCGCTCCCGGGGTGTAGCGGTACTTTGAATTCCAGATGAGCTCGGCGATTGGGTTCACGTTCGATGCTGACCCGGCAGCGCTGCTAGCCCGTATTTTGCACAAACAGCCCGGGGAAATGCGCGGTGCAGGCCATCACGTGGGTGATGGCATTGGTGTCGTATTCGTCCCCGGACTCATACGTTTCAAAAAACTGGTTGAGTGCAAACACCCGCTGCGGCCACTGCGCCGCGGCTTGCAGCCCAAGGGAAATGCCGTAGTTGGTAAAGGCAAATTTCATGTCCCGCCAACCGGCCTGCCGGCAAAAGTATCCCGGGGGATCGATCCACAATCCATTCAGCTGGTAGAGGCTCCTGGTCCGTTGTTGCATTGCCCAGCGCTCGGCGGGAAAGAAGTGACACAACCACAGCATCATTCCCAGGCCCAGGTCCTGGTCGATGTCCAGCAACGGATAGCTCATTTCGATCAATTGTGCCAGCTGTGCAATTTCAGCGGACAGCAGGTCCGGGGACAGCAACTGATAAACGGCATAGCCATCATAGGCGTCCATGGCGCCCAGTCCATAGCCCGGATAAGGCCCGGACAGATTTTCTTCCATTTTCCAGATCACACCGCGGCCGGGAATGACAAAGGCGGGGTGCACGTCCTGCACCAGTTTGATGGCTTCATCGCGGTAGGCAGAATCGATGCGGCCAAAGCAGGTCAGGGCGTAGATCCACATCGCCAGATAATGATAGTACTGACCGTCACGGTCCGCCGCTTCGCCGATGCGCAGCCCCTTGTGGCGCCCCAGGACCCGGTAGACATCCGCTACCAACCGCTCGGCGCTGGCCCGGTAGCTGCTGTCGCCGGTTTCCTGGTACAGGGAAAGATACAGCACCAGGCCAAAGGCATCGGTCCAGAGGTAGCGCAAGCCGTTGGGCCAGATCTGCTGCTCTTCCATCCACTGCAGCTTGCGTTCAACGTATTCGATGTCGCGCAGAGCCATGGCAGGGGTGCGCCGTTGCCCTTACAAGCCAAAGGGGAAGGTTTCAGGAATCCCGGTGCCTGCTTCCGGACCCAGCGCATCGACCGCGCGGGTCTGGTCAAACCAGATGTATTCATCGAACTGGTGTGGCAGCGAGGCGGTGAAGTAATGACTGGCGATTTCAGTCTCCGGCCGGTAGATGACGCCAATGGCCCGCTCCAGGCGAGGCTGGAACAGCTCCCGCACATGGCGCTGGCGGCTGTTCCTCAAGGGCAGCAGGAATGCATTCATTCCCGCATCGTGGCACAGGCGCTCGTAACTGTCGGGATGGGACGGGCGGACCGCCTTTATTTCCATTGGCGCGCCCCAGTCTGAAGCGGCTGCCACGGTCCCCTGGTGTGTGCCAAAGCCGATCAAGTACGCTTTATCGGCGAAGTGCTTGCGGCACAGGTGGCCGACATTGATTTCACCGCGCGCGCCCATTTCGGTTGCGCTTGCGTCGCCCAGGTGGGAATTGTGTGCCCAGACGATGGCCTTGCTGTCATTGCCGTGAAAGTCCAGCAGGTGTTTGAGGCTGTCAAACATGTGCGTGTCGCGTAGGTTCCAGGATTTGACCGAACCCTGGTACATGACCCGGTAGTACTGCTCGGCATTCTTCACCAGGCGGGCATTGGAAACGGCATCGAGGAAACGGCGGCCGTCCTGGGCCGCATATTCAAGCCGCCTGTCCATCATCGCATTCAGCATCGCGACGACTTCCTCCTCGCAACTGTGGTGCCGGCTGCCCAGCGCCATCGCGCCGTAGGTCGCCGGATCTTTTTGCCAGGGTGTCAGGCAGCCATACCTGCGCCGGGCTATCGCAGCCGCTTCGGCATCGACGTCCTCGAGGTAGCGAATCACCGAATCGATGGAGGAGTAGAGGCTGTACAGGTCGAGGCCATAGAATCCTGTGGCTTCGTCCGGTGTGGCAAAGCGCCGGTTGTAGTCGCGCAACCACTTGGCGAATTCCAGCACCTGCGTGTTGGCCCACATCCAGGTTGGAAAGCGGCTGAATGTCACTTCCTCGGTGGGTTCAAGCCGGGTGCCGCGGACAAAGTGATCGATCTGCGCCGCATCGGGCCAGTCCGCCTCGACTGCGATGAAGTTGAATCCCTTCTGCTGGATGAGCTCCCGGGAAATGCGCGCGCGCATGTCGTAGAACTCGGCGGTGCCGTGCGTCGCTTCTCCCAGCAACACCAGGCGGGCGTCACCGATGCGCTCCATCAGGCCGGAAAGGTCCACCGTCTCGATCGACGGAATGTGGCTTGCAGCCTTGGCGATCAGCTCTGCGAGCGGCTGCGGCTGCCGAACGCGGTCGGTTCTCGGGTGCGGTGATATTTCCTCCTCCACGTCCCGCCAGCCCTGTTCCCCGATCAGGGGCACGAAACGCACGGCCCCCAGTTCTTCGATCTCGACCTCTTTCTCGCTGGTCCGGGTGATGCGCAATAGTTTCTGTTCCGACAGCGAAGGCCCGGCCGGAATCACCATGCGCCCGCCCAGCGCCAACTGCTCGATCAGGGCGCGCGGAGCTTCAGGCCCGCCCGCTGCCACCACGATCGCATCGTAAGGCGCGTGCTCGGGCCAGCCCAGGGTTCCATCGCCGCACAACACCTTGACGTTCTGGTAGCCCAGTTTGCCCAGACGGGTCTCGGCCTGGTGTGCCAGGCTGCGGTGCCGTTCGATGGTGTAGACCTGCCGCGCGACGCGGGAGAGTATCGCCGCCGCATAGCCGGAACCGGTGCCGATTTCCAGCACGGAATCCGCAGGCTTGAGGTGCAAGGCCTCCGTCATAAGGGCCACGATGTAGGGCTGGGAAATGGTCTGGCCTTCTTCGATAGGCAGTGGCGTGTCGTCGTAGGCAAATTCCGCCAGGTCCAGCCCGACGAATTGTTCGCGCGGCACGGCCATCATGGCATCGAGCACTGCCTGGTCGCGGATGCCACGGCGTTGCAACAGCCGCAGAAAGGCTT
This sequence comes from Lysobacterales bacterium, assembly GCA_035292625.1. Taxonomy (GTDB): domain Bacteria; phylum Pseudomonadota; class Gammaproteobacteria; order Xanthomonadales; family SZUA-36; genus SHZL01. The sequence goes on along the minus strand of DATDPS010000106.1, from coordinate 11,967 downwards.
CCTGGTCGTAGTCGATTTGTCTGCGCGCCTGAGCTTTCATCATCAATCCCCGCCAAAGATGAACAATCTGGCTCTTAACCCGTTGGCCAGCCCAATTCACCGCGCACCTTTTCCGCCAGCGAATGCAAGGGCATCTTGACCAGGTCGCGGCCCAGCTCCAGTTCCACCCTGGCTGCCAGGGCCTTGCTCATCAGCTTGCGCAGGCGGCCCAGTGTTTTGGGATCAGCGATGACGACCAGCTGGTCAAACTCATACCGCCCGGCTGCCAGCTCGAGCACTTTGACCACCCTGTCACAAAACGCCTGTTCGGCCAGGTCGTGCGCGTTGGCATGGGGATGCAGGGCATGTCCCGACGCGCTCTGCCGGCGCAGCGAGCGGCCGCTGGCATCCGCGCGCAGATCTTTATCGGTCAGGTGCTGGCTGTCCGAGACCAGTTCCTGCACCTCGCGCAGCTCGGCGGGACGTTTTCGCATCTCCAGGATGCGGGCAGTGCCGCTGTCCGCTACCAGAACCCAGTAAATGGATGGGGTTTTGTTCATGGGCCATTCTCCAGAAACAGCGAATTCGACCAGACTTCGGTTTCACAAGTAAACAGATAACACAATTCCGCCTATTTGCAGGTGATGTGCATCAGCAGAACGGCGAAAAACCGATCGCCCGGGCCTCATTCCTCCACCAGGGTGTCTGCCCTGAAAAAGGCGTGTGCATCCTGGCCGAGGACACTGACCAGCCTGGGCAGGACGGCGGACATTGTCTGCATCAGCAACCACGGCGGGTTGACCACGATGATGCCAGCCGCGGACAAGCCCCTGGCGCCTGAATCCGCGGCAATCCCCAGCTCGAACCGCTGGATGTTGCGCATGCCGCTCGACTTGAAGGCGCTCTCGAGCGCATCGATGCGCTGCCGCTCCACCACCGGGTACCAAATGGCATAAATGCCGCTGGAGAATTTCTTCCAGGCCCGGCTTGTCGTTTCGACCACCCGGGTAAAATCCGTTTTGATTTCGTAGGCTGGATCGATCAGCACCAGGGCGCGGCGCGATACCGGCGGCAACAGGCGCAGCAGTCCTTCGAAGCCGTCCTCTTGCATGACCCGGATGCGGCGGTCACCGGAGGTATTGTTCTGCAGCAAGGCGAAGTCGGCCGGGTGCAGTTCAAACAGCCAGGCGCGGTCCTTGCTGCGCAAAAAATGCCGGGCGATCAGGGGTGAACCGGGATAAAAACCGAGATCCCCCGAGGGGTTGTAGTTGGCCAGTATGGCAAACCAGGTTGCCAGCTCCGGCCAATCTCCCGCCACCAGTTTGCCTGCACCACCGCGGTATTCCTGCAGCTTTGCCGCCTGTTCCGAACGCAGGTCAAAAAGCCCCGCGCCGGCATGGGTGTCGATGTAGTCGAAGGGACTGTCCTTGCGCGTGAGGTGTTCAAGAATCTCGATGATAACGAGGTGCTTGATGACATCGGCAAAGTTGCCGGCATGGAAGGAGTGGCGGTAACTGAGCAAAGTGGGGCGTCCGGCTAAAACGGCTCCGGGTAAACACCTTCCCGATGTGGTTTTCGGCTGTTCATAGCAGCAAGGGCAAAATCGCGTATAGCTCAGGGTAATGAAGGCAGGCGCTCATGATACCGCGTTGCGGCCCCGGCTTGAAAATTCACCTCTGATAAACGGCCCTGTGACTTATACTGCTGCTGATCAGAATGTCGCTGTTAAACATCCAGAACGCGGAGGAAACTGCAATGATTAAAGTCAGCGTGATGTACCCGAACACAACCGGATCCCGGTTCGACCATGATTATTACCGCGACAAACACATGCCCCTGGTAAAGGCCAGAATGGGTGACAGGTGCAGACACTATACGGTGGACAAGGGTTTGGCTGGCGGAGCTCCTGGCGAGCCCGCGCAGTACGTGGCGATGTGCCACATTTTTTGTGATTCCATCGATGACTTCCAGGCGGGCTTTACGCCGCACCTGGAGGAAATCATGCGGGACATTCCTAATTACACCGACCTTTCGCCCGTGGTGCAGATCAGTGAGGTGATGGTTGCTTGAGCGGAGTTTAGGGGCCAGTACTCCAGTTCACGGTTGCGGTGCAGGGATAGGGCTCGGCCAGAAAACCATTTTATACCCCGTAGGGGATATTGCAAATCTGTACCTCTTGGGGTATATTTCACATATATACCCTACAGGGGATGATTATGAAACAGACAGTACTCACACCCGGACAACTTGGGCAGGTTTTAAAAGGCCATCGCAAAACCCGGAAACTCACACAAAAAGCAGCGGGCGCGGCTGTGGGGCTGCTTCCCAAAACGATCTCAAAACTGGAACTGGCGCCTGAGACGGCAACCATCGAAAGTCTCTTCAAGCTCTTATCAACCTTGCAGCTGGAACTCTCCATTCAGCCCAGACCCGAAACCTTGGCGCACACTGAGTGGTAACGTATGCCGCGCCACGCAAAATCGCGCCGTCTCAACGTCTGGATGAATGGCGAAATGGTCGGGCAATGGCTTATCCGAGCCCAGGGCCAGCACAGTTTCCATTACGAAGAAGAATGGCTGGCCTCACCAGCTGTGCGACCCATATCGTTATCCATGCCGCTGCGACCACCCGACGCACCGTATGTCGGGCCTCGAGTAGAAGCGTTCTTCGATAACCTGCTGCCAGACAGCAGCGACATCCGGCGCCGTGTTCAAACCCGCTTCGAAACACCATCCTCTTCCCCATTTGACCTCCTGGCTGCAATTGGCCGCGATTGTGCCGGGGCCATCCAACTGCTGCCAGCAGAACAAAGGCCCGAAGGGTTCAATCAGATTCGAGGCGAAGCACTCACCGCCGACGGAGTTGCCGCCGCGCTTCGAGCCGTGGTTTCAGCGACACCTTTTGGACAACAATCCGACGAGCCATTTCGAATATCCATCGCCGGTGCCCAGGAGAAAACAGCGCTCCTTTGGCACAAGGGGAGCTGGCACCGGCCAGCCGACGCCACCCCAAGTACCCATATTTTCAAACTTCCGCTGGGTAGCGTCGGCATCTCGCAGCTGGACCTGTCAACCTCGGTAGAAAATGAATGGCTATGCGCCCAAATACTGGGAGCCTTTGGGCTTGACGTAGCCCATTGTGAAATTGCCGATTTCGATGATCAACATACGCTCATCGTCCAACGCTTCGATCGACGGCTCGCGCGAAACGGAAATTGGTGGATGCGTTTGCCGCAGGAAGATATGTGCCAGGCAACTGGAACGCCTCCCGCGCAAAAATATGAATCCCAAGGCGGGCCGGGCATATTGGAAATCAATTCTCTGTTGCTCGGTTCGCGAAGATCCGACACCGATCGGCGCGACTTTTTCAGGACGCAGGTTGTTTTCTGGATGCTGTGCGCGATCGACGGACATGCGAAAAACTTCAGTGTTTCCATAGAGCCCCAAGGGCGTTTTGCGCTGACTCCGCTGTACGATATTCTGTCAGCCTACCCGGTGCTGGGCGTGGGCAAGCGGCAACTTGCGCCAAAGAAGGCAACCATGGCGATGGCTGTGACCGGCAAGAATCGGCATTACCGGTGGGCGGAGATTCAGCCGAGACATTGGCTCTCAACGGCTGAAGACTGTGGTCTGGCTGAGAACGCGCGGCAAGAAATCGTCGCACTGGCTGAACGCGCCAAAATTGTCACTGAAGTTGTTTCCGGCGCGTTGCCCAGGGGTTTTCCAGATCACGTTGCCCAACCGATATTTGACGGACTCTTGAGTGCGGCGAAGCGCCTCAAAGCATTGGCCTAAGGGTGGCCAAACAAGACCTGGGCCAGCTACAATTCTGGCCGGGTAGTTGGTTCACTATTCACAGAGATCGAGTTCTCAGGAACCCCTGATTTGGGTGAAGGTGACGTGCCTACCGGAGCGGATCAACCCCGGGTACGGTCGTAGTGGCCTGTTGCTGCAGTTCGCGGATGCTTTGCTCGCGCATCGCGAACTTTTGCACTTTGCCGGTTACCGTCATCGGAAATTCCTGCACGAACTTGACGTAGCGCGGCACTTTGTAGTGGGAGATCTGGCCCCGGCAGAATTCCCGGATCTCATCCGCGGTGGCCGTCACGCTGTCGCATAACATCACCCAGGCCATGACTTCCTCGCCAAATTTTGCATCCGGCACGCCGATCACCTGCACGTCCCTGATCTTGGGATGGGAGTAAAGGAATTCCTCGATTTCACGCGGATAGACGTTTTCCCCGCCGCGGATGATCATATCCTTGATGCGCCCGACGATGCGGGCATAGCCCTCGCTGTCCATAGTGGCCAGGTCGCCGGTGTGCATCCAGCCGTCGGCATCGATGGCCTGACGGGTCTGCTCCTCGTTGTTCCAATAGCCCAGCATCACGCTGTAGCCGCGGGTGCAGAATTCGCCGCTTGTACCACGCTCCACGGTCGTGCCGCTCGCCGGGTCGATGATCTTGATCTCGACATGCGGATGCGCCTGGCCGACCGTTCCGACCCGCTTCTCCACCGGCGCGTCGGCGCGGGTCTGGGTGGACACCGGGCTGGTCTCGGTCATGCCGTAAGCGATCTGGATTTCCCTCAGGTTCATGCGCGCGATTGCTGCGTTCATCACTTCAACGGGGCAGGGCGAGCCCGCCATGATGCCGGTGCGCAAGGTGCTGAGATTGAATTGCGCGAAGTCCGGGTGCGCGAGTTCGGCGATGAACATCGTGGGCACGCCGTGCAAGGCGGTAGCGCGCTCATCCTGCACCGCCTGCAAGACCGCGCCGGGCTCGAAGGCGTCGCAGGGCAGGATCATGGTGGCGCCGTGGCTGACGCAAGCCAGGTTGCCCATTACCATGCCGAAGCAGTGATACAGGGGCACCGGAATGACCAGGCGGTCCTGGTTGCCCAGGTTCATCAGCTCCGCCACGAAATGGCCATTGTTGAGGATGTTGATGTGGCTCAGCGTGGCCCCCTTGGGCCGGCCGGTGGTGCCGCTGGTGTACTGGATGTTTACTGCGTCCTGCGGTGACAGCTCGCGCTGGCGCTGCGCCAGTTGGCCCGCGCCAACCCGGTTGCTCAAGTCCATGAAATCATCCCAGCGCCACATACCCGCAACGCTTTGCTTGCCCAGGCGAATGACCGTCCTGAGCCCGGGCAGGCGCTTTGCCATCAAGGCCCCGGGTGTGCTGAGGTCGATTTCAGGAGCGAGCTCACGCATCATCCGGGTGTAGTCTGAAGTCTTGAACTTCTCGGCGATCACCAGCGCGGAACAGCCCGATTGGGTCAGTGCGTATTCCAGCTCGTTCAGGCGGTAGTTGGGATTGATGTTGACCAGGATGGCGCCGACCTTGCTCGAACCAAACTGCAGGATGGTCCACTCGGCATAATTCGGCGACCAGATGCCGATGCGGTCACCCTTGCCCAGGCCAATGGCCAGAAGAGCGCGCGCGCATCGATCCACCTGTTCGAGAAACTCCCGGTAGCTGTAACGCAGGCCCTGGTGCACGGAAACCAGCGCTTCGTTGTCCGGGTAACGCCGCGCGACCTCATCGAGCAGGTCGCCGATGGTCGAGTCGACCAGCGGCAATTCGGTGGACCCCTTGCTGTAGCTCAGAGATGTGTTGTTCATGAGTCCGTCTTGCTTCACTCATTCGTCTATATTGAAAAAAATAGCCCCGGGAACTCTTCTCGGTAAACAAGGATAACCGATGCCTGAGTGACCAGCCCAGAATACGCCACGAGTGACGGTCCATTATTGCAATCAGCAGCAACCATCGTTCGCGCAACACAACACGCCCTTGCATGTTGATTTTGGCTGTGACGTGCGCTCAGTCGCCTAACATCAATTCGTTTTGTTTGCCTTGAAGCTAGCGTACCACTGGCCTGAAAAAAGGAAGCGCCAGAAGTTGCAGAATTGCTCCGCGTATAAGCGCCTCAGGAAGTCACGGGCACCCGTGAAAGGCGGAACCTGGTTACGCTCCAGCGAGTGCCCAATCTTTTGCAGCACCAAAGACACTACGATGCATAGGGCTGCCGCGATGAGCAGTCTTGGGTTGATGACGATGCCTGCAACGAGAAGAAAGTGCCCGGCCACAAACAGTGGTACCGCAAAAATATGGATCAACAAATTCGCGGTATTTCTGTGCACGGGAGGTGTCTCGCTCCAGGCCCAGGCTAGCAGCGCCGCAAACGCCATCGCGTTTCTGTCTTCGGATGGTTTTTGTGCCACACTGGATTGGTCGGTCGAATTCTTCATACACCCTCCTTCTTTATCATGAGGTACCTCCTTCGCCCGACGTGAGGTTCGCGGGAGCGTCGTCTAACTCCAATTATTGATTTCTTTTGGGTAGTTTCCAGCCGGGACGGACGAAATGGCAGGTATAGCCGTTGGGAATCCGCTCCAGATAATCCTGATGCTCGGGTTCCGCCTCCCAGAAAGCACCGGCTTGTGCCAGTTCAGTGACTGCTTTTCCGGGCCAGATCCCGGATGCGTCCACTTCGGCCAGCGTATCTTTTGCCACCTGAAGTTGTTCCTTCGACGTGTAGAAAATAGCTGAACGATAGCTCATGCCGCGGTCATTTCCCTGCCGGTTCAGCGTCGAGGGGTCGTGAATCTGGAAGAAGAACTCGAGTAAATCGCGGTAGCTGATCTCATCCGGCTTGAAGATGATCTCAATCGCTTCCGCATGCGTACCGTGATTGCGGTAGGTGGCATGGTCGACATCGCCGCCGGAATAACCCACGCGGGTGGAAACGACACCGGGCAGGCGCCGGATGAGTTGTTGCACTCCCCAAAAGCAACCGCCGGCAAGTACTGCGCGTTCAGTTTTGTCGGACATGGCCTGCTCCATTCAAGACCAGTACTTTACGTGACTTGGAAATGTTGTGGGCGCCCTGTCTATTTTCAATCCATCGGCACTCAGGGCTGGCAGCGGTACACGCCGAAGGTTTGCCTGCCTTCATTGGCCAGCGACTGGGCAACCACGGTGTCGCCGCCCATGGTCGCGGCTTCGTTGCGGGCCAGGGCTTCCAGTTCGCCGGCCACCTTGCCCGGCTTGCGCTCGAACCCACCCACCCGGCTCTTGAGGCTGGTGGTGACTTGACCTTTGGCTGCGCAATTCTCGACTTCACTGGCCTGCGCAACCCGCACTTTTTCCCCTTCCGGTGTGGTCTTCACCCAGGTGCAGGCTTGGAACAGGGTGACCAATGTCACCAGGAAGACGGCTATCTTTACTCGGTAATGTTCGTGACCTGGCATTGATTGGACTTTGGTAGTCATAGCTGAAAACCCCTGCTTTGCATGAGTCGCACCGCATGGCCTCGATAGTGGGCGAAAACAATTTTTCTGGATGTCGCACGGTAGAATCCGCCGCCACATTCAACGAGTCAAGTTTTTCCTGCGCCGCAACAAGCACTTGGCCGATGGCGCTTAATCCTCCTGCTCATCGCGGCGAAACTGGAGCAGGTCGCCGGGCTGGCAGTCGAGTGCATCGCAGATCGCCTCGAGCGTCGCGAAGCGGATGCCGCGAGCCTTGCCCGTCTTGAGAATGGACAGGTTGGCGAGGGTGATCCCGACCTTCCCGGACAATTCGGTGAGGGTCATGCGTCGATCGTGGAGCACGTCGTCGAGTTTCACGATGATGGCCATGTCAGATCATGGTTCCCAGGTCTTCGCGCATCTGCGTGCCCACTTCGAAGACCCGCGCAAGCACGAACAGCAGGACCACGGCGAGCCAGCCATTCAGCGAGAACTCCCAGTCGACATTCGAGCCTGCGGCATTGACGGTTGCCGCCATCACTCCGAAGGCCAGGTGGAGCAGCTGGATGCCGAGTGCACACCAGGCGATCGTCATCAAGCGTACCGCGTTTTCCGGCACGAACGGATCGCCGGCACTCACTGTCTCGACCACGTCGAGCAGGCGCGAAAGCAGCACATGGACCCCTGCGATCATCGGCAGTGCCAGCACCATCCAGAGCCGCAGGACCGGAACGAGCCAGGCCGCATCGATGCGCGGCGGTCGCTTGCTGAAGAACTCGAAAAACTGTGGCTCGAAGAGGAAACTGGCGGGGACGGCGAGGATCAGCAGCAGCCCCGTGCCGAGGTTGATGAAGCGCAGGATCCTGAGGAGAATTCGCGAAGCGTTGAGCGCACCAGAGTGGGGTTGGAACAATTTGACTCTCCTGTAACCGTATTGCTAAACGATATCACTATTATTGTTAAACAGCAATACATTTATCGCTAAACGATGCGGTACAGGGTTTGCTCCATTATCTGTGCGTATTTACCCGGACCCCGAAAAAAGGGCCGGATACAATTTCAGGAAAATGTATCCGACCCCTTTTTTAGCAAAAGCGCTCCGATCCTCTCAAGCAGCATGTGCAACCCGCTTTGCAACGGAATCGGGAAGGTCGACTGGAACGAAGAACGAGGAAGGGTAAAGGTAGTCTTCACCCGATTCATCCACTACTCGAATCTGTCCGTGCGTATTTGCATCGGCGTCTGGCAACACCCGATACAGCTTGCGCAATTCAAGTGCCGCCTCGTAGCCAGTGTTTCGTGTGCAGATGACAAATTTCGTGGTGGTCATAATCGTTCCATTAATCTCTTGATCTTGAATTCGCGTTTACCCAGGCCGGATGCTTCATACCAGTGTAGTTCAGCATTGAACAATGTACCATCTTGAAGCTTGATTATTGCTAACCCTTTTCTCTTTCTCCACATACCGAAACCATAGGCTCGCTTCAACCTTTTCAAATCCCGAATCCCGCTCCCACGCGCAATGGTTTTGGCCGAACGTATTGAACCCACAATTTCGAAATGCATTCGCCCAGCGTCGCGTCACTGCTGGGTTGCGAACCAGCGGCAGATTGCGCGCGGTGGTGTAGGATATGTACCTTGGAGGTGAACGAGATTGGGTAGGAACACTGGAGAGATTGACGGGGATCCTTGCTCTTGCTCTCCCCATCAGCCAATCCTGCCAAAAGCCGAAGGTTTACTCTGGCACTTTACTTTGACCCCAAAATTTGCGCCACCCATGACCTGCATTACCTCGAACCTACTTGACTCCCGCTTCCAATAAACCTATATTCACCCTTATGGGTGAATATAAATCAACAAAGCTGGATGAGCTGTTCGCGGCGGTGTCCGACGGCACACGGCGCGGGATTCTGGCGCGGCTGGCGCAGTCGGATGCGCGGGTGACGGAGCTGGCGAGCGCATTTCCGATTTCGCTCAACTCCACCTCCAAGCACATCCGCATTCTCGAGCGCGCGGGATTGGTCACGCGCTCGGTGCAGGGGCGCGAGCATGTGCTCTCCCTTAACGCCGCACCGATGGCAGAAGCCGCCGAGTGGATGGAGTTCTACCGCCGCTTCTGGGAAGTCCGCCTGGCGGCACTGGAAGATTTCGTTCTCAAAAAACGCAGCACGGACAAACACAGGAGCAAGCAATGACACTGTCACAAACCAGCAGCAAAGCTGAGACCGTTCCCGTAGAACGCAGCAAAACCGACACGATTGTGGTCAAGCGCACCATTCCCGCGACCGTCGACGAGCTATTCGATGCCTGGCTCGATCTGGAAAGCCTTGCGCAGTGGATGCACCCCGGCACTTCCGCGCGCAGCACAGCCCGCGTGGATGCGCGCGTGCGCGGCGCCTTTGAAGTGGTGATGCATTACCCGAGCGGCCCGTTGCGCAACTACGGGGTGTATCACACCATTGAGCGCAACAAGAAGCTCGTCTTCACCTGGTTTTCCGACGCCACGCAGCACACCGAAACGCTGGTGACGGTGGAGTTCAACGCCGCCAGTGCCAGCACCGAGATCGTGCTCACACACGAGCGCCTGCCCGACAACCAGGCCGGTTGCTCCCACGTCCAGGGCTGGACGCTGGCGCTGGAATTGCTGGAGAACCTGCTCGCGCAATGAGCACTCCCATACACGTTATTGCAGGCGCATACCTGATGAACACACCAAGGAGATTCTGAATGGCCGACCTGATCCTCACCACCTTCGATTGGGTTCCCGAGATGCCGCGCGGCTTTGTGCGTGACATTCGTGTGCGTTGGGCACTGGAAGAGGCCGGGTTGCCCTATCGCGTCGAGAGCGTGCCGTTTCGCGATCGAGGTGCCGAGCATTTCTCGCACCAGCCCTTCGGCCAGGTGCCGTGGTTGACCGATGGAGATATCTCGATCTTCGAGAGCGGCGCGATCCTTCTTCATCTAGGCGAGCGTAGTGAGAAGTTGATGCCTACCGATCCGCGCGGTCGAATCGAGGTTATTGAATGGCTGTTCGCAGCACTCAATTCGGTCGAGATGGCAAGCATGCCTTGGTTCATATTTCAAATTTCAGGCAACACGGGCGATAGGCCGGGATGGAAGCTATTGGACGACTTCCTCATGGTGTCTCGCCTCAAGCACATAGAGCCGGTGTTGGCAGGACGCGAGTGGCTGGCCGGAACCTTCTCCATCGCCGACATACTCATGGCCGATGTGCTGCGCCTTGTTGATCGGTTCGACGGGCTGGCGGGACATCCCGCCTGTCGTGATTATGTAGCTCGCGCCACTGCCCGTCCGTGCTTCGTGAAGGCACACGCAGACCAGCTGGCGCATTTTGCTGCGGGAGATTAAGCAGGTTTGGTGTCAGAGAATAGTGCCAGAGTAAAAGTCCGGACATGCGCCTTGTGGTACTGGATGGTTTCAGAAAAGGGGCCGGATACATTTGCCTGAAATTGTATCCGGCCCCTCTTATTCGGTCGCGGCAGGGCGGTGCGGAAAAGGGCTCTGACCCCTTTTTACCCTACTGCGAAGAGAGGTCCCTGAACACGCTGAGGTAGTAGGTCACGCCGGGACTGATGTTGCTCAGCGCGATGCGTTCGTTCAGCCCGTGCGAGAACTGGTCCGAGTGCTTGGACATGCTGGCTGAAGCGCCGTAGCTTGGCACACCCACGGCGCGGTACCACATGGAATCCGAAGCGCCCGAGGACTGCGATGGAAAAATCGCAACTTCCTTGCCCCACGAAACTCCGACCGCCTTGGTTACGGCGGCGAGCAGCAACGGGTCAAGCGGCGAGGGCGGTGCTTCAATCGATTCGTCGCCGGTCGCGTCGCGGAATGTCACTTCGGGCACTCCGGCTGCGCGCTCCAGCTCCGCCATGATTTCCTTGCGGGTGTGGCCCGGGAAGATGCGGCAATTGATATTGGCGGTGACCCTCTGCGGCAGCGCGTTGATCGCATGGCCGCCTTTCACCATGGTGGGAACGCAGGTGGTGCCGATCATGCCGACCGTCGCCGGGTTCTCGCGCAGCACCTCGATCGCCTCTTCGTCGGCCGGGTTGGCGGCAAAAGCCTGCATCGCCGCGGACAGTTTCGGATCGGGCTCGAGTTTCGCGGCCTTGGCAAAATACTCACGCGTAATGTCGTTTTGCTCAGGCTTGAAACGGTAAGCGCCGATTCGTTCGAGCGCCTGCGACATCTGTTGAATGGCATTTTCGGGACGGGGTGCCGAGCTGTGTCCCCCGGGATTGGTCACTTCGAGCTGGAAATCGACATAGGTCTTTTCGGCGCCTTGCCAACTCCAGAACAGGGGCTTGCCGGTCTCCTCGCTGAGGGTGCCCGAAGAACCGTCGACATTGAGCACCAGCCGGGCATTGCGCAAGCGCTCGGCGATGATCTTCGAAGTCTTCATCGTGGTCTCTTCGTCGCCCGAGTAGGCGATTACCAGGCTGCGGGTGGGCGTGAAGCCCTGGCGCCTCAACTCGATCATTGAACTGAGCGCCAGTGCAGCTTCGAACTTGGTGTCGCTCGCGCCACGCCCGAACAGGTAGCCATTTTCAACCACCGGCGTGAACGGATCACGTTCCCAGTCCTCGGGTTTGGCCTCCACGACGTCCATGTGCGCCGACACCACGATCGGGCCCAGCGAGGGATCGCTCCCTGGCCAGGTGGCGATGAGATAGGCGGTATCTTTAAAAGGCACGATTTCGATCGCGTCTTCCG
>DATDPS010000105.1:0-16356 GCA_035292625.1 Lysobacterales bacterium | reverse complement strand
ATCGAACCCGCGTCCGCAAGTACTCCGCCCTTGGCTCTACATGCTTAGCCCGGTCTTTAATTTAATCACAAGCTACCCGACGGGCAGGGAAAACCTGTAACGAGCCTGGATGAGTTTTAACGAATCCACACCAGGCGTGCTTCATCGCGATCCCATATTGGGTGACTCCCGTGATCCGGTCGCATGGGCACGAGCCGGGCGGAAGGCGCTATGCAGGTGTTTAAGCTGCTAGTGCGTAGTTGTCGTCGTTGGCAACTAAAGTTTTGCAATCAGTTTAACGAGTTGCTTGCAGCTCGGCATGCACCTCCGGTTTCGCAACCCACGTCGAATCCAGGTCGCCCCCAGTGGTTTTTTCGAGCGGGCATTGTACCTGATCGACCCCGCTCTGTCCTTAACCTTTGACGCGCCTGTGACAAGGGCAGGGTGGCGAAGGTTCCGTGCACAGGAGAAGTCACCTGCCGGTACCCGCGGTTTGAATCGGTGGGAACCGGCAAAGGCAAGTTCGGAAACAACTGAGGGGAATTCCAAAGCGGTGTTTTCGGCGGACGGAGCCCGCGGGATCCTGATTAACAACTGACCCTCAGTCACTTAACCTGATCATCAGAGGCTCGGTGATTGGCTCACGCGCGTAGCCCTTGAACTGGAGCGCTATTTGCTGCCTGCCGGTCCTGGGCCAGCGATGGGGCTATGACCGTAAGGATGCAAAAGACCAGTGTGCCCACGGCCACCCAGATGATCAGTTGGTAATTGTCTTTGCCCATGACCAGCGCCGCTACGGCCGGGCCAGAAGCGAGGCCCATTTTCGAGGCGAATCCGCCCAGCGCCGCCATCTGGCCGACAGCATCAAACCGCGAGGCCAGCCCCAGGAGGTACGAGATGGAGAATGCCCAGGTGATACCGACCAGTGCGTTGGCGGCAAAAAAGATCAGGGGAGTTTCACTGTATTGCAAGGCCCAATTGGCCAAGGTGGTCAATCCGATGCCAATCAGCAGGGTTTTGAAATAACCAAAACGATCAGAAATCAGAATGACCAGGCCAGCACCCGCCACGCCCAGCCAGGCGGAAATTCCAAGGGTTGTGGTGATGTAGTCCTGGGTCATGCCATAGGATTCACCCAGGCCAATGATGTACGCATACAGGCCATTATTGGCAGCCTGGAAAAGGAACAGAGCGGCCAGAGTCAGGCACAGGGGCAACCAGCGTATTGCCCGGGGGGTACCCGCATTTTGCGGTCGTTTTTCAACTGCATAAGCGGGAAGGAAGGGCAGCATCAGCAAGGTAAGGGTGCTGAATGCGATCAGCGACAGGAACAGGATGCTGGTGCCGAAATGCGGCACCATGCCGGGGATGAACATCACGCCCACGCCGCCGAAGCCAAATTGCACGAACAACAGTACACCGAAGGTTCTATCGGGCTGGATAGTGCGGGCAATCACCGAGAACCCGGTGCCCACCAGCATGCCCCCAACGAACCCATGCAAAAACCGGATGGCAACCAGCGCGGCGGGGGAAGCGACCAGGATTGAAGCAAGGTCAATGCCAATCAATACGCACAGAAACAGCAGGGAGGCAAAACGCCAATTGATGTGCTTGATCAGGAATACGATCAACAAGGCTCCGCTAGCGGCACCATAGATATTGGCCGAAGCCACCGCGCCTGCCTGCTGGTTGCTGAATCCCAGGGCCTGGATCAGGCCGTCCACGATAGCCGGCAGGATGTTGATGTAAAACAGACCGGCTGAAGCGAGAAAGGCAAGGAACACCCGCGCGGGCATGCCTGCCGGGGAAACCTTCGGAAAATTATCGAAGATCATGGGTGCGCTACTCGCAGTAGGGTTTCAGGAGCTTGGGTTCGATGGCAGCGCCGACCCATTCTAACTGTGGGTAGTTGCGCCATGCTGGGCGGCTCATCCGCAGTCAATCCCGGCGCCTTCCAGGTACATACGCAGTGATTCCAGCTGCCGTGAGTAATGGCGCCACTTACCCAACGAGGTGTCATAAACCGGTTGGCGTACCTGTATCGCGCTGGCGGTGGTGGATGCCTGAGTGTCTTCGTAAAAGCGCAAGCACTGGTCTTCCCAAAGCAATCCGCAGTATTCCAGCAGGCGGCGGGCCTCGCCCTCGATGTCGGCGACCACTGCTTCATACCTCAGCGTGTACATCACGCCGGGCATTACTTCGTTCCAGTGCTGCATCAGCCGATGGTAGGCCACGTAATACTGGCCGAGTTCGTCAAGGTCATAGGAAAATGGGTACGCGTCCTTGAACAATTGTTTGTAGACGGCATAGCAGGTGTCCATGGGGTGGCGTTGCAGATTGATGATCTTCGCCCGTGGCAGGGCGAGGTGTATCAGCCCTGCATACAGATAATTGAAAGGCAGCTTATCGATGAAGTGCGGACTGGTGTCGCGCATCGGCCGCGTGCTGTTGATGTACGACTCGCCCAGCGCAAGGAAGTCCACTTGTGCTGACTTGGCCACGAAATCCAGGCGTGACGCCGGTGCCGGAGACGGGCTTGCCTTGACCAGGCGCATCAATTCAAGTGAAAAAGTGTTGAGTTCTCCCGCAGCAAACACACTGGAGTGGCTGGCCAGGATGCGTTCGACCAAAGTAGTTCCCGTGCGCGGCATGCCAATGATGAATATCGGCTCGGCGCTGGCGCAGCCCTGGATCTGTCCGTCGAACAACGCGGCGCCGTAGGACTCGCAAATTTTCGCGATGATCTGCAAGTCGGTGTCAATATTGTATTGCATGCCCCGGCGCTTCGTGTCGGAACCCTGTTTGAGGTGGTCGAAGGCGTTCTCATGGTCGCCGATGTCTTCCAGTTCCTTGGCCAAAGCATAATGAAGCTGCACCCGCCCGGCAGAAAATGACGTGCGCCCCAGGACGTCCTGCAGTTGGGGGACGTGGTTCCGCTCCCGAGTCTGCGTGCGCAGCTGGGAACGTCCGGTATAGGCCTCGAATTCGTGCGGTTTGAGATGGAGTACGGCATCAAAACTGACTTCGGACCCGGCCGCGTCCCCGAGGTAGCGCTGAACTGCGGCTTTGTTGAAGTGGAATTCGGCAATTCGATCGTCGAGCTCTGTCGCCCGGGAGTACTGTGCCAGAGCGCCGGACTGGTCGCCGAGCAGATGGAGCAGGGATCCCAACTCGTTATGTAGCCAGGGGTCATCGAATGACGCGCTCCTCATCTCGCCCACGGCCTCCATCGCACCGGCGCGGTCACCCGAATCGAACAGGCACTTGGCCCGGTGCATCTGGTAGCGGTGCGTATAGCAAAGCTGCAATGCCCGATCTATGGCTTTCACGGCGTCTGCGTGGTGTCGAACCTTTTTCATCACAAAGCTGGCGAGGTACCAGCCGTAAGGATAGTCGGGAAACTCGCGGTTGAGCCGCTGGCAGGCTGAAAACGCCTTGTGAAATTCACCGGCTTCTATGCACTGGGCGGCCACCGCAGCAAGTTGCTCCCTGTCCGGCGGAGTTTTCGCGTTCATGCTCGTGTGTCCTGCCGTCTGCGGTGCCTGGGAAACGAGCGCGAGCGATTCAGCGGGGCGGGCAGGCCCGGCATGAGCCGGGCCGCCCGTCACAAGGCTGGTCACCAGTTGTAACTGAGGGTGACCCCAAAAGTGCGTGGCAAAGTGAGGTAATCGCGGGAGTTATTGCCATAGTAACGCTGGCTATCCGACGTGTTGGGACCACCACGAAGGTAGGGGAATACACCGGTAGTGCCTTCCTCATTGAAAATGTTCTTCACGTAGAGCGAAGCACTCCACGCGTCCATGTAAAACGTGCTGCTGAAATTCCAGATCTGGAAGCCGTCCATTTCCGCATAGTTTCGCGTCCACACCGAGTCAGGTTGGTAGTACACCGAGGTGGACCTTGCGCTGTCCAGGCACACGCCCAACGCATTGTACTCGGTCAGGCATACATTATCGCCGATGCTGTTCAGCGTTTCAGATTGATAATAGCCGCTCAGAACCGAACTCACGTCGATGTTTCCGGAAATGCTGGCTTCATGCCGCAAGGACATGTTGAAGACATGCTCCGCCGTTCCGGGCAGAGCGCCGCCGTCGGCCCCAACCTTGTCCGGGTACACAACGCCACTGCCGTAGAAATTGCCGGCCGGCTGATACACGTCATCGGTCAGCTCGGCATCAGCATAGGTATAACCAAGGCTGTAACCGAGACTGTCGGTCAGCATTCCCGACAGTTCCACTTCGACCCCCCGCGTGCTCGCCGACTCGCCGTTGATCACCCCGAAGAAGCCCCAGTTGGTGGTCACGGTATTGAGTTGCGGGTTCTTCCAGTCGGTGTAGTAGGCGGACAGCGCGTAATCCAGCGTACCGGTCGTGCCCTTGAACCCGATCTCGTAATTGTCTATCGAATCGGAATTGAAGGTTAGGAACTCCGGGTTCTCTGCATACTTGCCGCTGGTGGGCACCGCGTTGGCGCCGGCATGGCGATACCCCTGGGAGAAGGTTGCATACAACATGGACTGATCGCTGAGGTCCCAGGCGAAGTTGGTCTTGAACAGGAAATCGTTTTCACTGATGCTCTCGGAGGCTGTTCCCGGCGGCGCGAACACCGCGTAAATGGGCACGTCAACCAGCGCATCGACGTCCACTTCATTGTCGAAGTAACGGCCGCCCACGGTCAGGTGCACGTCGTCGGTAAAGTTGATCGTCGCCTCGCCAAATAGCGCGATCTCCTCGTAATTCTGGTTGCGCCGGAACAGGAAGTCCTGGGTGGTCGTATAAGGGGCAATTCCATACCAGTTGAGCGCATTCAGGTAAGGGATATAACCGACCAGGTAACTGTTCTGACCCAGGTCCGAGTCCTGGTCCGTGTAATACAGCCCGGCGGTCCAATCGACGAAGTTGTCGCCATCGGAGACCAGGCGGAATTCCTGCGAGAAAGCCGAGTCGTCGTAAAAGCGCTCCGCCTGCGCAATCGGCCGCGGTGAGCTTCCATAGAATTCAAACCAGCCATTGCGCGCATACACGCCGGAATTGTCGCTGATGCTGGTGCCTGTGTGGCTGTAATACGAAGTGCTGGAAGTCAGGGTCGCAAATCCGAGGCCAAGCTCCAGTTCCAGCGAAGTCAGCTCGATGTCCCGTTCGGCCGGCTCCAGTTGGATGGCGCCGAACTCGTACTCCCCGTATTGACCGCCATTGACCAGGTCATCACCGCGGGTTACTTGCCGTCGTCCGCCCACCTCGTCATCCTGCGTTTGGTAGGAGAGCTGCGCGCTGAAGCTGTCGTTGGGCACCCACAAGGCCGATACACGGCCATATTTGATTTCGACGTCATCGACGTCTTCAACCCGCTCGTAAACCGGCAGGGCGTTCAGAATATCCCCGTTCTGGACTACCGGGTCACCATTGCTGTCCAGCGCGTAAACGTGAGGGTAGTCGACAATCCCGTCGTTGTTGATCATGCCGAGGTTCAGCCGCACCGCGAAGGTGCTGCTGATGGGAAAGTTCACCAATACGTCGGGATTGAAGTTGTAACCGTCCGAACCGTCGGTGATTCCGAAACCCACCTTTGCCTCACCGCTGATTTCTTCGAGATCCGGCTTCTTCATGATGTACCTGACGTTACCGGCCAGCGACCCGGAGCCGTACAGCGTGCCTTGCGGGCCCCTCAACACCTCGATACGATCGAGATCCTTCAGGATGAAGCTGCCGTAGAGGGCGGTGCCGTCGACGTAGGTCGCTACCGTGGACACTGCGGCCAGGGGCACGTCGCCGTCCACCCCGCTGTCGACGTTGATGCCGCGGATGATGATGCGCTCCGCCATGCCGGCGTTACGATAGCCGCGATCGGCCATGGAGATTCCGGACATGTAACGCAGGGCTTCGACCGAGTCAATGACATTGGCTTTTTCCAGCGCTTCGCCGCTCAGGGCGGAGATATTGAACGGAATTTCCTGGACCGTTTGTTCGCGCCGGGTGGCCGTGACCATAATTTCTTCCATGGCCAAAGCGCCGCCTGATTTTCCGGCAGCAGATTGCGCCAGCACCATTGAAGCATGGCCGGATGTCAGCAGAGCTACGGTAATGGCTGTGGTCAATGTTTTTCTCTTGATCTGTCGAGTGGAATTCATTATTGCACTCCGGTTTGTTTATGACTGTGTCGATTGTTTTGTGGCATGCCTGTCATGCGGGAATACACGGAAGATCCCAGCATCGAATCTAATGGACTTCCGACTGCCTCCGGTAGGGCCAGATGAAGGCTTTAATTGAGTCCAGCACCCTCATGTGCACCGGTAAATACTTACCCTAATCATATGTTTTATCGGGGATATTAAGTTTTCCCAACCGGTCGAACGCGCCGCCGCCAGCACCCTCGCGGTAGGGCGGGAATTCCACAGCACGGTCACGAAAACTCTTAAGGGTCTGGCACTGCCCAAACAGGCCGCGTTCGCGCACCCGGCGCACCTGGTTGAAATCCAGTTCAACGGTGATGATTTCGCGCATGGACCCGGCGGTGTAGATGACCGTGCCATCCGGTCCCACCACTGTGGAGCGCCCGAACCCAAGTTCACCAGCGGCATTTATGCTGAGAAACCACAGTTGATTGGTGGCTGCGTTGCTGCGAGCAATGGCCAGTTCCACGTCGCGGTCGATCGTGGTGGTCATGGTGGGGCAGATGATGGCCTCTGCGCCCATCCAGGCCAATGTCCTGACCACCTCGGGAAACCACATGTCGTAGCAGATCAACAGGCCTAACCGGCCGGCCCCAGGAACGTCGAACACCACGAACTGGTCACCCCAGGCAACGCCTTGCTCATACGGCGCAAATGGAAACAGTTTGCGGTGCCGGGCAACTACATCACCTTGCGGATTGATCACCGGGCAGGTGTTGTACACCCGCTCGCCGTCGCGTTCAAAAATTGAACCGGGAATGAGCCAGATATCGTGTTTGCGGGCTGCTTCCCGGAAGCGGTTTTCGACCTCCCCGGGCAGCTCCACGGCCAGCTTTGGATTGGGGCCGAAGGTGCACAATTCAGGCAGCACGATCATTTGCACCCAGGGGTAGCGTTGCCGGGTGCGATCGATTTCGCGTTCGATCAGAGACAGGTTGTTTTCATTGTTGAGCGCCAGCTGCAATGCCGCGACGGCGAGGTGACCCATTGCTGTTCTCCAGTGTCGTGGTACAACACCGCTTTCGGCATTGTGGCCATGGTGAACAGACTAGCGCCGCCCGGTGGAGTTAGTGTAGAACCAGTTTCGGGCCAGCGATAAGGCCAGTCAGTCGCCCAGGCGATGCAGGATGGCATCGTCCACCAGGCGCCTGGTAGTGTTGTACCAGCGAATGTGCTGGCCATCCAGGGTGATGAAATACGCTGACGTCTCGCCGTAGGCCCACCGGTTCCACTGGCGATACCACAGGTCGCCTTCGCACCACCAGCGGCCACTGTCGCGGTCTTCGTCGGCGTAACCGGCGCGGCCTTCCATGCGTCCGTCCGGGTGCAGTTCGATGACACAGGGGTCGCAATACACCGTTTTGTAAATGATCGTGGTGCCCTGCAGGGTTTGCCGCAGTGTTGCCGCCCTGACCTGGTTCGGGTCGTCGTCCTCGAGCACGACCCCTTCGACCTTGCTCAGGTCCCACATCAGCTGGCGCAGTCGTTCGACGCCTTCACGGATCCGGTCGGTGGGGATGCTGGTGACGCCCATGCGAAAGCAGTTCTTCGAGGTCTTGTGGCCGGCATAGTAGTGGGTGTCCGGTTCTATGAGAATGCCGCGTTTGGCCGCTTCGTGAGCCAGCGCGGCGACGTCGATGTCGTCAGGTCCTCGCACCCAGAAAACGGTTCCTCCCTGGTTCGGGATGGTCAGTATCGATTTGGGACGGTAGTGGTTGAGTGCATCGCGCAACGCATACCAGCGCAGCTGCATTTCCTGGTGCAGGCGCGCCATGAATGAATCGTAATGTCCCAGGGAAAGAAAAAAGGCAGCCGTTCGCTGGTTGATCAGTGAAGGCCTCCCGATGACCTGCTGCCGCAGATTGCGCGCGGCGCGTATCAGCGCCGGCGCCGCGACAATGAAGCCGATGCGCAGGCCAGGAGCCAGCACTTTTGGCAGTGCCGATACGTAAACCACCCGGTTTTCCATATCCATGCTGCGCAGCGCCGGGTGGGGCTGGCCAAAGTAATTGCTCTCGTGCTCGAAATCGTCCTCGATGATGACCTGGTCAAGGGCCTGGGCCTTTCTCAGCAAGGCGTTGCGTCGCTCCTGGGGCATGGTCACTGCCGTCGGCACCTGGTGGCTGGGCGTGACGTACACGATACTGGCCCGGTCCAGACGCGGATTGATCACCATGCCATGCTCATCGACCGGTTGGTGAATCAGTTTCGCGCCATGCTGTTGCAGCAGTTGGCGCATGCGCGGGTTACCGGGATCTTCCATGGCCACCGTGGTGGTCGCGTCGGCAAGCAGTCGGGTCAGCAGGTACAGTGCGTTCTGTTCGCCCGGCGTTATCAGGATTTCATCCGGACCGGCGGTAATGCCGCGGCGGGGTAACATCTTGGTACGGATTTCCTCGATCAATACCGGATCGTCGGCATCGCCTTCTGTGACCGTGCCTTCGTTGATCACCCGCGTGCCCAGGGCCATGCGGCTGGCTTCGCGCCATTGCGTGGTTGGATAGAGCGAGGCATCGAAATAACCGTCGATGAATGGGAAGGGATGTTGCTGCCAATTGGCCGGCCACTGGAACTCCGGCTTGCCGGCAGGCTTTGCGCGAATCCGGTGTTTCCAACGTTCATCCGCCCCGGTTTCCGGGCGCGATGTTTCGTGCAAGCCCACCCGGTTTTCGCGAATGGTCTCGTTCACGAAGAGGCCGCTGCGCTGGCGGCTTTCCAGGTATCCCTCTTCGACCAACTGTTCATAAGCCAACACCACCGTGTTGCGCGCTATGCCCAACTGTTCCGCCAGCTTGCGTGATGAGGGCAAGCGACTGCCTCGCGGGTAGGCGCCCTTGAGGATCGCGCCCACCACTTTCTGGCGCAGCTGGGTTTGCAGGCTCAGGCGGCTGTCGGGATCGAGGTAAATGAGGCTTGTGGTCACGGTGGCTGGGCCGGCCTATGCGCGCTTCATGATGCGGCCTTTTTCCCGGTCCCAGTCGCGTTCCTTTTCCGCTTTGCGCTTGTCGTGCTGCTTTTTTCCCTTGGCCAGGCCAATTTCCACCTTGACCTTGCCCCTGGACCAATACATGGCGGTTGGAATCAGTGTGTAACCCTTGCGTTCGACCGCGCCGATCAGTTCGTCGAGCTGACGGCGGTGCAGCAGCAACTTGCGCGTGCGCGTCGGGTCCTGCACTTTGTGGGTCGAGGCCGTGGGCAAGGGCTGTATTTGTGCACCAAACAGGAAGGCTTCCTGGTTCTTCAGCAGCACGTAGCAGTCGGCAAACTGGATGCGGCCTTCGCGCAGCGATTTTACTTCCCAGCCCTCGAGGGCAATACCCGCTTCGAAGCGCTCCTCGATGAAATACTCGAAGCGGGCCCGCTTGTTGAGCGCGATGGTTTTCTGCCCGCTGGTCTTTTTATCGTTCATTGGGGGCATTGTAAGCGGCAGGCGAGGGGACGTCATGCTATCGCTGCATGGTATGCTGGCCGCCTGTACATTCCGCCCTCATGAGCCATGGACATCAAGCGCTCCATCCTGGTGCTGCACCCCGCCAACGACATGTACCATTTGGTGCGTGATGTATCTTCCTACCCGGCATTCCTCAGCTGGTGTACGGGTGCCAAAGTGCTGGAACAGACCGCCGAGCTGCAATTGGCCAGGCTGGAGGTTTCCATTGGCGGCCTGAACCAGTCGTTTACTACCCGCAACCGCCTGGTGCCGGGTGAGATGCTGAATCTATCCCTGGTGGAAGGGCCGTTCCAGAATCTGTCCGGCGAATGGCGTTTCAGCGCCCTGGGGCAGATGGGATGCAAGGTGACCCTGAGCCTGTCCTTTGAATTTTCCCATTCCGCGCTTTCCGCGGCGTTTCGCCGCGGCTTTGCCAGGGTTGCAGACAAGCTGGTGTACGACTTCAGCCGGCGCGCGGACCAGGTTTATGGCGGCTGAAGCCCCACTGGTTCCACCAGCCTATGGCGTGCCACTGCTGCCGGTGGAAGTGGCTTACGCCACCCCGCATCGCCAACTGATTGTAAATCTGCAGGTGCCCGCTGGAACGACAGTGGAGCAGGCCATCGAGGCCTCCGCATTGCGGGTCCAATTTCCCGCTATCGGGGCGCGCCCCAGTGTCGGAATTTTTTCCCGCAAAGTGACCCTGGATACTCCCCTGGAGGCTGGCGACCGGGTCGAAATTTACCGGCCCCTGGCAGCCGATCCGAAAGAAGCCCGGCGACAAAAGGTCACGAAAGAGAGAGCGGAACGGGAAAACATTCGGCGCAAGAAGGCTGAGGCTGGAAAGCTTCGCTGAAACGCGCTTGAATGTTCATTCGTCGGCTGTTTCCTCTTCAGCTGTTTCGTCGTTGAGCGTTCGCTCCTGGGCGCTGGGCATGCCGATGCCTTGCACCTCCGCTACAGGCTTCGGTGATTCTTCGGCCCGCGGTTCTTCCCGGGGGCTATCTGCACCAGGATTAGCCGCGACGGCAGCAGCGGCAGGGGAGGGGCTGCTGGCGTCACCAGCCCCGGGTGATTCCTCTTCGTCGACCAGCGCGGACGGGGTTTGGTCGACCCCGATGATCTCAGCCAGCAGATCATTTTCAAACCTCAGGGTCACGGTGCGTTGCACCATGGGCTCGCCGCGGCGGCTGTAGGTTTGAACGTAATCCCAGCGCTTCTGCACGAACGGGTCCTGGATCGAGGGCGAACCCAGCACGAACAGCACCTGGCGTTTGTTCATGCCTGTGTACAGCTGCTGCAAATCTTCCTCTTCCAGTGCGTTGCCCTGCTGGATGTTCTGCTTGTAGATCAAGCCGCAGGCTGAACACGCCAGCAATGCGAGCAGCAGGCCGGAAAACAGGCGTTTCTTGTGGTAAATTCTGGTGGACATTCGATACCTGGCTGGGTTTATCGTGGCGCGAATCGGGTGAATGATACAATATTCACCGTTTGATGACTGCAATTGCGGGAGCGCGTGAGCAAAGTGGAAGACAAAAACCTGCGCCGGGCCGGTCTTAAGATCACGCATCCGCGCAAGCGGATTTTCGAGGTGCTGGAAGAGAAGCGGCACAAGCACGTCACCGCCGATGACATCTACCGCGCTTTGCTGGACTCGGGCGAGGACATTGGCCTGGCCACGGTTTACCGTGTGCTGCACCAGTTCGAAAGCGCCGGCCTCGTGGCTAAACGCAACTTTGAGGGTGGCCAGGCCTACTACGAACTGGACTCAGGCGAACATCACGACCACATGGTGTGCGTCGAAACGGGCAAGGTCATCGAATTTGTCAGCGCGGAGATCGAGGCTCTGCAGCAAAAAATTGCCGCCGCACACGGCTATACCATACAGGATCACAGCCTGGTTATTTACGTACGGCCCAAGCGCGATACCTGACCCGCCTTCCGTGCCTTGCAGGAACTCAATGCCGGGTCAGCGCACTGCTGAGTAGCTCCCGCGCATGGGCCCGGCTTTGCTCGGACAACCTGCCACCCAGCATGCGGGCAATTTCGTCCACCCGTTCCCGCTCGCTCAGCAGGTTGGTTTCGACCTGGGTCGTCAGCTCCGTTGAGTTTTTAAGCACGCGAAACTGCTGGTCAGCGCAAACTGCCACCTGGGCCAGGTGGGTCACGCACAGGGCCTGGCCGCCGCGGGCGACGCTTTGCAGCAGGCGCCCCACCGAATTGGCCGTTTCACCGCCAATACCGGCATCGACTTCGTCGAACACCTGGGTGGGGGCATTGCGGCCCGCGGAAGACGCCACCTTGATGGCCAGGCTGATACGCGACAACTCGCCGCCGGAAGCCACCTTGCGCAAGGAATCAGGCGGCATGCCCGGGTTGGTGCTGACCAGTAGCTCCAGTCGATTATCGCCCCGCCGGCTTGGACTGGCATCAGGGTCGCGTTCCAGCTGCAGTTCGAACACGCCACCTTCCATGCCCAGCAAGGGCAATAATTCACTGACCGAGCGGGACAGGGCGGCGGCCCGGATTTGCCGCGCGGCGTGCAGTTTACCGGCGGCAGCCCGGTAGTCACCCAACAGGCTGGCCCGTTGCTCACGCAAAGTCTGCAGGCGCTCCTGCTGGGTGCCGGCGAGTTCGTGGCGTTCGCGCAAGCGCTCCAATACCCCGAGCAAGCCCGCGGGCTCGGCCCGGTGCTTACGCGCCAGATCATGCAGACGGCTCATGCTCCGTTCAAGTTCTTCAAACCGTTCCGGGCTGAGGTCGATGCGCGACAAGGCGGCCTGCAAGCTGGTGCGCGCTTCTTCGCAATTGATGGCCGCTTCTTCCAGGATCCGGACCGCATTTGCCACTTCGCGATCCAGTTCCTTGTACCTGGCCAGGCGAGCGACTGACTGGTGCAGGAGCACCCCGATTCCTGTTTGGTCCGCTTCAAGGACAGCGAGGGTGGACTGCAGGCTGGCCACGATGTCGCCACCGCGCGCCAGCAACTGGTGTTCAGCATCCAGTTCGCCATAGACTTCAGGCTTTAACGCCACGCCTTCGAGCTCATCGATCTGGTAGCGCAAAAAATCCAATTCACCGGCTGATAGCGGCGCCTCCCGGTCCAACTCGGCAATCGCCTGCTCGACCGCACGCCATTCGGCGTACCTCGCCGCCACGTTCTCCAGCTCCCGGGAACAGGTCGGGTCCGCATCAAGCAGGCGGAACTGCTCGGCGGCTTGCAGCAGGCGGACGTGTTCGTTCTGTCCGTGAATCTCGACCAGGCACTCTCCCAGCTCCTGCAGTTGTGACAAGGTGACCGCTGTGCCGTTGATCCAGGCCCTGGAGCGGCCGCTGTCGCTGATTACCCGCCGCAGCAGGCAGGAATCGCCGTCTTGCAGCTCGGCCTGGCGCAGCCAGTCCAGCGCTTCGCTACCAGGCTCAAGCTCGAATTCAGCCGTCAGCTCCGCCTTGTCACCGCCGCCGCGAATTGCGCCGCTGTCGGCCCGCCCGCCCAGCAACAAGCCCAGGGCATCGACCAGGATGGATTTGCCCGCACCAGTTTCGCCCGTGATGGCGCTGAACCCGGGTTTCAGCTCCAGGTCGAGCGCCTCGACGATGGCGAAGTTGCGAATTTGCAGCAGGCTCAGCATGGCTCCGGCGTGTGTGCTCTGGGGCGAAGTCCTGGAGGCGCTTTCAAGCGGGGACACTAGCATGACAAAGATCACTCGGCAACGCACCGGGTGTAGGAAATCCGCTTGAATCAACAGGCGTCGGCCCCATATCGACGGCAGTGAAGCTAATGGAGTGACCGATTGTGGCCACGAATGAAAAGACCGCACTGGACGATACCAGCGTGCCGTTGAACCCGGCGGCAGGGCAGGGCGAAACGGACGAAATTGAAGCCGGAGCCGGAGCCGCTGGGGTGGTAGATGAGGAATTACAGGACCTGGGCCAGGCCCTGGTAGCGGCCGAACAGGAATTGGCGCTGCACCGCGAAGCCATGCTGCGCATGCAGGCGGAAATGGAAAACCTGCGCAAGCGATTGATCCGCGACCTGGAAAAATCCCGCAAATTTGCCCTCGAAGGAGTGATGAAGGATTTGCTGCAAGTGCGGGACAGCCTCGAACGGGGCCTGCAGGTAACCGATGAAACGACGTCGGTGGAGTCCTTGAAGGCCGGCAAGGAGCTGACGCTCAAGATGCTCAACAAGGTGATGTCGGATCACGGGCTGGAGGTGATAAACCCGGCGGGCGAAGCGTTCGACCCCGAGTTCCATGAAGCAGTCACCCTGCTGCCTTCGCCCGATCACCCCGAAAATACGGTGCTGGATGTGCTGCAGAAAGGTTTCAAACTGCATGACCGCCTGATCCGGCCCGCCATGGTGGTGGTTTCGAGCTCAGAATGATTCGATGCGCTGGCATATTGAAATTCCCGTGCGCACCCCCATTTTTGTGGCATTGAAATTGAACCCTGCTGAATTATTTCTGGGAGATTGATACATGGGCAAAATAATTGGTATCGACCTGGGCACAACCAACTCATGCGTAGCCGTGATGGAAGGTGGCCAGCCCAAGGTCATAGAGAACGCTGAAGGTGATCGCACCACACCCTCCATCGTGGCGTTCACGAAGGATGACGAAGTGCTGGTCGGTCAGCCGGCCAAGCGGCAGGCGGTAACCAACCCGTCAAATACGCTGTACGCGGTAAAGCGGCTGATCGGCCGCAAGTACGCAGAGGACGTGGTGCAAAAGGACCGCGACCTGGTGCCATACAAAATCGTCAAGGCGGACAACGGCGACGCCTGGGTGGAAGCCGGCGGCAAGAAGATGGCGCCACCGGAAATATCCGCCCGCGTGTTGATGAAGATGAAAAAGACCGCGGAAGACTACCTGGGCGAAGAAGTTACCGAGGCGGTGATCACGGTGCCGGCCTATTTCAATGATTCCCAGCGCCAGGCCACCAAAGACGCAGGCAAAATCGCCGGCCTCACCGTCAAGCGCATTATCAACGAGCCAACCGCCGCAGCCCTGGCCTATGGCCTGGACAAAAAGGGCGGCGAGCGCAAGATAGCGGTCTATGACCTGGGTGGCGGCACGTTTGACGTGTCCATCATTGAGATCGCCGACGTCGATGGCGAGCACCAGTTCGAGGTGTTGGCCACCAATGGCGACACCTTCCTCGGTGGCGAAGATTTCGACAAGCGCGTGATCGATTACCTGGTCGCGGAATTCAAGAAGGACCAGGGTTTTGACCTGCGCAACGATCCTCTGGCGCTGCAACGGCTGCGCGAGGGTGCTGAACGGGCCAAGATCGAGCTGTCCTCCGGCCACCAGACCGAGGTCAACCTGCCGTACATCACGGCGGACGCCAGTGGCCCCAAGCACCTTAACATCAAGCTGACGCGCGCCAAGCTGGAATCCCTGGTTGAAGACCTGATCACGCGCACCATCGGGCCGTGCCGCACCGCGCTGGATGATTCCGGGCTCAAAATCAGCGACATCAATGAAGTCATCCTGGTCGGCGGCCAGACCCGCATGCCCAAGGTGCAAGAAGCAGTGGCCGGTTTCTTT
This sequence comes from Lysobacterales bacterium, assembly GCA_035292625.1. GTDB lineage: Bacteria > Pseudomonadota > Gammaproteobacteria > Xanthomonadales > SZUA-36 > SHZL01. The sequence continues at coordinate 1,226 of DATDPS010000105.1, read as the reverse complement.
GGCCGTGAACCGCGCAAGGACGTCAACCCGGACGAAGCCGTGGCTGTGGGCGCCGCTGTGCAGGCCGGTGTGTTGGCTGGCGACGTCAAGGATGTCCTGCTGCTCGACGTGACGCCTCTGTCGCTCGGCATCGAGACCCTCGGCGGCGTAATGACCAAGCTGATCGAGAAAAACACCACGGTTCCGACCAAGGCTTCGCAGATATTCTCCACCGCCGAGGACAACCAGACAGCGGTAACCCTGCACGTGCTGCAGGGTGAGCGTGAAATCGCCTCCGCCAACAAGTCGCTGGCACGCTTCGACCTGGCCGGAATATCCGCCGCGCCGCGAGGCTTACCACAGATCGAAGTGAGCTTTGATATTGACGCCAACGGCATTATGCATGTCAGCGCCAAGGACAAGGCGACCGGCAAGGAACAAAGGATCGAAATCAAGGCCGGATCCGGGCTGTCGGAGGCAGAAATTGAACGCATGGTGAAAGACGCCGAGGTGCATGCCGAAGAAGACCGCAAGTTCCATGAACTGGTCACTTCGCGCAATGTGGCCGACGCCATCGTGCACGCCACCCGCTCGAGCCTGAAGGAAGTGGGTGACAAGCTCGACGAGGATGAACGCAAGAAGGTGGATGCTGCGATTGAAGGTGTTGAAAAAGCCATGAAGGGCGACGACAAGACCGAGATCGAGAATGCCGTGGCCAGCTTGAGTGAAGCGGCGCAGGTTATCCACCAGAAAGCAGCTGCCGGAGCACAGGCGGAAGGCGCCTCCGCGGCCCCGGAAGCGGGCTCAGCGGAGGACGTGGTGGATGCCGAATTCGAGGAAGTTAAAGACGACAAGAAACCTTGATTTGCAGGCGACGAAGTGAATGGAAACCCCGGCCCGGCCGGGGTTTCCGTTTTCAGGGCCTGGCTCCTGCCCGGTACCTGCGCCTTGAATTGGCCGCGCTGCAGCCCTAAATCTGCAGCAGGTACTAGGGCCTGTTCACATCTACCCGGTCGTCGCGTTGCTGCCTAAAATGGGCCCTGGCAAGGCGCGAGGAGAGAAGTTTAGTAGCACTAAATGAACGACGAGCAACACCGCCAGGACGCATTTTGGGTGCAACCCTTCGGGGCGTGGCCATTTTTCCACAATCCGGCGTTGCGGCTCGCTTATGTAGTCAAACTACACCGCACTCGCCGCGTCTTGGCTTGTGAAAAAATGGCCTTCGCCGCGGCGGTCGGATAAATGTG
>DATDPS010000104.1:0-2333 GCA_035292625.1 Lysobacterales bacterium | reverse complement strand
TGTCGCCATCCAGCTGTTTGAACAGGCCATTGCACTCGACCCCAACTACGCCCGCGCCTGGGAAGGGCTTGCGGCAGCGGAGGCGGTTGCCGATGACTGGATACTGGGCGACGGGATTGATCACATCCCGCTGGCGATCGCAGCAGCGCAGCAGGCCATGGAACTGGATCCGGAGCTTTCGATGCCCTACGCCGTCATGGGAAACAGGTCCGTAATCCCGGGGTTTGGGAAATCCGTGCCGGATCTGAGTGAAGCGCTGCGAATGCTGGATCTCGCCATTGTGAAGGATCCCAACAACACGACCGCCTGGCTGTGGCGCGGCATTCAGCATTACGCACTTGGATTCTTTGATCGCGCGCTGGCCGACTTCGATGAATGCCTGCGATTGGATCCGGCCTACCTCAATTGCGCGCAACACCAGGCGGCGGCTTTGCTGTTTCGAGGTGATACCGACGCCGCTTTGGCCGCTTTCATTCCCACTCTGTATGAAAACTTCCATTCCATGGACGAGGCCTTCGTCCCGGTGCTGGTCGGCCAGGGCAATTCCCTCGCGGCCGTCCTGCTGGCCACTGCGAAGCTGGGCGAGCCGTATGCACCGGTGGGCGAATGGATCAGGGCGATTGAAAACCCCGCGCAGGATCATCGCGCCGGCCTGGCGCGCTTCGACCGCTGGGCGGCGGAATATCGCAGCAATTATGCGGTTGATATTCCGGACGTGCTCCTGGCCTTTGGCGATTATGAGCGTGCCGTGCAATCGCCGAGCCTGCGCTTCACCATCTGGGGACCGGGCGCAAAAGCATTCCGCCAGACGCCCTGGTTCAAGCAGTATGTGCGGAGCCTCCGCATCGAAGACTACTGGCGCCAGCACGGCTTTCCACCAATCTGCCGGGTTCTGGAGGGAGACGATTTTACCTGCGATTGACCGGATCGGCAGGCTGCAAGCCAATGCCCGGAAAAGGGGTGTTCAACAGTGCGCAACGCGTCAAGCGAATTGCCTTTCCGTACAAGACGCCAGGCCGGACTCTGCCGCACAGTTTGTCTGTAGTTGAACCTACTGGCCCACCGGGCCGGACACACACGGAGCGGGAAGCAAACACAGAATGGCAAACCTACCCACCATCGCCATCATCGGCGGCACCGGAAAGCTTGGTCAGGGCCTGGCCTTCCAGCTCGCGAAACGCGGCTACCCGGTCTTGATCGGTTCGCGCGAGGCGGCGAAGGCGGAGACTTCCGCGCGTGAACTCACGGAGCGCATCGGCAGGGAGATCGAGGGCAAGGATAATCGCGCGGCCGCAGCAGCAGCCGACCTCGTGATCCTCACCGTGCCGTGGGCGCACCATCGCGGCACCCTGGAATCGATTCGTGAGGCTGTACAGGGCAAGATCCTGGTGGATACCACGGTGCCGCTGGTACCGCCCAAGGTGACACGGGTGCAGCTTCCCGCCGAGGGCATGGCGGCGGTGCAAGCCCAGGCGTTTCTCGGTGACGGGGTGCGCGTGGTGTCGGCCTTCCACAACGTGGCCGCTGCCCTGCTGCAGGAGGACACCGGCCAGCACGACTGCGATGTGTTGGTATGCGGCAACGACCGGGAGGCGCGCGATCTGGTCGTCGGCCTGGCCGAGGCTATCGGCCTGCGCGCCTGGCACGCGGGCCCGATAGAGAATAGCGCTGTCGCCGAGACCCTGACCTCCGCGTTGATCTTCATGAACCGCTTTTACAAGATCAAGGGCGCCGGCATCCGCATTACCGGGGAACCCGGCGAAGCGGGATGACGCACACCTGGGCGCTCGTTCCGCTGCACAACCTGGAACGGGCCAAAACCCGGCTCGGACCGGTGCTCGACCCAGCCTTCCGTCGCATGCTGATGCTGGCGATGGCGGAAGACGTGCTCTCGGCGCTGACCGCAAGCAAGGGGATCGAGCGTATCCTGCTGGTCAGTAACGAACCGGAAGCCGGCAGCCTCCTGAGCGCCTGGCCGCTCGAGGTTTTTTATTCCTCGGACAATGAAGGCCTTAATCGCGAACTCGAGCACGCCGCGGCTTATGCGGCAACTCGCGGCGCAGAGCGCGTGCTGATTGTGCATGCCGACCTGCCCTGGCTCAGTCCGGATGCGCTGGACCGGTTCATCGCGGGGTGTCCGTCCGGGGCAGTCTGCGCCGCCGGCTGCAAGCTTGGCAGCGGGACGAACGCGCTGCTGGTCCCTCTGCCGCTGCCACTGCCCCTGGTGTTCGGCCCTGACAGCTTGCAGGGCTTCCGCGACGGGGCCATGACGGCTGGCCTGGAGCTGCACGTGGCTGAAGACCCGCACCTGTCCCTGGACATCGACAGTCCGG
>DATDPS010000103.1:0-19410 GCA_035292625.1 Lysobacterales bacterium | reverse complement strand
CCCGCAGGGGCGAGCGCGCCGCCGCGCAGCCGCCAGTGGACGAGTCAGACCGGATTACCGCGGAGTCGACCGACGGCACCCAACTCAGCCAGGGCATCGACGCGGTCGAGATTTACGATGGCACCGGTAAATTCATCGATGAAGAAGCAGCCCGCGCAAGACCCCAACCCGTTTCGGCCAAAGGCGAGATCGTGCTGAATTTTGAAGGCGAGTCGGTGCAGTCGGTGATTCATACCATCCTCGGCGAAGTCCTGCAGGAAACCTTCATCATCGGGCCCGGCGTTTCCGGGGAGGTGACATTTTCCACTTCCAAACCCGTGGCGCGCGACCAGCTATTGCCCATCCTGGAAATGCTGTTGCAGTGGAACGGCGCCACCCTGGTTTACACCGAAGGCCGCTACCACGTGTTGCCTGTGACCAGCGCGATCCAGGGCAATCTGTCACCACGCCTGGGCGAGCTGCAGGGCGCCAGGGGTTACGAGGTGGTGGGCGCGCCGCTCAAGTACATAGCGGCCGCAGAAATGGCCAAGATCCTGCAGCCCTACGCGCGCGAGGGCGCGATCGTGAATGCCGACCAGTTCCGCAGCATGCTGTTCCTGGCGGGCACGCCTGAAGAGTTGTCCAATTACCTGAGGACGATCGAAATATTCGATGTCGATTGGCTGGAAGGCATGTCGGTTGGCATTTACCCCCTGCGTACCGTGGACGTGTCCGCCATCATCACCGAGCTGCAAGGGATTTTCGGCACCGAGGGTGATACGCCGCTGGCCGGCATGTTCCGCTTCATCCCGCTGGAGCGGCTCAGTTCGGTCATGGTGGTTACTTACCAGGTCGAGTACCTGCGCAAAGCCGAGGAGTGGATCAAAATCCTCGACCGCGGCGCGGCGGGCGCTGGCAAACAACTTTATGTCTACCGCGTCAAGAACCTGGAAGCCCCCATACTGGCCGGTTACCTGACACAGATATTTGGCGGTGAAGGCGGCCAGGCCACGAGCAATACCGCGCAGGGCACCCTGGCGCCGGGCCTGGAGCCGGTGCAGATCGGCTCGGTGACTGATTTCAATGCCAACCGGCTGGGCGCGGAAGGCCAGTCAGGTGCCGCGGCCGATGAGGGCAGCGGCGGCCTTTCGGTGCTGAGTGTCGGAGAGGATGCCATTCGCATCACCTCCGTGCTGGAAACCAATTCGCTGCTGGTGCAGGCCACCCAGTCGCAATACAACTCGATACTCGCCGCGATCGAGCGCATCGACATCGAGCCCATGCAGGTGCTGATCGAATCACAGGTGCTGGACGTGGAACTCAACGAGGAACTGCAGTTCGGCGTGAACTGGTACCTCACCAACAACCCCGCGCTGATTCCGCCGAATGCGGGAAATCCGTACGGACGTTATATCGATACGGTGGCATTTGGCAGCGCTTCCTCGAATTCGGGCGGTTTCAATTTTCTTTCGACCATCAGCAACCCGCTGGGCAACAAGAGTTTTATCCAGGCGACCATCGCTGCTTTGGACGAAGTGACCGATGTACGCACACTGGCCGCGCCCTCCCTGATGGTGCGCAACAACGCCACTGCGACCATCACGGTCGGCACCCAGGTGCCGGTGCAGTCCACCAGCGTATCCACCGGCAACGACAACGTCGTCAGCAGCGCCCAGTATGTCTCCACTGGCGTAACCCTGACCGTGACGCCGCGCATCAACCCGGGCGGTCTGGTGTACATGGACATCAGCCAGGACGTGAGCCGCCCGGGCGCCAGGGATCCGGACATTTCCACCAGCGGCAATCCGCCGATCAACAATAAATCCGTCTCCAGCCAGGTGGCGGTGCAGTCCGGGCAGACCGTGTTTTTGGGCGGCCTGATCGCGGAACAAACCTCGGCGGGCCGCAGCGGTGTGCCGTACCTGAACCGTGTGCCGGTCGTCGGTTACCTGTTTGGCGCCAGGAGCAAGAGCAAGAACCGCAGCGAGACGCTGGTCATGATCACTCCAACCGTGCTGGAAAACTCGCGTGACCTGGAGCAAATCAGCGCAGAACTGAAAGCGGAATTTCAACGCGTTCCGCCCCTGCACATTGCGCCGCTCATCAAGGATTGACTGCTTGAAAACGAAGCTTGCTGATGCCAGCTTGAAACCCCGCCGCCTCGAACCTGCCACGAGGGGCAGTTGAAATATCGTTTCCGGCGTGATTTCGAGAGTAAAAAACAGTAAAGATTGACTCACAATAAAGGATCTTAGAGACCCATGACCAGCACATCCGAACCTCAGTGGACGACCCTTGAAGGCAAGTTTCGTTTGATTTGTCGCATTTTTACCACAACCAGCCTGGCCCTGCTGCTGGCGGCTTGCGCCGCCACCAGGCCCGCGGAACCCGCCATCCAGGACCGTGCCCAGGCGCGCTGGGATGCGCTGCTGGCAGGGGACTTCGACACGGCCTACGGCTTCCTCTCTCCGGGCTACCGTTCTTCCCACACCCGCGTGGACTTTGAGATTGACATCCGCAGCCACAGGGTGCGCTGGACTTCAGCCGAAGTGGTGGACAGCAGCTGCGAAGCGGACGTCTGCTCGGTCGAAACCCGGCTTGGCTACAAAGTGGCCAAGCCGGTCCCCGGTATCCCGGTATGGGAGAGCACCGAGCAGGTGATTGAACGCTGGGTACACACCGGGGGGCAATGGTGGTATTTACCCAACAAGTGAAACAGCCCCGCGCCGGCCCCGCGGCGTGTCAAACGGGCCTGCCGGGCCGTGTTGCTTTGATATTTCAATTATCGTAACATGGCTGCGCGAATGACCGGGCCAAGGTTCGGCGCGCTGTTCAGGTTTGCAGAGTTTGCAGCTTTGGGCGCATCGCAAAGTTCCGGCTTTTTCGCAAAGCCCTGTGTACACAACCTTAGGAGTGTTGTAATGAATAGAAAAAATCTGACAGCTGCTGTGCTAGCTGGACTGGCAGGTGCTGCCGGTATCGCAGGCACCGCACAGGCAGTCAACCTGAATCCGGATGGATTGGGACAGGTCCTGATTTATCCGTACTACACCAGCAATGCCGGTAACGCCACCCTCCTGTCCGTGGTCAATACCACCGATAGCGCCAAGGCCGTCAAGGTGCGCTTCAACGAAGGCTACAACTCGCGCGAAGTGCTCGACTTCAACATGTACATGTCAGCTTATGACGTGTGGGTTGCGGCCATTGCCAACAATGGCGGCACGCCTACCCTGTACATCCCTGACAGCACCTGTACCGTTCCCTACCTGTACGAGCAGGACAGCAATGACGATGGCATCGGCGAACAGGCATTCCTGCCCTATGCTTACACCGGCAGTAATGCCGACGGTGGCCCAACCACCATCGCCCGCGCGGCTGAAGGTCATTTTGAAATGATCGAAATGGGCACGCTGACGGATGATACCCATACCGCCAAGCGACTCGGCTCCGCGGAAGCAGCGACTCACGAGATCGACGATGACGGCGTACAGGCTCCGGCCGACTGCCAGCAGCTGGTGGACAACTGGACCAGCAATCCGGACGGCATGTGGATCGATGATTACACCCTGGACATCGCCCGCAACAGCGGCGGCCTGTTCGGTGGCGCGGCCATCATCAACGTCGCCAATGGCACCATGTTCTCTTACGACGCCCGGGCAATCCAGGGCTTCGACCAGTCGGACGATGCGCATTTGCATGCCGAGCCGGGTGATCTGCGCCCGAACCTGAACAGCGGCGATCAGTCTGGCGCCACCATTTTCTTCGGCGTGCCGAGGGACGAAGCGGTGAATCTGTACTACAGTCGCCCCGTGGACGCGATTTCCGCCGTGTTCATGCACGAGTTCAGCATGAACGAGTACATCATCGACCCCAACCTGAACGCGGCTTCCGAGTGGATCGTCACGTTCCCGACCAAGAACTACTACGTGGACCGTCCTCTCATTGAAGAAGAAACCATATGGATACCCGATACGGACGATCCGGGTTGCGGCGGTTGGGAGCCGGGCGATGAAACACCTCCAGCTCGCAGTGGCCCGCACCACTCCGATGGCGTAGACAAGACGGACGACAATTCCAATGGCATTTTCGATGCGCAGGAAGACTGGGTGCTGTGCACTTTCATCGAAATTGACGACACCAGCGCCTACAATCCGTTCACCAGCTTGTTCGACGGTGAAGCCTGCGAAGCGTTTGGCTTCGAAATCTGGGACCGCGAGGAAGATGCAGGTGAAGGCGCGGACGACCCGGACCTGCCGGTTGTATCTCCCAAGCCTCCTCCGGGTAGTGGCACGCCAGGCGGCAACGAGATGTGCTATGAAGTCAACGTGCTCCGCTTCGGCAACGATGGTGTGTTCGAGCCAGTATTCGGCACGACTTCGGCTCTGCTGCTGACGGTCGACACGGGTTCGGTTTCCTATGACGGTGGTTCCGCGTCAAAGCCGAGACAGAGCGGTTGGGCACGGATCAATTGGTACGCCGATTCAGATCACATCGATGACGAAGGCCTGGTTGGCCTGCCGGTCACCGGTTTCTGGGCCGAGCAGTTCGAAAACGGTTTCGAATTCGGGCCGGGCGTACTGTCCAACTACGGTGGCACGTTCTCGCACAAGGGTAATGTACGCAGGGTATCGCGTCCGAGGTAGGGATTTCGACATTGACCTGAAAGACGTGTAATTTGGGGGTCTGTCTGACCCCGGCAAGAAAACAAGGGGCTGCGCATGCAGCCCCTTCGTTTATCCGGCTTGAGAACCATTGTGGAATAGCCACGATTGAAACTTCCCCCCTGCACCAGGGTCGGAAGCGCACTGCAATGAGGAAGCCAATGAAAATCATAACTGTGAAATTCAGAACCATTGGAATAATGGCCTGCCTGCTGGTGGGCCTTGGAATACTGCAAGGCTTGCAAGCGCAGGACGGGATGGCGGCTGCCGCTGGGTGCACCGACCCGCAGCATGTGCTGGCTTGCCAGGGCAGGGCCGTTTTGACCCAGGCGGCCATTGATGGCGCTTTCAGCCGGGTGCCCGATGACGTGCGTCTGGACTTCATTCGCGATGGCGCCAAAGTTGACCAAATGATCAAGGACCTGCTGCAAATCGAACTGTTGGCGCTAGATGCGGAAGCCAGCGGCTTTGCCCAGGATGCCCTGGTGCAGCAGCGGGTGATGCTGGCGGCGCGCACGGCGCTGGCCGATGCCTGGACGGAGGAGCTGGCCAGGCGCGCACCGGAAGTCGATTACGCTGCGATAGCCCACGAAGATTACCTGGTAAACCCGCAAACCTGGTCAAGTGAGGCGACGGTCAGCGTGACGCATATCCTGATCAGCACCAACAGCCGCACCCAGGGCGAGGGTGAAAAAATCGCCCGGGAGCTGCATGATCGCCTGCTGCTGGACCCAAAACTGTTTGATGCACTGGTGCTGGAGTATTCCGATGATCCGGGTAAGAATAAGAACGGCGGCAAGTACGCTGACATGAAATACGCACAATTGGTCAAGCCGTTTGCCGATGTCGCCTTCGCCATGCAAACACCGGGTGAAATCAGCCCGCCGGTCGAAACCGAGTATGGCTATCACCTGATCCGGCTCGACGGCAAAAAAGAAGCCGTGCTGCAAGCCTGGGACGGCGTGGAGGCAGAGGCGATTGAAAAGGCCAAGGCCAAGCATGTAAAAACCTACCGGGCAAACTACGTGAAAAAACTGCTGAACTCGCCGGTCGTATTCCCGGACGGCGCGGTTGACGTCATGGCCCGGCGCTGGTTTGGCGAAAACCTGGAGAAAGCGCCGATTTTCACCGAGGATGGCGTGGAATAACATGTATTATCCCCGGTCCAACTGCTGACTTCGATGAACCTGTTTTCCAACTCCATTTTCACGCAGCTGGTTTCCCGCTCCATTCGCACGGACTACCTGGAGAACCTGACCGGTTTTGCCTGGCTGATCTTGCAGCCCCTGTTGCTCCTTGCAGTTTATGCTTTCGTTTTCACGAACATTTTCCAGGCGCGAATACCCAATGATGCAGGCATCGGATTCGTGCCTTACCTGGCGGTTGCCTTCTGGCCCTGGACGGCATTTTCGGAAGCGATACTCAAGGGCAGCAACACGGTGGTCGCCAACGCTGCCCTGATCGGGAAAGTCGCCTTTCCCGGCGAACTGCTGCCCCTGTCGATGGTCAGCGCAACCTTCGTCATGCACACGGCCGGCTACCTGGCGGTGTTGATCGTTTTGCAGGCAAGCGGCACCTACATCCATTGGCTGGGAGTGGCGCTCGCCCTTCCCCTGCTGCTTCTGTTGTGGTTGTTTGCCTGTGCTATTACCCTGTTTACCAGCGCCTTGCAGGTATTCGTGCGTGATGTGGCGCAGATCCTCCCCCCCTTGATGACCTTCTGGTTTTTTACCACGCCCATCCTGTACGGCACATCCCTGCTGCCCGAATCACTGAGGGCCTGGCTGGACTGGAATCCCATGACCTGGTTCGTCAGCCGCCTGCGTGACCTGGTCCTGTTGGGGCAATACCCACTTTCGTGGGTGGACCTGCTGGCGCCGGTTCTGGTGCCAGCCCTGCTGTGGCTGGGCCTGAAGTTTTTCCGCCGCTTTGCCGGACATTTCGAGGACTTCCTGTGAGGCCTGCCCTGGTCCGTGTCGATGGGGTGTCGAAGTACTATCCCCGTGTGCACCGGCCATGGGAAAGGCTGCGGGCTTTTGCGGCGCTGGTGGCGGGCCGTGAACCACAGGGCGGCGCGCGGGTATTGCAGGATATCAGCCTGGAAATAATGCCCGGCGAATCGTTTGGCATCATCGGTGAAAACGGCGCGGGCAAGTCGACCTTGTTGAAAGTGCTTACCGGCGTGATCAGCCCGAGCCGGGGCTCGGTTTCCGTCAACGCGCGCGTCGCCGCCCTGCTGGAACTTGGAGCCGGCTTTCAACCTGAATTCTCCGGCATGGACAACGTGCGCATGAAAGCCTCCCTGCTGGGGCTGAGCTCGAAGCAGCTGAATCAGCGCATGGACGACATTTTGGCTTTTGCCGATATCGGCGAATACGTCCATGAACCGGTGAAACACTACTCATCCGGCATGGTGGTGCGGCTTGGTTTTGCCGTGGTGGCTGCTTCCGATCCGGAAATCCTGATTACCGACGAAGTCCTGGCGGTGGGTGACGAATCATTCCAGAAAAAATGCATCAACTGGATCGAATCGTTTCTGCACCGTGGCAATACCTTGCTGATGGTCTCGCACAGCATGTACCTGGTGCAGAAGCTGTGCCAGCGCGCGCTATGGCTGCATGAAGGCCGCGCCCGGCAACAGGGCGAGGTGTTCGAGGTCACCCAGTCCTACCTGGCCTGGCATGAGTTGCGCAGCGCCAAAGAAAAGCTCGGACGCGAAGCGCAGCCAGGCAACGGCGGCATGTACCGCATCGATAGCTTTACCCTGCACGGCCAGGGCAGCACAGGGGTGGCTCAGCCAGTCATCGATACGAGTGGAGAAGCGGGCGGCAAAGTCGAAGTCCGGCTGGGCATGGGTGAGGACATAGGGGCTGACATGGTGCTGTACTCCCCCGACGGCCGGCCGCCGGTGGCGCTTTTTGGCATCGGCCGCGCCGATGGCACGCCGGTGTATGGTGTTGACTCCGATTTTGACCGGGCCGGGCCCTTGCAGATCGATCCCCATCGTTTCCGTTATCGCATCCGCTTCAATGCGCCTGCCCTCCTTCCTGGCAGTTACAGCGTCCGGGGTCATGCCATGGATCCTGAGGGGCTGCGCCTGTGTGACACGACCGAGCGCCGCCTGCGGGTGATGGGCGACAGTCGTGAGTGGGGTTTCGTTCGCCTGCCCCATGATTGGTCATGACCTGTCCGCTGAATAGAAAATCGGGTCCATGAATCCTGTCGTGAATTTCGGAATGAATTTCGGCGTGAATCCCGGGGCACCCACCGTGATCATTCCGGTACACAATGCCGCGGACGAGCTGGAAGCCTGCCTGGCTTCCCTGTACCGTACGATACCCGTCGGAGCCGGGGTGCTGCTGCTGGATGATGCGTCTGACGATCCGCGCGTGCAGCCCATATTGCAGCATTGGCTGGACCGCGCCGGACCACTCTGGCGGGGGGAAAAGCAATCGCGCAATCTTGGTTTCGTTGGCACGGTGAACCGGGGCATGGAAATGACCCGCGGCAACGTCGTGTTGCTGAATTCCGATACCCTGCTCACGCCGGGGTGGCTGCAGGGTCTGCAGCGTTGCCTTGCATCCGACGCCGCCTTTGCCACCGCGACACCCTGGACCAATCATGGCGAGATTGCATCCTTCCCCATTTTCTGCCAGGCCAATCCGCTGCCGGCCGACATCAATGCCCTGGCGCGCGTGATCGCGTCCACCGGCGCTGCGCGCTACCCGGAAATACCTACAGCGGTGGGTTTTTGCATGGCGATATCGCGCGCCGCCATTGAAACCCTCGGCCCGTTCGACCAGGAGCTGTTTGGCCTGGGATACGGCGAGGAAAATGATTTTTCCATGCGCGCGCGAAATACCGGCATGAAAAATGTGTTGTGCGACGATGTGTATGTCGGCCACGTGGGCGGCCGATCGTTCGCGCCGCGGGGCTTGGCCCCGGGCGAAACGTCGATGCGCAGCTTGTTGTCACGCCATCCGGCATACCTTGAGCTGGTCAGCGAATTCATCGCCGCCGATCCCCTGGCCGGCCGGCGCGGGGAGTTGACTGCCGCGCTGGTGCGAGCCGGAATAGAGTTGGGCCGCAATTGAATTGGGGTAGAATCAAACCAGCTTGGGGCTGGCGAACTGGTAAACGGAATTGACCCGCGAAGCATCAGACAATCTCGAATTTACCGGCGAGCGCTTCACACCGGAGTGTGTGCGGGAGATATGGTATGAGCACATGCACCGCTACGTGCTGGCGGGGGAGCTGGTGCAGGGAAAATCCGTGCTGGACGCCGCCTGTGGTGAAGGCTATGGGGCGCACTACCTGGCCGGAAAGGCGCTTGCCGTCACCGCCGTGGATGTTTCGCCCCGGACTGTCGCGCACGCTACGGCGCGTTATCAGGCGCCCAACCTGAGCTACCAGGTGGCCGACTGCCGGCGCCTCCCTTTTGCCGACGGGCAGTTCACCTGCATCGTCAGTTTCGAAACACTGGAGCACCTGCAGGACCAGGAAGCTTTGCTGCGCGAGTTCCGCCGTGTGCTCTCCGCCGACGGATTCCTGGTGCTTTCTTCACCCGACAAGGCGGTTTACAGCGACCAGTTGCACAACGAGAATCCCTGGCATTTGCGCGAGTTGTACCGGCACGAACTCGAAAGCCTCCTGGCCGGCGAATTTCCGGCGGTGAAACTGCTCGGCCAAAAACTGGCTTTTCACTCCATGATCTGGAAGCTCGGCACCAGGCAGGGCCCCAGTGCGTCAGCCGGGAATAGCGTCACGTTCCATCGTGAGCAGAATGGAGCGAGCGTGCATTCAGCGGTGCCGGCCGCGGATGCGGTGTATTTCATTGCCCTGTGCGCCGCGGAGGAGCGCTTCCTGCCGCCGCTGCAAAACCACTTGTGGTTATTCGACGATGCGGCGGAATCCGTCTACCAGCACTATCTGCATGAAATCCGCAGGAACATGCAGGCGGGCGGAATCCTGGCGGCCCGGGAGCGGGAGATCGAAGCGCTGAAAGCAGCCTTGCAGGAAACAAACGGCAGGCCGGCGCATGGGCCTGTGCCGCGCCGCTGGTGGCGGCGCCTGCTGGGTGGATCCTGAAAGCCACGCGCGTCATTATCATCAATTACAACGCAGGCGATGCGGTGGTCCGCGCCGTTGCCTCGGTGCTATCCACGCGGGAACCCCTGCACCTGGTGGTGGCGGACAATGCCTCGTCTGATGGCAGCTGTGAACGGCTGCGCAGCCTGTATGCCTCCAACCCGCGATTTGCGTTGCTTGAAAACGGTCAAAACCTTGGTTTCGCCCGGGCTGTAAATGCCTGCGCCAGGGAAACGCGCGAAACCTACCTGTTGATCCTCAACCCGGACTGTGAACTCTATCCCGGCGCACTGGCTGAATTGCGCCAAGCCCTGGAGGACGATCCCGCGGCGGCACTGGCGGCGCCCCAGGTAATCGATCACCGGGAAAAGGCCTTGAACGGCACGCTGCGTATGTTTCCTGCACCCGGCCGTGCCTTGATGACCGCCAGCGGTTTATGGCGCCTGAGCCGCTGGATTCCACTGTTACGCGGGGTTGAAATCAGCGCTGAAAACGCGCCGCCGCAAACCTGCCGGGCCGAAGCCGTATCCGGCGCTTGCATGCTGGTGCGCAACGAGGCGTTCAGGCAACTGGGTGGCTTTGACGAGGGCTTCAGCCTGCATTTCGAAGACCTGGACCTGATGTACCGCCTGCGGCAGCATGGACACTACTGCCTTTTCGTACCCGCCGCGCGGGCTTTTCATCAACCGGGCACGTCCAGCCGCAGCCGTCCCTGGTGGGTTCATCGCCAGAAGCACCTGGGTATGCAGCGGTTTTTTCACAAACATTACGCCGCCAAATATTTCGGTCCCGTTCGCGCCATGGTGTATGGCGCAATCTGGCTGCATTACCTGCTCACGCTGCCTCTGGTCTGGTTGCGCAGGTGAAGCAGGATCACCATCACCGTAACTCCTGTCATTCCGGGCCGCCGCAAGCGCGTCTGGAATCCATAACGTCGTTATCCAACTCCCGTCATTCCAGACCGCCGCAGGCGTGTCTGGAATCCAGAGCGGCTTTTCAAGCGCACATCTGGATTCCAGAGCCTTGCTGCGCAAACTCTGGAATGACGGTGAAAAGGGGAGGCAGGGCGAAGTGCCCGTAGCCGTGCTGTTGACCGGCGCGACCGGCCAGGTGGGCCTGTTTGCCATTCCCTGCCTGGTGGCCCGTAACCATCCAGTCCTGGCATTGAGCCGCCGGTCTGCACGCGCTGCCAGGATGCAGGGCGGCCTGTTGCCGGGGGCCGTGCACTGGATTCATCCCGATGCGCTGCCGGCCATGTCGACGGAAGTCGCCTCAGGGGGCGCCACAGCCGGCTCCGGGCAACTGCTTGACGATGTCGAGGTTTTGCTTTCCTGCGGTCCGGTGGAACTGGCAACCCAGTGGGCGCCGAGATGCCCGCGGCTGCGCCGGGTGGTGTGCATTTCCACCAGCAGTGTTCATACCAAACGGGCGTCGCCTGATGCGGGGGAGCGCAAATTGATCGGGCGGATCTGCCAGGCCGAGGACCGCCTGAAGAGCCATTGCCGGGAGCGCGATATTGCGCTTTCCCTGTTGCGGCCGACGCTCATCTACGGCTGCGGCATGGACCAGAATGTCAGCCGTCTGGCCCGCCTGATCCGACGCTTTCACTTCCTTCCCGTGGCTGGAAAAGCTGCCGGTTTGCGCCAGCCGGTGCATGCGAAGGATTTGGCACAGCTGGCCGTGAGCCTGGCCGCGAGCGAGGCAGCCATCAGCGTGGAATCTGCAGTCGGCGGCGGCAGCGTGCTCAGTTACCGGGACATGGCGCAGCGGGTTTTTACCGCGCTGGGGATGAAACCGCGAATCCTGGAAGTTTCGCCCGGGTTGCTGGTTTTGCTCGCGCGCTGTGTTTCATGGCTGCCGTACGTGCGCGGCCTGAATGCCGGGTTCGTTCTGCGGCAAAATTGGGACCAGGTGTTCGATGACAGCCGCCTGCGTGAATTGACCGGGTTCAGGCCGCGGCCTTTCGCGCCCACCGCCAGCGATTTCGAAGTCCCCGCTGAGGCTCGCCGTTGGCAGATTGACTGACGTAAATCCAAGCCCTTGCGTCATTCCAGACCGGTCCCCCTTGTGTCCGTCATTCCAGATCGACGCAGTCGGATCTGGAATCCAGAGCTTCACTTATTCAGCCGCCGGTATTTCATGCGGTGGGGTGTTGCTGCATCATCGCCCAGGCGCCGCTTCAGATCCGCTTCGTACTCGGAATAATTGCCTTCAAACCATTCCACGTGGCTGTCGCCCTCAAAGGCCAGCATGTGGGTGGCGATGCGGTCCAGGAACCAGCGATCGTGTGAAATCACCACCACGCAACCGGGGAACTCCAGCAGGGCTTCTTCCAGGGCGCGCAGGGTTTCGACGTCGAGGTCGTTGGTGGGCTCGTCCAGCAGCAAGACGTTGCCCCCGGACCGCAGCACCTTGGCCAGGTGCGCGCGGTTGCGCTCGCCGCCGGAGAGATCCTTTACCCGTTTTTGCTGGTCGGCGCCGCGGAAATTGAACCGTCCGACGTAGGCGCGGGACGAGGTCTTGAAGTTTCCCACCGTCAGGATCTCCTGCCCGTCGGCGATTTCCTGCCAAACCGTCTTGTCCCCGTCCAGGCTGTCGCGGCTCTGGTCCACGTAAGCCAGTTGCACCGTTGAGCCGATGCGCACCGCTCCGCTGTCAGGCAGTTCCGTGCCGATTATCATGCGAAAAAGTGTCGATTTGCCGGCACCATTGCCACCGATGATACCGACGATGGCTCCCTGCGGAACACTGAAACTGAGATCGTCGATCAGCAGGCGATCGCCAAAGCCTTTGCTAAGGTGATCGACTTCGATGACCTGGTCGCCGAGGCGCGGGCCGGGCGGAATGAAAATTTCCTGGGTCTCGTTACGCTGCTGGTATTCCTGTGAATTCAGTTCTTCGAATCGTTTCAGGCGCGCCTTGCTCTTGGCCTGGCGGCCTTTGGGGTTTGCACGCACCCACTCCAGTTCCGCGTGGATGGAACGCTGGCGTTCATTCTCGCGGCTGGCTTCCTGCAGCAAGCGCTGCTCCTTTTGCTCCAGCCAGGACGAGTAATTTCCCTTCCAGGGAATGCCATAGCCGCGATCGAGCTCCAGTATCCATTCGGCGGCATTGTCGAGGAAGTAGCGGTCATGGGTGACCGCCACCACGGTGCCGGGAAACTCCACCAGGAAACGCTCCAGCCAGCCGACGGATTCGGCGTCCAGATGGTTGGTGGGTTCATCCAGCAGCAACATGTCCGGATTGGAAAGCAACAGGCGGCACAATGCCACACGGCGCCTTTCGCCGCCGGACAGATGCGCGATGCGCGCGTCCCACTCCGGCAAGCGCAGCGCATCGGCAGCCACTTCCAGAGTCCGTTCCAGCTCCCAGCCATGAGCATGTTCAATCGCTTCCTGCAGTTCGGCCTGTTCGGCCAGCAGTGCCGTCATGGCGTCGTCATCCATGGGTTCGGCGAACTTCATGCTGATCTCGTCGAACCTGGTCAGCAGGTTCCGCACCTCACCCACGCCTTCCTCGACCACGTCCCGCACGCTCTTGCTCTCATCCAGTTGCGGTTCCTGGGGCAGGTAGCCGATGCGGATTCCTGGCTGTGGCCGGGCTTCGCCTTCGAATTCGTGGTCCACGCCCGCCATGATGCGCAAAACGGTGGATTTGCCCGCGCCATTCAGCCCCAGCAGGCCGATTTTGGCGCCAGGGAAGAAGGACAGGGAGATATCCTTGATGATAGTCCGGCCCGGGGGCACGATCTTGCTCACCCCGATCATGGTGTAGATGTATTGAGACATGGCTTGGTCCGATAAAAGCAGGCGCGAATTATGCGCGAAGCGCCCCGGTCTTTCCAGACTGGCGAACACTTCCCGTTTTATTGAGCGCCCTGTGGAGGGCGGCGGATACCGTGTTTGAGTCCAATCCGCGAACTGCCGCAAAAACCGGCTGGACCGGGGGGCGAATGGACAGGAGGTCCATTCGAGGCCGCTCTCGGCCATCCCTGGCCTTCGCGGCACCTGTACTTCCTGTACATTGGCCGCCCGATACACGGATGGGAGTGAGGCCGACCCCCGGGGAAGCCGGTTTTTGCGGGAAGTCACGAAGTGACCGGTTCA
This sequence comes from Lysobacterales bacterium, assembly GCA_035292625.1. Taxonomy (GTDB): domain Bacteria; phylum Pseudomonadota; class Gammaproteobacteria; order Xanthomonadales; family SZUA-36; genus SHZL01. The sequence continues at coordinate 5,576 of DATDPS010000103.1, read as the reverse complement.
GCGGGACTCAAGCACAGTATCCGCTGTCCTTTCGGGCCTGACGGTCGTCTTGGCACCACTCGGCGCAGTTTACGCTACCCGCACCCTGCGTCACCGGCCCCGCTCTCGCGGGGCTACCCTCGCAGCCCGACTGTCCTCAGCGGTCGGCCTCACACGGCATCGTGCCGTGGGCGGCCTCAAATGGACATCCTCGGCAATTGCTCCTGCATTGCTCTACCTCCTGCATCCCTGCAGTCGTGTCCATTAGCCCCCTGGACAGCCGCTCTGCTCGGCGGTTCGCTTAATGGGAGCGGATACCGTAAACCACGCCGAGTGCGCACGTATCACCCGACGCACGGCCAGAGGCGGGCGAGGCAAACGAGGCCTGATCAGTGCTAGAATTCACAGCTGTTTTGCGCGCTCGTGCAAGCAGCGTGAAAACCTCAACCGCCAAAACAAACACAGGAATAGGAATGTTCGACAAGAGCAACCGGATCGAAGGATTTGACGACGAACTGGCGCAGGCCATGGCGGCCGAAAAAGCCCGCCAGGAAGATCACATCGAGCTGATCGCTTCGGAAAATTATGCCAGTCCGCGAGTGATGGAAGCGCAGGGGTCCGTGCTGACCAACAAGTATGCCGAAGGATATCCCGGCCGGCGCTACTACGGTGGCTGTGAATACGTGGACGTGGTGGAGCGGCTGGCGCAGGAACGGGTCAAGAAACTGTTTGGCGCGGCCTATGCCAATGTGCAACCCCATTCCGGCTCACAGGCAAATGCAGCCGCCTACCTGGCCCTGTTACAACCCGGTGACACCATCCTCGGGATGAGCCTGTCGGAAGGGGGGCACCTGACCCACGGCAGCCCGGTCAATTTCTCTGGCCGCCTGTTCAAGGCCGTGCAGTACGGCATCAACCAGGTCACCGGCCTGATCGATTACGACATTATCGAGGCTCTTGCCGAACAGCACCGGCCACAGATGCTGATCGGTGGTTTCTCGGCTTATTCACGCGTGATCGACTGGGCCAGGATGCGGGAAATTGCTGATGCGGTTGGCGCCTGGTTCCTGGTGGACATGGCGCATGTCGCAGGCCTGGTGGCGGCAGGCGTCTATCCCAGCCCGGTGCGGCATGCCCACGTCACGACCTCTACGACGCATAAAACTCTGCGCGGGCCGCGCGGCGGCATCATCCTGGCCCAGGAAGATGAAAACGTACAGAAAAAACTCAATTCGATGGTTTTCCCGGGAACCCAGGGCGGGCCCCTGATGCACGTTATCGCCGCCAAAGCCGTGGCGTTCAAGGAAGCGCTGGAACCGGGGTTCCGCGATTACCAGTCTAAGGTGGTTGAAAATGCCCGGTCCATGGCCGCGGCCATGATCGACCGTGGTTACCGGGTTGTGTCGGGCGGAACGGATAACCACCTTTTCCTGGTCGATTTAATCGGCAAGGAATACACCGGCAAGGATGCCGAAGCCGCGCTGGGCAGGGCCAACATCACGGTCAACAAGAATACCGTGCCAGGCGAACCACGCTCGCCCTTCGTTACCAGCGGCTTGCGGCTGGGTACCCCGGCCATCACCACCCGGGGCTTCGACACGGTGGATTGTGCGCTGCTGGCCGGGCTGATCTGCGATGTGCTGGATCAGGTGGCCGATGCAAAAGTGATTGACCGGGTGAGGCAGCAGGCGCTTGAATTGTGCCGCAACCGCCCGGTTTACGGCGAATGAGGCTGAGCCGGTGTGGTGTCCGTTTTGCAGTTACACCGACACCAGGGTGGTGGACTCACGCCTGACGGCAGATGGCATGCAGATCCGCCGCCGCCGCCAATGCGTTGAATGCGGCTCACGCTTCAATACTTACGAGGCGCCTGAATTGAAGGCGCCGCGCATCATCAAATCCAATGGCGGCCGCGAAGCCTTTTCCGAGGAGAAGCTGCGCAATGGCATGTTGCGAGCGCTGGAAAAGCGCCCGGTCGAGACGCGGGAAGTGGAACGGAGCATCCGCCGGCTGTTGCGTGAAATTCGCAGCGTCGAAGATGCGGAGATACCCAGCAAGCTGATCGGCGAATGGGTGATGCGGGAGCTCAGCCGCCTCGACCAGGTGGCCTATGTGCGGTTCGCTTCGGTATACAAACGTTTCGAGGATGTGCAGGCCTTTCGCGATGTAATTGAACGCCTCGAACGCCAACACCCGGCGGACCAGGACCAGCGGCAGATTTCGCTTCTCGGACCCCGTGCCAGTCCGCTGGCTAAACCCGGTAAGCCGCGTAAAAAATGACCTTCTCCCGCCATGACCACGAGTGTATGGCGCTGGCGCTGCGCCTGGCGGAGAAAGGCGTGCGCACCACCCACCCGAACCCAAGGGTGGGTTGCGTCATTACCCAGGGTGAACGCATCATCGGGCAGGGTTGGCATGAGTTCGCCGGCGGCCCGCATGCGGAAGTAGTCGCCCTGCAATCCGCCGGCGGATCGAAGACGCGTGGCTCCACGGCCTATGTCACGCTGGAGCCATGCAGCCACCACGGGCGTACTCCGCCCTGCGTGGATGCGCTGTTGCAAGCCGGAGTGGCGCGGGTGGTGATCGCGGCCCTGGATCCCCACCCCGTGGTCAACGGCTCGGGCCGGCAGTGCCTGGAGCAAGCTGGCGTCCGCGTGGAGTGCGGCCTGATGGCGCAGGCTGCGGAAGAACTCAATGCCGGGTTCCTGCAGCGCGTGCGCAAAGGCAGGCCCTGGGTGCGGGTCAAAATTGCCACCAGCCTGGATGGCCGCACTGCCTTGCGCAACGGTGACAGCAAATGGATCAGTGGCGATGATTCGCGCCGGGACGTGCAGTTCTGGCGTGCCCGGTCTTCTGCCATCCTGACGGGCATCGGCACCGTGCTGGCGGATGATCCCGCGCTGACTGCGCGGGTCCCGGAACCGCCCCTGCAGCCCCTGCGTGTCATCGTGGACACGCACTGGCGCACCCCCCCGGCCAGCCGCGTGTTGATGCAGCCGGCGACGGCGCTGATCGCGGGCAGCGAACTGGAACCCGTGCCGCAGGCATTGCGTGATTCGGGAGCGCGCTGCCTGCCGCTGCCGCTGGCCGGTGAAAGGGTCGATCTGCTGTCCCTGCTGCAGGGGCTCGCCGGGCTCGAGATCAACGAAATACAGGTCGAAGCCGGGGCAAGGCTATGCGGCGCTTTGCTCCAAGCCAGCCTGGTGGACGAGATCCTGTGGTACCAGGCCCCGGTATTGCTGGGCGAAGGCGGCCCCGGCCCGTTCGCACTGGGGGTGCTTGAATCCATGCAGGACAGAACGCATCTCGAAGTGCTGGAGAGCTGCCAGGTTGGTGGCGATCTGCGCCTGCGCCTGCGGCCGCGCAGTCAACAAAGCACAGACCATGCGGGTGGCGGCTGACATGTTTACCGGGATAGTCAAGGCAACAGGAACTGTGAAGGAGGTATTGCCCCTGGGTGGCGATAGCCGTCTTCTGATCGATGCCGGCGGGATGGACCTGAGCGGCTGCAGCGAAGGTGACAGCATTGCCGTTGCCGGCACTTGCCTGACCATGTTGCAACCAGGGGGAGGAAGATTTGGCGCGGATGTTTCAGCCGAAACACTATCACTCACCACGTTGGGTTCCCTGCAGGCCGGGCAGCGTGTGAACCTGGAACTCGCGCTGACACTGGCTGATCGCCTGGGAGGGCACCTGGTCACTGGGCATGTGGACGGAGTGGCGCGGCTGGTGAGCCGCGCTGCCGATGGGCGCTCTGAGCGATTCGCTTTTGAAATACCCGGCGGCCTGGAAAAATACGTGGCACGCAAAGGCTCGGTGTGCATCGATGGCGTCAGCCTGACGGTGAACGACGTATCGGGCCAGGCCTTTGCGGTGTGCCTGATACCGCACACGCTGGCCTCGACCACCCTGGGCGAATTGCTGCCGGGTGGGCTGGTGAATATCGAAATCGACCTGCTGGCCCGCTACGTCGAGCGCCTGGATGCTTCGGGTGAAACACCTGCCAGCCCGCAGATTGGGTGATAATGGCCCATTGGAAACACCCGGCGCTGGTTTCTCAAGCCGTTCGGGGATATGTCCTGGAGCGAAGATTTGATCAAGACCCATGAACCGAACACAAAGGAGCTGAACACCATTCCCGAACTGCTGGAGGATATCCAGGCGGGGCGGATGGTGGTGGTGATGGATGACGAGGATCGGGAAAATGAAGGCGACCTGATCATGGCCGCTTGCAAGGTCCGTCCGGAAGATGTCAATTTCATGGCCCGTTTTGGTCGCGGACTGATCTGCCTGCCGTTGACGCGCGAGCGCTGCCAGCAGCTGAATCTGCCGCTGATGGTAAATTTGAACCAGGCCCGGTTTTCCACCAATTTCACGGTGTCCATAGAAGCTGCGGAAGGCATCACCACGGGCATTTCCGCCTATGACCGTGCCCACACCATTCGCACGGCCGTCAAGCCGGATGCTGACGCATCCGACCTTTCCCAGCCGGGGCACGTGTTTCCCCTGATGGCCCAGCCGGGCGGCGTGCTGGCCCGTGCCGGTCACACGGAAGCCAGCGTGGACCTGGCCCTGCTGGCCGGCCTCGAACCAGCGGCCGTGCTGGTCGAGATTCTGAATGAGGACGGCAGCATGGCGCGGCGGCCGCAGCTGGAAGTCTTCGCCGGGGAACATGGCCTCAAGATTGGCACCATCGCGGACCTCATCCACTACCGCATGCAAACCGAGAAAACCATCGAGTTGATTTCCAGCCACGCGGTCGAAACCGACTTTGGGCCATTCACGCTGCACACCTATCGGGACACCATCGAAGGGCGGGTGCACCTGGCACTGGTGCGCGGCCGGGCGCTGGCGCAGGAGCCCTTCCTGGTCCGTGTGCATGTGCAGAACCCACTCAGCGATGTGTTACACATACATAGGTCGGATTTTGGCCTGCCGCTGCGCACGGCCCTGGTGGAAGTTGCCGCCGCCGGCAGCGGCCTGGTCCTGGTGCTGGGCGGACATGACTCGGATGAAGAACTGTTGCGCATAATCCAGCAACAGCCGGAGCCCGCCATCGCCGCCAGCGGCGACAACCGCCGTTCGCGTGAATTGCGCACCTATGGTATTGGCGCCCAGATCATCGCCGACCTTGGCATCCGCAAAATGCGCGTCCTGAGTGCGCCGTGGAAGCTGACGGGCCTTGCCGGCTTTGGACTCGAGGTGGTCGAGTACGTCCATGTCCACGAAAGCGGACGGGCAGAAAGCGGGCCGCATGCGGCCCTTGCGAGAGTACACCCGTGAGTGGCACGGACGGTTTGCCGCCGCGTCAAAAACCCAGGGTCGGCTTGATTGCCAGCCGCTTCAACCAGTTCATCGTCGATCAACTGGTTCTGGGCGCACAAGATGCCTTGATGCGCCACGGCGTGTCCGGACTGCAGCAGAAGCTGGTGTGGGTGCCTGGCGCATTCGAGTTGCCCTTGGGGGCGGACCGGATGGCCCGCTCTGGCCGTTTCGACGCTATCGTCGCCTTGGGTGCAGTCATACGTGGTGGCACGCCGCATTTTGAATACGTTGCCGGCGAGTGCGCCCGCGGCTTGAGCCGGGTTGCACTGGAT
>DATDPS010000102.1:0-11449 GCA_035292625.1 Lysobacterales bacterium | reverse complement strand
GCCCGTTTGCAGCAGGGCGACGGCCCGGACGCCATCGAACACAACTACGCGTTGTACGAGGAATTCCAGGAGGAACTGGAAGCGCTGGACTGAGTCTGTTCAGCGACCAGCTCAGATCTTCTGCCAGCGCCAGTCCGCGTCCCCGGCGGCGCGGTTTTCAGTCCAGCCTCGACACCCGTTGTCAGCGCGAAGTTGCCTCGAACCACTCATCCACCGCCTGGGCGAAACGGGCGGGAGCCTGCGGGTCGGTGCGCAGGTACATCGAGGGCTCGATCAACTCGCATTCCATGAGGGCAAAATCGCCCGCCCCGGTGCGCACCAGGTCGAGGCGTGCATAAAGGGGCGCTGGCTGGATCACCGCCAGTGCTTGCCGGCCGCGCTGCAGCAGCAGGGGTTCCGGTACTACCCGCCGGATCTCGGCGCCCCGTTCCTCCTGTGAGCGGAACTCCCCCTCCGCCGGCACTTTCAGAATCGCGTGGCTGAATTCGCCATTGAAGAAAAACAGCGAGTACTCCCCTTCACTGAGGATGGCCGGCATGAAGCGCTGCACCAGCATGGGCCGGCCGCGAAACAGGTCTATCATTTCACGCACCGTAGCTTCGTCGCCGATTCGCCGCAGGCGGAAGGTATCCACGCCGTTGGCGCCCACCAGCGGCTTGATCACGATCTCGTCGCTGTCCAGTTGGTCGCAGAATTTCTCCAGCGAATCCTGTTGCAGAGTTTGCGACCACAGGGTCGGCACAATGGGCACGCCTTGCTTCTCCATGTCGCGCAGATAGGACTTGGCCAGGTTCCAGCGCACCAGCGCCAGTGGATTGGCCAAATGCGTCTCCAGGTCGATGCGGGCCAACGCTGCCATAAAGCCTTCGACATCGTCCCAGTAGTCCCAGGTGGAACGAATGATCACCGCATCGAAGTTGCTCCACGGAATTTCCTGCTGGCGCCAGGAGAGCACGGAAACTTGCCAGCCGAGCCGGGCCAGCGGCTCGATGGCGTGCTCGTCGTCGATGACGAAATCGCCCCGCTCCTCCAGGGTCAGAAAGGCACACTGCTTCACGGGCGGGAATTGAGGACGGTGGTTTCATCGGCTTTCACCACCGCGCTCAGCGCGTTTTCCTGGCTTGCGGTGAGCACGGTGTAACTGCCTTCAGGCAATTCGATGGCCGGGCCATTGATGGTGCCGTTCGCCACCACGGAGCCGCTGGCGTCACGCACCTCAAACGGTTGATCGATCGCCTGGATCAAGCCGCTGAGCAATTCCTCGGCGTTCTGCGCATCCAGGTATTGGCCATGACCCAGCCGCGCCCACTGCTGAAAGGTCTCGCGCAACATCAATTCATCGATGGCGAGGCCAACGATGTTCACGCGCACATCGATGCCGCTGTCGACCATGGATTGGATTACTGCGGCCGGATCGCCATCACAGGTTTCCTCGCCGTCAGTCAAGAGGATCACCACGAACGGACCGGGCTGTGCGGCAAGATCAGTTGCCACTGCTGACAGGGTGGCGGCGATGGGAGTTTTGGCCAGGTTCATGGCCTCGATTGAGGCCACGGTGGCCGCTGCCTGCGCCCGGTTCAGTGGAGCGAAGGCAATCTCCACATCGGTGCGGCAGGAATCCTTTTCCTTGTGGCCAAATACCCGCAGGGAAAAGATCACCTCATTGGGTAAATCCTTTTGCACCAGCTGGACGACCGCCTTCTTGGCCATGTCGATGCGCCGTTCACTGCCAATGCGTTGCAACATGCTGCCCGAGGCGTCGAGGATGATGACCACGCTGCCGCCTGCCAGCGATCCGGACGCCTGGCTGCTGTCGACCACCTGCAGCTTGCCGGGCACCGGCCGCGGGGTGACGGTGACGGCCTGGCTGGCCAGCACTTTGTTCTTGCCGCCGGTCATGTAACGGAATTCGTAAGCTCCGGGCTCGGCCGGCGTCTCGATGCGCAGCTCCGGCCCGCGGGAAGTGTAAGCATATTGGCCATTGGCTGAGGGTTCCGCACCGGCCGGCACGATGATCAGGTAGTCCAGATTGTTGTCCGGCCCTTCCCAACTCACCACTGCCACGCTGCGCGCCGCAACGGTATCCGGTCCGGTAACGCTGGCGGTGACCGGTAACACCTCAATCGGGGTTCGCGCCAAAGACGTGTAGCTTTGTCCGGTCAGGTAGCGCACCTGGTGCGGACCTGGCTCTTCCGGCGCGGTCAGCTGCGCGGGGTTGCCCTGCCTGGTATAGGCGTATGTGCCATAATTTTTATCGGCAGCATCGGCCGGAACGATAGTAATGAAATCCAGTTCATTGTCCGGCCCTGCCCAGGTGACTGAAAATTCCGCCCCGGCGTTGACTTCCGCGGGCGCCGCCAACGAAGCCTCAGTGCCGCGGACGGTAATCGGCCGGCTGCCCAGTGTACGATAGGGCGCTGCGCCCATCAGGTAGCGCAGTTCATATTCGCCGGGTTTGTCCGGAGCCTGGAAAGTCAGTGTCGAGCCCCGGTTGGTGTAGCGGTAGCCGCTTTCATACTTCCCCTCGGCGGTACCGGCGGCGACGACGGTGATGAAATCCTGCTTGTTGTCGGGGCCGGTCCAGCGAACTTCGAACGCGGCCCCTGCGTCCACCTGTGCCGGGGCCTCGAGACTGGCAACACTGTCAGCCACCGCCAGTGCCTGGCGCCAGCGCGTGGGATAAGGCGACGCCGCGTCGAGGTAGCGGATTTCGTAATCTCCCGGCACGGCGGGCACCTCCAGCCGCACCGGGCTTTCCCTGGCGTACTGGTAAGCCCCGTATTTGCCCTCGGGCGTGCCCCTGGCCACGATGGTAATGAAGTCCTGCGGCTTGCTGGCGCCCTCGAAAGACACGCTGATCTCAGAGCCCACCCATGCTTCAGTGGGTGCGCTGACTGAAATATCCTGCGCCAGGCAGGTCCCCGCCAGCGCCAGGGCCAGCAGCGTGATCAGAGTCTTCATGGCATTCTCCGGGTTTAAACATCCGCTTTCAACGACGGCCATTCTGCCACGAGTCGACTGGCCGGGGGAGCGAAAGCAAACCGTAATGCGCTATGATTGGCACCCAGGCAAAGGCGGGCCGCAGGAATACTGCGGGAAACCGGCGTGCAGCTTACCGGGGGACGAGGCAGGATGAAGGATTTACAACAGGCGCAAGCACAACTCGAGCAGGCCAAGGCCGAGCTCGATTTTGCTTTACAACTGGCCGGCGGCAGTGGATCAACGCAAGAAAAGATCAAGAAACCCACCGCGGACAGGGCGGTGGACACCATGTTCCGCAGCGCCTACCGCGTGCAGATGGACCTGACCGCGCTGGCGGATAACAAGGCCAACATGATGATCAGCATCAACGGCATCGTCATGTCCATCATCATCGCTTCGGTTGCGCCCAAACTGGACAACAATCCCTGGCTGCTGTTGCCCACCGTTGTGTTACTGATCGGCAACCTGGTGTCCATGGTCTATGCCGTCATGGCGGCACGCCCGCGGGTCAAAAGTCCGGCTTTGAACCCACCGATTCCGCAAAAACCTGGCGGCAACCTGCTGTTCTTCGGCACCTTCGCCACCATGCGCGAGGACGATTTCGTTGCCGCCATGACGCAGTTGATGGAAGAGCGGATGCCCGTGTACGAAACCATGATACGCAATATTTATGGCATCGGAACCGTGTTTTTCAGAAAGTTCCTGTTGCTGCAATACGCCTATACAAGTTTCATGTTGGCCCTGATATTTGGCGTGACTTCATTCCTGGTCGTGTTTATCTGGCTGGCGCAGAAGTCGGTTCTGTAATCCCTGACACTTTTTACCTGCGGAATTGAATCATGAGTAATTCCATCACCGTCAATGGCCAGGAACAGGCCGTCGATGTCGACAGCGCCATGCCCCTGCTCTGGTTTCTGCGCGACACGCTGGAACTCACCGGCACCAAGTACGGTTGCGGCATGGGCCTGTGCGGTGCCTGCACCGTGCACCTCGACGGCAAGGCAGTCCGTTCGTGCCTGACACCGGTCAGCGCTGCTTTCGGCAGGCAGGTCACCACCATCGAGGGCCTGTCGGCCGATGGCAGCCATCCCCTGCAGATCGCCTGGGTCAAAAACAACGTGCCGCAATGCGGTTACTGCCAGGCCGGCCAGATCATGTCCGCCGCCGATCTGCTGGCCTCCAATCCGCGGCCGAGCGTGGCGGATATCAATGCCGCCATGCAGGGCAACATCTGCCGCTGCGGCACCTATACCCGTGTGCGCAAGGCCATCCTCGATGCCGCCGGCAAGTTACAGGGGGCTTGAGATGAATACACTCCTTGCCGGGCTGGCCACCGTCAGCCGCCGCGACTTCCTGAAAACCTCCGCTTACTCCCTGGGTGGCCTGGCCATCGGCGTGTCACTACCGCTGGGGGTGCTGGGCAAATTGCAAGCCGGCCAATTTGAACCAAATGCCTTCGTGCACATCGCCCAGGACGGCGCCACCACGATTTATTGCGGGCGCTGCGAGATGGGCCAGGGCATCAGCACCGCCCTGCCAGCGGCCGTGGCGGATGAACTGGAAGCGGACTGGGCCCGGGTAAAAGTGCTGCAGGGTGATGCCGACGCCAAATATGGCCCCCAGAACACCGGCGGATCGCGCAGCATCAACCTGATGCTCGAACCCATGCGCAAAGCGGGCGCGGCCGGACGCCAGATGCTGGTCACGGCGGCCGCCCGGACCTGGGGCCTGCCCGTCGAGCAGTGTTACGCCAGTCTGCACGCCGTCTACAACCGCGTCGATGAGCGCCAGCTGGCCTATGGCGAGCTGGTGGAGCTGGCCAGCACACTGCCGGTACCAGATCAGCCCACGCTCAAGCAGCGTGATGAGTTCCGGTACATCGGCCAGCCCCTGCCGCGGCATGACCAGGGCGAAGTGGTGGTCGGCAAACGCGTGTATGGCTCGGACGTGAAAGTGCCGGGCGTCAAGTACGCGGCCATCCGGCACGTTCCCGTCTATGGCGGGACACTCAAGTCGCTGGATAAAACAGCCGCCCTGGCCATGCCCGGCGTGGTGGGCGTGGTGGAAATTCCGCGCTTTGACAATCCCTACGGCTCGCTGGGTGGCGTCGCGGTGGTCGCTGACAACACCTGGATCGCGGAACAGGCGCTGGGGACCCTGAAGATCGAATGGGCGCCGGGCAAAAACGGCTCCTACAACACCACGGAATACAAACAACAGCTGGTCAGGAATGTCGAAGCCCCGGCCAGGGTGGAATTCGAGAAAGGCGCGCTAGACGAGACTTTTAAGCAGGCAAAGCTTAAGCATGCCGGTACCTACGTGGGCAGCCACCTGTCGCATTCGCCGATGGAGCCCATGGCCAGCCTGGCCTGGGTGCGGGAAGACCGCTGTGAAATCTGGGCCTCGACCCAGGATCCGGTGGGTATCCAGAAAACCGTAGGCGCTTACCTCGGCCGCAAGCCGGAGGACATCACGGTCCACGTGATGATGGCGGGGGGAGCCTTCGGGCGCAAATTCCAGTGCGACTATGTGCAGGAAGCCGCGGCGCTGTCCCGGGCAGTCGGGGCACCGGTACAGCTGACCTGGTCACGCGAAGAGGACACGCGCACCGGTTATTACCACTCCTGCAGCGCGCAGCACATCGAGGCCTGCCTGGACGCCTCCGGCAAAGTCAGCGGCTGGTTGCACCGCGCCGCATTTCCCAGCATCGGCTCGACTTTCGACTCCTCCGTCGTGCAGCCTTCGGCCGAGGATCTCGAGGATGTCGCGCAGCACCCTTACGGCATCGCCAACCTGCGGGTGGAGTCGGGCCTGGCGGAGGCGCACACGCGGATTGGCTGGTTCCGGGCCGTCTACGCCATCTTCTACGGTTTTGCCATCAATGTGTTTACCGATGAGCTGGCGCACGAGGCGGGCGCCGACACCCTGCAGTTCTTGCGTGATATCTATGACAACAACCACGACGCGGAACAAAACGAACAGGTGCAACGTTGCCGCGGCGTGCTGGAGGAAGCCGCGAAAATGGCCGGCTGGGGTAAAACACTGCCGCCCGGACAGGGTCTGGGCCTGGCCGTGCACCACAGTTTCGAGAGCTACGTCGCCATGGTCGTGCAGGCCGAAGTGAGGGGCGCTGAGATCACCGTGCACCGCGTCGATTGCGCGGTGGATTGCGGGTTGGTGCTGAACCCAGATATCGCCACGGCGCAGATGGAAGGCGCAGTGATCATGGGTATCGACCTGGCGCTGAACACCGGGATCGATTTCAAGGACGGCGCCGTGGTCAACTCCAATTTCCACGACTACCCGGTATTGCGCATCGACCAGGCTCCGGCTGAAATCAACGTGCATTTCATCGGCCAGGATTACCGCTCCACCGGGCTCGGCGAACCGGGTGTGCCGACGCTGGCGCCGGCGCTGGTCAATGCCATCTTTGCCGCCAGCGGGAAACGTTACCGTTCACTGCCCATTCAAGTGAGTGCGTAGCGACCAGGCACGCATCGCAGTCGATATCGGCGGCACGTTTACCGACGTGGTGCTGGAGTTACCCGCCGGCCGGCAGGTCACCACCAAGCTGCTAACGACCATGGTGCATCCGGCTGCGGCCGTGCTGGATGGCATCGAGCAGGTGCTGCAACGAGCGCAACTCAAGCCACCGGACATCGGCCTGATCATCCACGGCACCACGCTGGCGACCAATACGCTGATCGAACGCCGTGGCGCCAGGACGGCACTGCTCACCACCGCGGGTCACCGCGACGCGCTGGAAATGGCGCACGAAGACCGCTTCGAGCAATACGACATCAACATCGACCGGCCGCGGCCGCTGGTGCCACGCTACCTGCGCCTGCCAGTCCGCGAACGCCTCGACCGCGCCGGCCGGGTGCTGATTGCGCTGGACGAGACATCCGTCGCTGCCGCGTTGCCGGTACTGGATGAACACCAGGTCGAAAGCGTGGCGATCGGCTACCTCCACGCCTTCGTCAATCCACAACACGAACTGCGCACGGCGGAATTGCTGCGCGCCGCGCGGCCTGGCCTGTCGATCACCCTCGCCTCCGAGGTCTGTCCCGAGATCCGCGAGTTCGAGCGCCTGTCGACTGCCTGCGCCAATGCCTACGTGCGGCCCCTGATGGCGCGTTACCTGCAAGAGCTGGCGGGCGAACTCAAGCAGCGCGGCCTGGATTGCCCTTTCCTGCTGATGACTTCGGGCGGTGGATTGACCACGCTGGAAACAGCGGCGAAGTTCCCCATCCGGCTGGTCGAATCAGGCCCTGCCGGCGGCGCCATCCTGGCCCAACACCTCGCCCGCAGCATGGAATTGCGCCGGGTCTTGTCCTTCGACATGGGCGGCACCACCGCCAAGCTGTGCCTGATCGATGACTTCCGCCCGCTCAGTTCGCGCAGTTTCGAAGTGGACCGGGTCTACCGCTTCAGGAAAGGCAGCGGCCTCCCCCTGCGCATCCCGGTGATCGAGATGGTGGAGATCGGCGCCGGCGGGGGTTCCATCGCGCAGGTCGATAAGCTGCAACGCGTGCAGGTTGGTCCGGAAAGCGCCGGTTCGGAGCCGGGCCCGGCAGCCTATGGCCGTGGCGGCCAGCGGCCTACCGTCACGGATGCCGATGTGCTGCTGGGGCGGGTTTACCCGGAAAGGTTTGCCGCTGGCGCTTTCACCCTGGATACCGCGGCGGCAGCCCGGGTGCTGCAGAGCGGCCTGGCGGCGCCCCTGCGACTGGACCTGGACCTGGCCGCTTTCGGCATCAGTGAAGTGGTCGATGAAAATATGGCCGCGGCGGCGCGCGCCCACGCCGCCGAGTTCGGCCGGGACCTGGGCCAGCGCGACATGGTGGCCTTCGGCGGCGCAGCGCCACTGCATGCCGCGCGCCTGGGAGAAAAGCTGGGTGTAAACCGCATCATCATTCCCATGCAAGCGGGGGTTGGCTCGGCGGTGGGGTTTTTACTGGCGCCCATCGCCTACGAAGTGGTACGCAGTCGCCACCAGCTCCTGTCCGCATTGGACGCCGGGCAGGTGAATGCGCTGATGGAGGACATGCGGGCCGAAGCCCTGGCCGTGGTCCGGCAAGGTACTGCCGGATGCAAGCTGTTTGAATCCCGCCAGGCTTACATGCGCTATGTGGGTCAGGGACACGAAATCGCTGTCTTACTTCCCGTCGAGGTTTATGCAGATTCCCACGCCGCCATATTCAAACAGGCCTTCGAGCAAGCCTACATCCGCTTGTATGGCCGCAGCATCGAAGGTGTCGACATCGAAGCCCTGAGCTGGACGCTGACTGTCAGTACGCCGCCCGGCCTGGAGGGCAAAGAGCCGAAAGCAAAAAAAGCGTCGAAGACTATTCCCCAACCCGCTACAGTGCAGTCGTTTTTCGATTCATCGACCGGCCGGCGCAGCAAAGTGCCGGTCTACCTGCGCGAACAGTTGCGGCCAGGCCAACTCATTCGCGGCCCGGCTCTGATTGCCGAGGACCAGACCACCACGGTCGTAAGCGCACGCTACGATGCAGGCATTGGCCGGGGCGGCTGCATTGTGCTCACCCGTCATGATCACCACGATTAACCCGATCCAGCTGCAGATCCTGTGGAGCCGCCTGCAGGCCATCGTCGAAGAGCAGGCCCAGACACTGATGCGCACGGCATTTTCCACCACGGTGCGTGAAGCCGGCGATCTATCCTGCGGTGTGTTTGATACCCGCGGACGGATGCTGGCCCAGGCCGTGACCGGCACCCCGGGGCATGTCAATGCCATGGCCGCCAGTGTCACGTTCTTTCTGCAGAAATATCCGCTCGCTAAGCTGCGTGCCGGCGATGTCCTGCTGACCAATGATCCCTGGCACGGCACCGGCCACCTGAATGACTTCACCGTGGTGACACCGGTCTTCCATGACACCCGGGCCGTGGCCCTGTGCGCTTCCACCTCGCACATAGCCGATGTCGGCGGCCTCGGTTTTGGCCCGGATGGCCGCCAGGTATTCGAAGAAGGGCTCAACATACCCATCGGCTACCTGTTCCGGGGCGGCGATGCCAACCAGACCCTGCTCGGGATCCTGCGCGCCAACGTGCGCGACCCGCGGGCAGCGGAAGGTGATCTTTATTCCCTCACCGCCTGCAACCGGGCCGGAGCCGAGGGCCTGTGCGCCATTCTCGATGAATACGGCCCGCACAGCCTGGATGCGGCCGGCGAGCTGATCATCACCCATTCGCGCGAGGCCATGCTGGCCGAGATCCGCAAGCTCCCGGTGGGCAGCTGGAGTTACCGCATGCGCGTCGACGGTTACGATGAAGCCGTGGACCTGGTATGTACCCTTGGCATAGCAGCGGATGGCATCGAGGTAAATTTTGCCGGCACGTCACCGGTCTGCGGCCACGGCATCAACGTGCCGCTGACCTACACCCAGGCCTACGCCTCTTTCGGCGTGCGCTGCGTGATCGGCAACGATGTGCCCAACAACGCCGGCTCACTCGGCGTGGTGCGGGTCAGCGCACCCGAGGGTTGCATCCTCAACGCGCCACGCCCGGCGGCAGTTTCGGCCCGCCACGCCATCGGCCAGATGCTGCCCGACGTGGTGCTGGGCTGCCTCGCCGAACCTCTCGGCGGGATGGTGCCGGCCGAAGGCGCTTCCTGCCTGTTCGGACCGGTATTCCTGGGCGGGCGCGGCCTGATTGCGGGCAGCCGGAGCGAGCCCTTCGTGCTCAATGCCTTCTACGCCGGAGGCACCGGTGGCCGGCCGGGCAAGGACGGACTTTCGTGCACAGCCTTTCCCTCGGGAGTGCGCAGCACGCCGGTGGAGATCAGTGAGAACAGCGCGCCGCTGATCATCTGGCGCAAGGAGTACCGGCCCGGTTCGGGCGGCGCCGGTGAATTCCGTGGCGGCCTCGGCCAGGTGATGGAGTTTGGCCATGCCGAGGGCGAAGCCTTCGTGGTATCCAAGATGTTCGACCGCATCCGGCACCCGCCGCGCGGCTTCCAGGGCGGCGGTTCCGGCGCCCCGGCGCAGGTTTATGTCAAGGACAGCGCAGGTGCACGGGGCGCTGCTTTACCCGGTATGGGGCGTGAACTCATCCCGGCCGGCCACCGCATGGTGCTGGAAACAGCCGGGGGCGGCGGGCGCGGTGACCCGGCCAGGCGGGATCCGGCGGCGGCGGAAAACGACCGGCTGAACGGGCTGGTGAGCGCGGACTGATATCGGCGCACTCTACGCGGGGCGGGTGGAATCCAGGAAACGGACAATTTCGTCCCAGGCTTCCCCGGCTTCGCGCACCTGCGGGTAGAAAATGTGCCACACGTGCATCATGTGCCCCCAGCTTTGGACCACGGCCCGCGTGCCGGAGGCGCGCGCCTTGTTGACGTAGCGGCGTGCGTCGTCCAACAGCATTTCCGCCTCGCTGACCTGGATGAGTGTCGGCGGCAGTGCGGACAAATCGCCGAACACCGGGGAAACCACCGGGTCGGCGGGATTGAACCGGTTCTCCAGCACGTAGACCCAGCGCCGTAGCCACGCCGGTATTTTGAGCAGGGCCTTGAACAGGGGCCCGAGCATTACGTCGGTGCCAAGGTTGGAGACAATGCTGGGACTGGAAAAGGTACCGTCCACGGTCGGGGACAATGCGACCACGGCATCGGGCCGGCGCAAACCCTGGTCCCTTACCCAAGCCGCCAATGACAGGCTGAGGTTGCCGCCGGCGGAGTCACCGGAAATCACCAGGTGCTGCACCGCTTGCGGCCCTTGCGGGCCATTGTCCAGGATCCAGCGGTAGGCGGAGCGGCAGTCTTCGATGCCGTCACGCCGCCGGTGCTCTGGCATCAGGCGGTAATCGATGGACAGGACGCAAGCGCCGGTGCGCGCGGCAAACTGGCTGGTGATGTTGCGGTGGCTCAGAGGGCTGCCGGCGATGAAAGCGCCGCCATGAATGTACAGCACGCGGCGCGCGCTGTCGGCTCCCGGCACCTGCACCCACTCCGCCGCCACGCCGCCGGCATCGACCGGGCTGAATGAACAGGCATAACTTCTTGCACGGCCTTGCCCGTCCATGTACGAACGCATGAACTCGAGGCGCTGCCGGCGCGAAAGCCCCACGGCCTGCAGGCCGAACTGCTCGATCGCGGCAACCGCTTCCCAGTGCCCCTCGCTGGGCCCTTCGTGCCCGGGGAAGGAGACCGCCGCACCGGGTTCACCCGGCCGGTCGAAGGCGGAAAGGTCCGCGCCACGCAACAACCAGGTGCCGGCGGCCCACATTCCAGCCAGGATTACCGCTGCGATCACCAGCAGAGTCATCGTCTCACTCCAGCCCGTTGAAATGCGGCATTCAGATGTTCGGCGCCACCAGGCGGGAGAACTCCGGTTTCTCCGCCTTGCCCTGGCGCAACCACAGCTTCATTCCGGTCCAGTAAACGAACGCTGGAAGCAGAAAAGCGGCAATCGAGGCGGGCACGAAATGGAATACCGGGTGCGCC
>DATDPS010000101.1:0-2612 GCA_035292625.1 Lysobacterales bacterium | reverse complement strand
ACCTTCGAACTGGATTCCCTGGAGCGTAACGGCGTTCTGCCGGTGAGCCTGGGGCCCAGGGTGCTGCGCACCGAGACCGCGGGCCCCGCGGCCGTGGCCATACTGCAGGCCGTGGCCGGGGACCTGGCCTGATCAGGGCTTGTTAACGCTATGCAGTTGCCTGGCGTTAACCGGCCCTAATTCTGGGCCCGGGTTATCGGCAGGATCCCGAAGGCAGCGTGGGTAACCAGATGGGTGAGGCGGTCCAGGTCGGGAATCACCGCTGCCTGGTCCTGCACACGGACATGGCAGAACACCCCGAGTGACTTCCGTTCATCGCCGGTATGCACCAGCTGGTCCAGTTGCACCGTGACCAGTTTTGGAATGTCATTGATCAATATCCCCAGGTAGGGCAGGCGGGCGGAGTCCGACAGTGACTTGACGACCATGATGCGGGTCTTTCCGTTTATTGCGCCAGTCTCGTTGCCACTGATCAGGGCCGCGTAGTTGAATACGGGGACCTGCCGGCCCTCCCAATCGATGTGGCCAAGGAACCATTCCGGAGCGGAGTTCACTGGCGCCGGCGTGTGGTAATCGACTACCTCGGCAATTGCACCGGTGGGCAACAGCACAGATTCTGTTTGCATGGGCGCAAGCGTGCAGTTCAGCTTTGGCAGCTCTGGTGCCGGGCCTTTCTTGTCAAAAGCCGCAGTCCGTTCCCGGTGAGGTGTTGACGGCCGGCTGCTACCGGCAAGATGGGCCATTTGCCCGGTTTGCGAGGCACGGTTCCTGGTGGTATCGCGCTCGTTTTTTTTCTCATCTGTCCTGGGCGGCATTTCAGTCAGTTCTCCTTTGCTGCAGGTCCAGCTTGAGCATTTCACCCACCTGGGCAACCAGGTCTGCTTCCTGGTAAGGTTTGGTCAGGTAGGCATTGGCGCCTGCGTCCCGCGCCTTCTTGCGGTGCTTCTGACCCGCACGCGACGTAATCATGACGATGGGAATATGCCGCAGGCGGGGATCAGCACGCACGTGCTCAGCCAATTCATAACCATCCATGCGTGGCATTTCGATGTCCAGCAACAGCAGGTCCGGGATGCGTTCATGCAGGTTTTCAATGGCATCCAGGCCATCCTGCGCCGTCATTACGTCCAGCGAGTGGTTTTCCAGCACCCGTGAAGTGACTTTTCGCATGGTAATGGAATCATCGACGACCATGACCAGCGGCGTGCGCTTGTCTTCCCGCGGTTCCGCGACAACAGCCGGCGCCGGCGCTGCGGCGGCGGCCAGGCCGCGGCGAATCACCGGGCCCATATCGAGAATGATAACCACCTGGCCATCGGCGCTGATGGTTGCTCCCAGGATGCCGGGAATGCTGCTGATTTGCGGGCCGACCGGCTTCACCACCACTTCCTGGTGCCCCTGCAATTCGGCCACCCGGAACGCTGCCTTGTACTCGCCTGAGCGGATCATGAGCAGCGAGACGTTGCCGCTGTCCACGGTAATCGGGTCCCCGCCCAACAGGGGCTCCAGCTCCAGCACCGGGTAACTCTCACCGGCAAATTCGTAAACCGGCGACGCGCTTGTGCGCAGCACGCTGTAATCTGCCGGCGTCATGCGGGCGACGCCACTCACGCTGTTGAGCGGCACCAGGAATGGCCGCTGGTCCACGGTGATTCCGATGGCCTGCATGACCGCCAGGCTAAACGGGATGCGAATGCTAAAGCAGGTGCCCTCGCCGGCGGCCGTTTGGATGTCCATCGATCCGCCGATCTGCTTGATTTCGCTGCTGACCACGTCCATGCCAACTCCGCGGCCGGCCAGACCGGTCACCGCCCCGGCGGTTGAGAACCCGCTTTCGAGGATGAAGCTGGTCAGGCGCTGCTCGGAAACTGTCTCATCCTTGCCGATCATGCCGCGCTCGAAGGCGCGCCTGCGCACCGCGTCCAGGTCCACGCCATTGCCGTCGTCTTCCACCCGGACAACGAATTCGGTGGCTTCGGCTTCCACGGTCACGGTGATCTCGCCTTCTTCCGGTTTGTTGCGCTTGCGCCGGGCCTTGGGGGCTTCTATGCCATGCACCACCGCATTTCGCAGCATGTGTTCCAGCGGCGCGGTGATGCGCTCAAGAACATTACGATCGAGTTGATCACTGCTGCCGGCCATCTTGAGGTGCAAGCGCACCCGCTTGCCCGTTTCCGCCGCGGCGGCGCGGACCACGCGCCGCAGCCGCGGGGCGGCGCTGCCGAATGGCGTCATGCGCGTTTGCATCAGACCTTCCTGCAGGTCCGTGCTTACCCGTGACTGCTGTACCAGCAGGCTTTCGGCCTGGCGCACGGACTCCTCCAGCATGTCCTGCAGGTTAAGCAGGTCGCTGGCCGATTCGGACAGCGCCCGGGACAATTGCTGCATGTTGGAGAATCGATCCAATTCAAGCGGGTCGAATTCCGAACTGCCCTTGGCCGAAGCGCTCTGGTAGCGCGACAGCATCTGGGCTTCCGTTTCCATGTCCATTTTCCGCAGCTGTTCTTTCAGGCGGCCCACCGTTTGCCCAACGTCCTTGAGGTTGAAACGCACGGTGCTGAGCTGCTGCTCCAGGCGTGCCCGGTAAATGCTGATTTCACCGGCATAGTTCA
>DATDPS010000100.1:0-36910 GCA_035292625.1 Lysobacterales bacterium | reverse complement strand
GCGCCACCAGCGTGCCGAGGGCCTGTTCAAGCTGCGGCCGCAACACACCCAAACGCTGCTGCAGGTCGTTGGTAAACATGGCCCCTTCCTGCCGCAGCAGGCCCAGAATCTGTTCGCTGGCTGCAGGCAAGCCCTGGTCATTCAATGGGTTGCCGGGTTGCCAGCCTGGAGCGCTCTGCCGGGCCACGATGCAGATCGGTGTCGCCGCCACGACCTGCCGGCGCTCTGCCGCACCCAGTGCCGGCCGGAACCAACTCAATTGGCCGCTGAGTACCAGCTGGTCCAGGGCCTGCGGGGTGTAGTCGCGGCAACGGCTGTGCAACAGGGCGGGTTCCCATGCTGCCAATGGCGCAGCCCAACCCTCCAGTGCAGCCAGGGCTCCGGCCACATCCGCGCAAGGGGCGTCAAGCCCATGCCAGGACACCAGGAAGCGCATGAATGCAGCCGGGCTGGCCGGGCGGCTGGCGTACCGGCGATGCTCCCGGCTGTAGCGGTGGATTCGCGCCAGCAAGCGGCGTTCGCACCACAGTGACGATGGGTCGGCAGCCTCCGCCGCCATGCGTATGACATAACCTTCGTTCTGCAAGGCCATCAGCGCCTGGCGGATTTCACTCGCCGGCAGGCCGAAGTCGGCGGCCAGCTTTTCAAGCCGGACCGGCCCAAGGCCCGCCAGCCGGCTGCGCACCAGCTCCACCAGAGCCTGTTGCGGGCTCGGTGCTTTATGCACTGGCCACACCGCGCTGGGATCCGGCTGCGGCGTAAGCTGGTCTGTCAGGGTGAGAAATTCACCCAGCCGTTCCGTGGCTACCCACCACTGGCGGCCATCAGCCCGTGTTACGCGGCAGGCGCGCAATTCGCCGGCGAGGGCCTGGAACCAGCGGGCCCAGGCTTGGGCCATACCGCTGGCGCCGCTGCTGGCACAGCCCGTGGTGAATTCACTCTCGGTCAGAAAACCGAGTTGCAGCAGGCCATCGTGCAGTTCATCCGGGTTGCGTGGCGAAATCCAGCATTCAGCCTTCACCTGCTCGATGGCCGGCACACTGATGATGCTGAGCAGGGCGGCATTGTCCAGGTCCCGGTTGTTTTGCGTGATGGCCCGGGTGCGGCGGTTTTCCGCGTCTCCGTCATCAAGAAAGGCATAGGGCCGGGCGTTGATGATTTCCGCCGACAGCGGCGATGGCGCGGTCAGGTCGAGACAGCTGATTTCGATCTGGCCGTGCTCGATTTGCTGCAGCACCCGCTCCAGCCCCACGATGTCCATGGTTACCTGCAGGCAGTCATCGATAGTTTGCCGCACCAGTGGATGATCGGGAATCTCCCGTTCGCCACGGATGTTCTCCAAACAGGCCAGCTGGTCCGGGAATACCACCGCAACCAGGTCTTCGGCCTGGTTGCGCTGCCATTGAGGCGGAAGTTTCTGCCCATTGCGCATGCGTTGCACGGCCAGGGCGATGGTGGCGTTCCAGCGCCAGCGCACCCCAAACATCGGAGCGTCCAGAAGCGCCTGTATCAGCACCTGGCGAACCGTCGCCGCCTTGAGAAAAGCCGGGATCGACGAGTTGTCAAAACTGTGCGTTTCACCGAGCGAGAGAATCAGGCTGTTTTCCAGCGCTGCCGCCTGCAATTCGAAATTGAAATGGCGGCAAAAGCGCTTGCGCAAAGCCAATCCCCAGGCACGCATGATGCGCGAACCCAGGGGAGCGTGGATCACCAGGTGCATGTCGCCCGTGTCATCGAAAAACCGCTCCAGCACGAAATGCCGGCGGGTGGGTATGCAGCCGAGGGCATCCAGCACCGCCGCGAGATAAGCCACCAGTTGTTGCGCCGCCGTGGGACTGAGTCCCTCGTCCTGCAACTGCCGGACCACCGTTTCCCGCGGCAGCTCACGCAACTTTTCCTGGAATTCCTGGCACAGCCCGGACACAGCAAGGGAAAGTTCATCACTGCGGCCGGGGGCATCACCCAGCCAGAATGGAATGGTCGGCGGTTGACCGCGCGCATCCTCGACCAGCACCCTGCCCTGCTCAATCTTCACCATGCGATAACTGGTGTTGCCGAGCTGGAAAATATCGCCGGGAATGCTCTCGAAGGCAAAATCTTCATTCAGGGTCCCCACCCGGAAGCCATTGGGCTGCAGCACCACCTCGTAATCGAACTGATCGGGTATAGCGCCCCCGTTTTGCAGCGCCGTAAGACGTGCCCCCGGGCGGGCGCGTAAACGCCCGTTGATCGCATCGTGGTGAATGTAGGCGGCGCGGCGGCCGCGACGCGTGGCATAGCCTGAGGCCAGCATGGCGATGACCTGGTCGAACGCCGTGCGTTCGAGAGCACGGTAGGGCCAGGCGCTGCGGATCAGCAGGAACAGGGCTTCGCTTTCCCACTCCCGGGCGCTCAGTTCCGCCACCACCTGCTGGCTCAGTACGTCAAGCGGAGCTGATGGAATCGTTATGGCATCCAGCAATCCCTGGTCCACAGCGCGCAGCAAGGCAACGCTTTCGACCAGGTCGTCCCGGGACAAGGGAAACAGCCTGCCCCTGGGTATGGCCCCCACGCTGTGACCAGCCCGCCCGACGCGCTGGATAAACGTTGCAATGCTGCCAGGCGAACCGATCTGGCAGACCAGATCTACATGCCCGATGTCGATACCCAGCTCCAGCGAAGCAGTCGCCACCAGGGCCCGCAAGCGGCCCGTCTTCAGCGCCTGCTCCGCCTCCAGCCGATGGGTGCGGGACAGGCTGCCATGGTGGGCGGTAACGGCTTCTTCACCGAGCCGTTCAGCCAGGTGCCGGGCCAGGCGCTCAGCCAGGCGCCGCGTGTTGACAAATATCAGCGTGGTGCGGTGCGCCGTAACCAGCTGTTGCAGGCGGTTGTAGATTTCCTCCCACACCTCATTGGCCATGACGGGCGACAGGGGTGACTCAGGCAATTCCAGCTGTAGGTCGCGTTGGCGCTGGTGACCGGTATCGACAATGTCACAGGACAATCCACCGGTGAGGAATTGGGCAATGACCTCGATGGGCTTCTGCGTGGCAGACAGGCCGATACGGCGAGCCCGCCGCGGCAGCAACGCATCCAGCCGTGCCAATGACAGAGCCAGGTGGCTGCCGCGCTTGCTGCTGGCAATGGCGTGAATTTCATCCACGATGACATCTTGCACACCAGAGAGCATGGCGCGGCCGGAGGCGGAAGTCAGGAGCAGGTAGAACGACTCGGGCGTGGTGACCAGGATATGTGGCGGCTGACGCCGCATCTGTTCGCGTTCACCAGGGGTCGTGTCGCCGGTACGCACCATGGCGCGTATTCGGCAATCGCTGCCACCGTTTGCCTGCAGCCACTGGTCGATCCCGGCCAGGGGAATTTGCAGGTTTTTCTCGATGTCGTTGGAGAGCGCTTTGAGCGGTGAGATGTACAGCACCTGCACGCCATCGGCGAGGCTGCCCTGCTCGCTTTGCAACACCAGTTGGTTGATGGCGCAGAGGAAAGCAGCAAATGTCTTGCCGCTGCCGGTCGGTGCTGCGATCAGGACATCATTATCACCCTGAATCCGCTCCCAGGCAGAAACCTGCACCGGCGTCGCGGCCGAAAATGCCGAGTCGAACCAGGATTGGACCGCGGGGTGAAACATTTACCTATTTTACTCTCGGAGTTCTCAAAATCTGCGAAAAACCATGCTCATTGCAGAACGTCTTCCACGCGCACCGCTTGCCAGCGCGCGGTAACCAGGAACCAGTCGCCATCGTGCTCCTGCCAGCGGGTCCCCACGGTGTACATTTGGCCGCTGTCGGGTATCCAACCGGGTCCGCCGGTCAGCAATACACGGAATGAGGCTTGTGCCTGGCCAGGCATGGTGGGTGTAACGTGAATGGGAAACAATTGCACCTGCAGCCGCCGATGCTGGTTGAGCTGGAGCAGCACCATGGCATTGAGCTCATCGCGGGTCGTTATCCCGTGCTGTCCAACGAAGTCGTCAGCCACGTGAGCAATGAAAGCCCGGCGCTCCCCGGCCTCTACCTGCTCCTCCATTTCCCTGATTACGCCGATGATCTGCTGCTCCACCGAGGGTGGCGGGCTGCAGGAAAGCAGCATGCAGGACAGCAATACCGCGATCAGCACGGCTGGAACCTGGCGGGCCATTACTTGCCATCCGTCAGGCAAGCATCCAGCAGCATCTGATCAAGTGCTCTGCACTCACTGAGCAGGGCCTTCATGCAAGCCTGGTGACCGAGCGTGTCGTGATCGCGTTGGACGTTCTGTTCACCCATTAAGGAGCCTCTGATCAATTATGCGCGGAGCGCGTTTCTGCCGCAAAGGCCGCAGATCGTGCTGAGCGCGCCGAGTGACAGTGGCAACCTGTGGGCAGCGAGCCTGGAGTTAACCGCTGCTTCCGGTGCTTGCCGGCCAATTGTCATTATGGTGCAATGTCCAATCATTGTGGCCCGCAGTCAAGCCTCAAAAGCAACGCGTGACGAGGAAATTCCGTGAACAAACCCTGGCTGGGCAGTTACCCCCAAGGCGTACCCGCCGAGATTGACATGTCCCGTTACACGTCGATTTCAGATATTTTCGAAGACAGCTGCAAGCGATTTCGCGACCGCACCGCGTACGTTAACTTAGGCACGAAAATAAGCTACGCGGAGTTGGACGCGGCCACACGGAAATTTGCCGCATGGCTGCAGCATCAAGGTCTGAACCGGGGCGACCGGATTGCCCTGATGATGCCCAATATCCTGCAGTACCCGGTGGCCCTGTTCGGCGCCTTGCGCGCGGGGCTGGTCGTGGTCAACACCAATCCCATGTACACCGCACGGGAGTTGAAGCACCAACTCATCGATTCCGGCGCACGCGCCATCGTCGTGGTCGAGAATTTCGCCTGCGTGCTGCAAGAGGTCCGGGCTGATGTGCCGCTTGATCTCATCATTACCACCCAGATCGGCGACCTGTTGAATTTTCCCAGGAACCTGCTGGTCAACTTCACACTCATGCATGTGCGCAAAGCCGTCCCGGCCTGGCGATTGCCAGGCGCGGTCACGTTCAAGCAGGTTCTCAAAGCAGGAGCCGGGCTGACGATGCGCCCGGTGAGCATTGACTTGGCGGACCTGGCATTCCTGCAATACACCGGCGGCACGACCGGGATATCCAAGGGTGCGATGCTGACTCACGGCAACCTGGTGGCCAACATGCTGCAGTCGAAGGCCTGGCTGGAACCCATGGGCATGGGCCAGGGTATCGAGATCATCGTCACCGCCCTGCCGCTGTACCACATCTTTGCACTTACGGCCAACTGCCTGGTTTTCATGGCTCTGGGGGGTGTCAACCTGCTGATCACCAACCCGCGTGACATGGCGGGTTTCATTGCCGAGCTGGCCCGGTTTCCCTTCACCATGATCACCGGAGTCAATACCCTGTTCAACTCCATGCTGAACACGCCGGGGTTTGCGCAACTGGATTTCTCCAGCCTCAAAGGGGCGCTTGGCGGCGGTATGGCCGTGCAGCGCGCCGTGGCCGAACGCTGGTCCCAGGTTACCGGCACCACGCTCGTTGAAGCGTATGGCCTGACCGAAACTTCGCCAGCTGCCTGCATGAACCCCATCGACCTGGCCGAGTACAACGGTTGCATTGGCTTGCCGATTTCTTCTACCGAGTGCGGCATCATGGATGATGAAGGCAAGCTACGGCCTGCCGGTGAAACCGGGGAACTGGTGGTGCGCGGCCCGCAGGTGATGAAAGGTTACTGGCAGCGGCCGGAAGAGACTGCCAAGGTCATGACGCCCGACGGATGGTTGCGCACGGGCGATATCGCGGTGATGAATTCCCAGGGTTATTTCAAAATCGTCGACCGCAAGAAGGACATGATCCTGGTGTCCGGGTTCAACGTTTATCCCAATGAAGTCGAAGATGTGATCGCTTCCCATCCCAAGGTGCTGGAAGTCGCTGCCATCGGCGTACCAGATGAGAAGTCCGGCGAAGCAGTGATGGTGTGCATCGTTGCCAGGGACCCTACGCTCACTGAAGAAGAAGTGCGCACGTTTGCCGCGGGCCAGCTCACTGCATACAAGCGGCCGCGACACATCGAATTCCGCGCTGAACTGCCCAAAACCAACGTCGGCAAAATCCTGCGGCGGGAATTACGCGCAGAACACATCGCGCCAGCGATGCAAAGCTGAACCAAACCATCCCCTGGCAGGTTGAAGCAGCCAGCCAACGTCTCCGTGTCACTTTTCACGCCGTCGCCTCAGGGTCAATCCGTGAACGATCCTGGCCTCGCCGTAGCGCGTATTGATCGAATCAAACACGGCATCAAGGCGTTGATCCACGCCACTGTCCAGTTGATTTCCTGCCGCCATTCCATTCTGCTGTCCTTCCCCGAGGCGGTGCTCCAAACCGCTCACACCCACACCCAGCAGGCGCACCGGGGTGCTGTTGTTTGCGCTGCGCCAGGTTTCGAACAGCGCTCGCGCCATACGGTACAGAGTCATGGTGCTGTTGGAACCTGCGCGCATACTGCGGCTGCGTGTAACGGTGTGGAAGGAAGGGTCACGAATCTTGACGACCACGGTCTGGGCAATGAGCTGACGCCTGCGCAATCGCCAGGCAACAGCTTCCGTCAAGCCTTGCAACTCGGCCAGCAGTTCGGTGCGGTCACCAAGGTCGGTGTCAAAAGTTATCTCATGGCTGATCGATTTGTCCGGCTGCACGGGCTCGACTTCCCGTTCATCTTCACCCGCGGCCAGCAAGCGGAAATGTTCCGAGCGGTTACCCAGGGCGGTGCGTAACAGGGCCACGTCGGCACGACGCAGTTGCCCAAACGTGAGGATGCCCAGGGACCTCAGTTTGGGAGCTGTGCGCGGCCCGATGCCCCACAAGCGGCTGAGCGGCATGGGGTCCAGGAACTGATGAACCCTTCCGGCCGGGACACAGACCAGGCCATCCGGCTTGTCCATGTCGGACGCCAGCTTGGCCAGGAATTTGTTGTGCGCGACCCCGATGGAAGCAGTCAGACCCACACCGCTGCGGATTTCGTCTTTAATCCGCTGCGCAATATCCAGCGCATTGCCAAACAAACGCGCGCTGGCGGTTACATCGAGGAAGGCCTCGTCGAGCGACAAGCCTTCGACCAGCGGCGTTACCGAGTGAAATA
Organism: Lysobacterales bacterium; assembly: GCA_035292625.1. GTDB lineage: Bacteria > Pseudomonadota > Gammaproteobacteria > Xanthomonadales > SZUA-36 > SHZL01. The sequence continues at coordinate 29,772 of DATDPS010000100.1, read as the reverse complement.
TGTCAAACACCGCTGCGGATGCTTCGCGGTAACGACCCATGCGGGGACGCAGGAAGTGAGCCGTTGGACACAGGCGTCGCGCTTGGCCCATGGGCATTGCAGAGCGTATGCCGAATACACGCGCCGCGTAGTTTGCCGTGGCCACAACTCCGCGCGGACCCAGTCCACCCACCACCACGGGCTGACCGGTAAGCTCTGGCCTGTCCCGGGTTTCCACCGAGGCATAAAACGCGTCCATGTCGACGTGCAAAATGGCGCGTGTGGGTGCCTGGGTCATGGCCAAGGTTTGCCGGCAAAGGGAACCGGGTTCATTATACCTGCATGGACACGCGATCAGGCGCTGGCCTGGACCTGGCTGAGTTGCAGCGACAATTTCCCAGCAAACGGGAAGGCCATTACTTTAATCATGCCGCGATCGCTCCATGGCCAGCCGCCACAGCTGACGCAGTGCGGAATTTTGCCGCCGAAAATGCCGCGCAAGGCCCTGCCGCTTATGCGCAATGGGTAAAGCTGGAACAACAGCTGCGGCACCAGCTCGCCAGCCTGATTGGAGCCGTTTCCGGCCAGGATATTGCTCTGCTCAAAAACACCACCGAAGGGATTTCCCTGGTGGCCTGGGGACTGGACTGGCAAGCGGGCGAAAACCTGGTGCTGCCGCAGGGGGAATTTCCCTCCAATCGGCTGCCGTGGCTTGCACAAAGCGAGCGCGGTGTCGAAATCCGCGAGATTGACATTCGTGGCGCTGAGAACGCCGAAAACGCCCTGATCGGTTCCATGAACCGGAAAACGCGCATTCTGGCCGTCAGCTCGGTGCAGTGGAGCGATGGATTCCGTCTGGACCTGCAGCAGCTGGGTGAAGCGTGCAAGAAACGTGGTGTCCTGTTTTTCGTCGATGCCATACAACACCTGGGCGCGTTGCAGATCGACGTGTCCGCGTGCCACATCAATTTCCTCGCAGCCGACGCGCACAAGTGGCTACTGGGCCCGGAGGGGATTGCCCTGTTTTACAGCGACGAAGAATCGCGCCCCCGATTACACTTGCGTCAACTCGGTTGGCACATGTTTGACCAGCCATGGAATTTTTCGCGCAAAGAATGGACACCAGCTTCCTCCGCGCGCCGGTTTGAAGCAGGCAGCCCGAACACCCTTGGCCAAGTGGCATTCAAGGCCTCGCTCGAGGTGTTGCTCTCTGCCGGCATGAAGCAGGTGGAAAAACGGGTGCTGGGCAATACTGCCCTGCTGCTCGAAGGCTTGCGGGACATTCCGGGTCTCCAGCTGGTAAGCAGGCAGGAATCACCGCGCCGATCGGGCATCGTGAGCTTCAAACCAACCGGTTTTGCCGTGACCGCTTTGCACCAACTGTTGCTCAAGCGCGGCATTACCTGCGCCATACGGGAACAATTTATCCGCTTGTCCCCGCATTATTACCAGGGAAAGAATGATGTTGACGAGGTGATAAACGCGCTGCGACAGGCCTTTGCCAATGCGCGGGTATGATTCTTTGCAGCGCTGCGCTCTTCGTACTTCGCACTGCTCACATCGTGTGCGTGCTGACGTTGCTCTTGATCATCGAAGCCAGGTGAGACTCGATCACGGTACGGGCATGAGCGCCATCCTGTGTATCTGCGAATTGCACGCCGATCCCGGCCTTGCGGTTTCCCGCGGCCCCTTGCGGTGTTATCCAGACGACTTTGCCTGGAATTGGCAGCCGTTCATCAAATTCCATGACGGTGAGCAACAGGAACACCTCGTCGCCCAGCTGAAATGACTTGGTACTCGGCACGAACAAGCCACCACCCTGCACGAACGGCATGTAGGAACGATACAAGGCCACCTTGTCCTTGATTGAAAGAGACAGAATTCCCTGTTGTGCCATTCCCTGAAAATCCCTCTGCTATGGCTGCCCGGCCATTATGAACTGGCGAGTCGCGACCATTGTATCAGCCAATCACGCAGAAGTAAGTCCTTGCGCAGCGGGCTTTTCTGGGCACGGCGATTTTCATCGGCAAGCGATTGCAGCCGCGAGATTCGCCGTGCCATGACCAGCCGCTCAGCACCTGCAGGTCGAGTCGCTGCCGATTCCTGTGCACCCAGGCCAAAGCAGGCGCGCAGACGTTGCGCTGCCAGCAGGGAAATCCAATTCCACAAACCTTCCTGGTCCACGGCTGCGCAGGTTTCCAGAACTTCACCCACGGCAGTTTCGTCAGCCTGCACCCGCTCCAGCATGCGGCCAACCGCCCGGAAATGTTCAATATCGCCACTGGCCAGCATGCTTTGCGCCAGCAACGGGCTACCGGCGCAGGCACACAAGGCGTCCCGCGCAAACCTCTCCTTGGCCCCGGTCGTTTCAAGCAGCCACCGCAGGGCCATTGCCTCATCCGGAAGACGGACATTAATGCTCTGGCATCGGCTGCGAATGGTCGCGGGCAAGCGTGACGGGTCATGCGAAACCAGCAACACCACACCATCACCGGGAGGTTCTTCCAGTGTCTTCAACAAAGCATTCGCAGTATTGCGATTCATCGCTTCGGCAGGGTTGATCAAGACCACCTTGCGGGGACTCAGCGCGTGTGTCAGGTGTATGACCGAGTTCAGCTCGCGCACCTGTTCGATCACAACTGCTGTGCGCAACTTGTCGGTTTTCGGATTGATCTCATAGCTGATCAGGCGGAAATCGGGGTGGGCGCCACCGCGCAGCAACTGGCACGAGCGGCACACGCCGCACTCAGTTTCACCTCCTTGCAGACACAAGAGGGTAGCCACCATCCTCTGCGCAAGGTCGGTTTTGCCGAGACCCCTGGGCCCTGACAGAAGGCAGGCATGCGCCAGGCGGTCATTGCGCAGCCGGGTCCTGAACTCCTGCAATGCTGGTTCCAGCCAGGGGTAATTCATCGTGAACACCTTTGTTGCAGGGCGGTTTCCACTTGCTGCCAGACTGATTCCTCATCCAGTGACGCATCGATGACCGCGAAACGGCCTGGCGCTTCCGCCGCCCTGGCGAGGTAGCTTTGGCGCACCCGGTCGAAAAACGCTGCCGACTCGCGTTCGATCCGGTCCGAATTACCGCGGTCAGCCACGCGCTCCATGCCCAACCGTACTGGCAGGTCGAGAAGCAATGTCAGGTCAGGCTGGAGGTCTCCATGAACCGCTTTTTCCAGCGCGGCAATGGTTTCCGCCGGCATGCCGCGGCCACCGCCCTGGTAAGCCCAGGACGCATCGGTGAAACGATCGCAAAGCACCGTGTCGCCGCGTTTCAGGGCCGGACGAATCAATTCATGCAGGTGCTGTGCGCGGGCCGCGAACACCAGCAACAATTCAGCCGTTGGGCACAGGACGGTATTTTCTTGATCCAGTACAATGGCGCGAATTTTTTCCGCCAGCTCCGTGCCACCTGGCTCGCGGGTCTTGATCACGGTGTGACCGTTAGCCAGCAGCCAGCGATGCGAACGCTCCAGCATGGTGCTCTTGCCAGCGCCTTCTCCGCCTTCAAAAGTGATAAACCAGCCACGCATCAGTTTTTTCCTGTCAATTCGTCCACGCCGCGTTGGTGCTCTTCCAGCGTAGCGGAAAATTTATGCCCGCCTGTGCCGTCGGCTACGAAGTACAGCGCGTCGCTCTCGTCTGGTCGTGCCGCTGCCAACACGGATGGCCTGCCCGGCATGGCAATCGGAGTCGGTGGTAAGCCATGCCGCGTGTAGGTATTGTAGGGCGTATCGGTTTGCAGGTCCCTGCTGCGGATGTCACCATCAAAATTTTCTCCGAGCCCATAGATCACGGTCGGATCTGTTTGCAGGCGCATGCCCTTTTGCAAGCGGCGTACGAACACGCCACTGACTTGCGCCCGCTCTTCGTCCAGTGCAGTTTCCCGTTCAATAATGGAAGCCAGTATCAACAATTCGTAGGGTGTTTTTGCCGGATGATCGTCACTGCGCAATGCCCAGGCTTCGGACAAGGTGTTTTGCATGGCACCGGCTGCCTGACGCAATACATCGATGGCATTGTCGCTGCGCGTATACAGGTAGGTCTCGGGCAGGAAGGCGCCTTCCAGCGAATCCGGATTGGCGCCAACTTCGCGCCAATCCAGCTCATTCAAGCCATTTTCCAGTCCTTTGTCCAGCATGGGATTGTCGCGCAGGGCTTGCAGCAGTTGCCGCCAGGTCCAACCTTCAACAATGGTGAATCGATACCGCATCACATCCCCGCGCACCAGTTTATGCAACAGAGCCGGCGGTGTCAGGCCACGATCAATCCGGTATTCCCCTGCTTTCAGCACCACCGGCTGGAAGCGCAATAGAACGCGCCACTGCCAACCATCCTCGGTTAAACCCAGTTCAGCCAACCGGGAAATCACTGCCCGCCCCGGCATGCCGGGTTCGACATCGAGCACGACGTTTTCGGACTCGACCCCCAGTGGCTGCTCGAGGAATTGTGAATAGCTGTCCCACACATACCAGCACACTGCAGCCAACAGCAGCAAGAGCATCGCCAGCAGGCCGAACACACGCTTCATGGACTTTTTACCGGTACGCCACATGCCGTCGTCTGCTACACGGGCTGCCTGGAACGGGCTTCACTGTTGCTCAAGCCAGGTCTGTATCTCGCGCGTACGGGGCCCGATTCCGTAGTCCCAATGTCCGATACGGGTCACAGGAACGATTCCGCGCACCGCGTTGCAGATGAAAACTTCATCGGCTTCGGGCAGCATGTCGAGACTGATCCGGCGCTGTTCACAGCGTGGCTTGAATGCTTGCAGAATTGCTGCCCGCATCACGCCGCGCACACCGCAGCGGTCCATGCGCGGAGTCAGGAGACGTTCACCGCTGAGCAGGAACATGTTCCCACCGATGGCGCTGATTACATGATCCTCGGGATCGAGCAGAACTCCTTCCTGAACCGATGGGTCATTCCATTCCGCACTGGCCAGGATCTGCTCCAGGCGGTTGAGGTGCTTGATCCCGCCCAATACCGGCTGGATGGCCAGGCGCAGATTACAAATACGTGCACAGACTCCATGCATCGAATCGCGTTCCAGGTTTGCCGGCATGGCGTGGGCACTGACGATACGACTGGGGTGGGCTGGGGTGGGCGGGGTGTAACCGCGACTGGAAGGACCGCGGGTGAGGATGATTTTCACCACGCACTCCAAATGGCCGGCGCTGACCGTCTGGACTTCGCGCAGCAATAAGCTCTGCGGAAACGTTTCGATGCCCAGGGTTGCACAGCCGATGGCCAGCCGGTCCATGTGCAACTGCCAGAATCGTGGCACACCCCGCATCACCGCGATGGTCTCAAACAAGCCATCACCATACTGCAGGCCGCGGTCGGTAACCGAAACATGCGTGGAAATCTCACCATTGACCAGGCAATCAAGCACAAAGGCTCTCCTGTGCACCATCTTCCAGGGCCAGCAACAGGCCGCGTGCCTTGTCGCAAGTTTCCTGCAATTCACGGTCCGGATCTGAATCTGCCACTATTCCCGCCCCCGTTCGAAAGGTGATGTCCTGCCGCTGCAACAACATGCTGCGAATCAGAATGTTCAGGTCCATGCTGCCATCAAGCCCCAGGTAACCCATCGAACCAGTATAAAAACCACGGCCCACCCGCTCCAGTTCGGCGATTATTTCCATGCAGCGTATTTTGGGGCAGCCGGTAATGGTACCCCCGGGAAATACTGCTCTGATGGCATCTACAGGGCTGGTTGCCGGCATTAACTCGCCGCGGACATTGGAAACAATGTGATGCACATGGGCGTGGCTCTCAATGACCATCAGCTCGTTGACTTCCACGGTTCCCGGGCGGCACACGCGGCCCAGGTCGTTTCTTTCCAGGTCTATCAGCATGATGTGCTCGGCACGTTCTTTGACATTGTCGATCAACTCCCGTGCCAACGCCAAGTCCAGAGCCGGATCGGTGCCCCGCGGCCTGGTGCCGGCGATTGGCCGGGTCTGCACTTGCGCACCGCGCAACTGCACCAACCGTTCCGGCGAGGAACTGAGCACTGCGGCACTCCCCCAGCGTAACAAGCCGGCAAAAGGCGCCGGGTTGTTCCGTCGCAACTGCCGGTATATCGCCACCGGGTTCGGAGCGCTGGCGAAATAACCGGCCCAGTTGCGCGAAATATTTACCTGGAAGACATCCCCAGCGCGCAGGTAGTCCAGGACTCGACGCGTACCCGAGAGGAATTCCTCCGGTTCATCCGCCTGTAATTTTTCCAACGACGGTATTTTTTGACCGGCTGGCCGGCCAGCGCTTTGCAGCCGTTGCAGGATGAGCGTTTTTACTTCGGCATTTTCCGCTACCAGCAAGGCCCGTGACCTTGCCGGATCCGAGTTCGGGGGCGGATGAAATACGATGATGGCCCCGGGACATCGGGCAGCAAAAGCGTCTGGCAAACCGGTTGCGTTGGCAGGAAGTTGCAAACGGCTTTCGATTTCAGCCGCCATCTCGTAACCCAGGTAGAGAAACCAGCCGCCGGAAAATGGCACGGCACCTTCACTTACCGGTTGGGCACAAGCACACGCGGCACGCTCCGATTGGTACCAGCTTTCCAGGCGGGCGAAAAAACTACTGCCCGAGCCGGGACCTTCCACCGTGCCACACGCTTGACGCAGCAAAACATCGCCTGCCGCATGGAACAGCAGGCTGTACCCCCCCACCGGACCGATGGCCGCACTGTCCAGCAGAAAGGGGAAGGATTCGGGAAACGCTTCAGCGAGGCCGAGCAGGTCCGGCACTTCATCTAATTCAAAGCAATACTCGCCACTCACCTTGTAACTGTCAATCTCCAAACCGGCTCAGCACGAGTGTTCCGTTTGTTCCACCAAATCCAAACGAATTGGACAATGCAATCCGGATTGGCAGCTCCCGGGCCTGGTTGGGCACATAATCGAGGTCACAGCCTTCGCCGGGGTGATGCAGGTTTATGGTGGGAGGAGCCACCTGGTCACGCAAGGCAAGTATGGTAAAAATGGCTTCTGCGCCGCCCGCTGCGCCCAGCATGTGTCCGGTCATGGACTTGGTGGAGCTTATGGCCACCCTCCGTGCGTGCTCCCCCAACGTCGTTTTTACCGCAACAGTTTCCGCCCGGTCACCCAGCGGAGTGGAGGTTCCATGGGCGTTGATGTAATTCACCTCGTCGGGATTGCGCTGTGCATCGGCCAGCGCGATTTTCATGCACCGTGCTGCGCCTTCGCCGTCTTCGGGCGGTGCCGTCATGTGGTAGGCATCGCCACTCATGCCAAACCCCACCAACTCGGCAAGGATGTTCGCGCCGCGCCGGCGTGCATGTTCCAGTTCTTCAACCACCACCACGCCCGCCCCGTTGGACAGCACAAAACCGTCCCGGTCCCGGTCCCAGGGGCGGCTGGCGGCCTCCGGGTCATCATTGCGCGTCGACATGGCCTTGGCCGAGCTGAATCCGGCCATGCCGGTCGGTGTCGTGGCGTACTCTGCACCGCCGGCAACCATGACATCGGCATCGCCATAGCGGATCATCCGCGCGGCGATTCCGATATTGTGCGTGGACGTGGTGCAAGCGGTGACAATGGCGATATTGGGACCCTTGTAGCCATAACGGATGGAGAGAATTCCGCCGATCATGTTGACAATCGAACCCGGTATGTAAAACGGTGAAACGCGCCGCGGACCTTTGTCGCGGTAGATCAGCATGGTGCTTTCAATGGTCGCAATACCGCCTATACCGGAACCGATGGCAAAGCCGATACGCTCGGGATTCACCGCGCGGCCCTCATGCTCCAAACCCGCTTGTTCAATCGCCTGGACCGCTGCCGCGATACCATAATGCACAAACTTGTCGAATCGCCTGGCTTCCTTCTCCTCGATGTAGCGGCTCAATTCCAGGTCACGGATTTCCCCGGCAAAGCGGGTGGGCAGTTGGGAAACGTCGAATTCAGTGACCGGCCCGATGCCACTGCGGCCCTGGCAAACAGCTTCCCAGGAGGCCGCAACAGAATTGCCGAGGGGGCACACAAGGCCCATACCGGTTATGACGATGCGGCGCGGTGGCACGTTGATCACCTCGGCTGACTCTCGTTATCTCCCTGCGGGAGTTAGTAGAAGAGATGCGTTTGGCGGCCGGTGTTGCCCGGCCGTCCGGAATCAAAAGAAAAATGGCGTCAGACGTTTGCCGTCACGTAATCGATGGCCTGTTGCACGCTGGTAATCTTTTCAGCCTCCTCATCCGGAATTTCACACTCGAATTCCTCCTCCAGCGCCATCACCAATTCAACGGTATCCAGCGAGTCCGCACCAAGGTCGTCGACGAAGGAAGCGTTGGGGGTTACCTCATCTTCCTTGACTCCGAGTTGCTCGATAACGATCTTCTTGACGCGTTCTTCAATACTGCTCATTTTCAGGATTTTCCTCGTTTAGGTGATACAGGGCCGCAATTCTAGTTAATCTGCAGCCTCGATACCAGTTTACTGACATTCGGGACAGTATGGTGCTTTTCCCGACCCAAAGAACTTTGCCTTGATTTATCAGATAATTAACTCGCTTACCCATAAACATTCACATATACATTCCACCATTCACATGCAGCGTTTGGCCCGTGATGTAGCGGCCCGCGGGCGAGGCCAGGAAACCGACCGCTGCGGCGATATCCTGCGGTTCACCCAGCTTCTGCAATGGAATGCTCTTCAATAATTCGCTGCGCTGTTCTTCATTCAGGGCCTGTGTCATGTCTGTCTGGATGAAGCCGGGGGCGACGACGTTCACCGTGATGCCGCGGGAGCCAACCTCGCGGGCCAGGGAGCGGCTGAACCCTTCCATACCCGCCTTGGCTGCCGCGTAATTGGCCTGGCCGGCATTTCCCATGGCACCAATCACGGAAGAAATGCTGATGATACGGCCAAGGCGCTCCTTCATCATGCCCCGCAAGCACGCCTTGCTCAAGCGAAACACCGAACGCAGGTTGGTGTTCACAACCGCGTCCCAATCCTCTTCTTTCATGCGCAGCAAAATCTGGTCACGCGTAATGCCGGCATTGTTTACCAGAATGGTTGGTGCGCCGAGGCTGTCGACAATGCGTTGTAGCAATTGAGCGCAAGCCGGGCCATCGTTCACATCGAGAGCCTCGCCACGGCAGCCGGGACCAAGCACAGCCAGTCGTTCGCTGATCGCTGTCGCACCGGCCTGGGTGGTGGCTGTACCCACGACCTTCGCACCCATTCCGGCAAGCCGGTCGGCAATGGCAGCGCCGATACCGCGGCTGGCGCCGGTTACCAGGGCTACCTGGCCTTCCAGGCAGCGTTCCAGACCCTGTTCCATGCTCAACTCCATTCCCTGATGGTTGCCTTCATGACATCGAGATCGAACAAACCCACAATTTCCGCATCTCGCAGGATCCGGCGATTTAGCCCTGCAAGCACCTTGCCTGGACCGCATTCGGCAAAGCGCCGCACATCGCGGCGCGACAGTTCCTCGATGGTATCGGTCCAGCGGACCGGCTGCCACAACTGTTGCTCCAGCGCCATGCGGAGATTTTCTTCGGTTGACCGTGACCTGGCATCGACATTATGCAGGACCGGTATGCCGCCCTGATGAAAAACGACATCGGCCAGGGCCAACGAGAAGTCGCGTGCAGCCTTGCGCATCAGACTGCAGTGTGAAGGAACGCTGACCGCCAGAGTCACGGCTCGCCTCGCCCCTGCCGCCCTTGCAAGCTCACAGGCACGGGCAACTGCATCCTTGTCGCCGGCAATGACCACCTGCCCCGGTGAATTGAAATTGGCACAGGAAACAACCTGCCCCTTCGCCGCGGCTTCACAAACCTGCCGCAGTGCATGATCTTCCAGTCCAATGATTGCAGCCATGGCGCCCGTACCCGCCGGCGTAGCAACATTCATGCACTGCGCCCGGTGTACAACCAGTTCCACGGCGCTGCCGAATTCAAGGGTTCCGGCGGCCACCAGGGCCGAGTACTCTCCGAGGCTGTGCCCCGCCATGAAGTCCGGATCGAAACCCCCGGCCTGTTTCCACACGCGCCAGCAGGCGACTCCGCCAGCCAGCATTGCTGGCTGGGTGACTTCGGTTTGGTTCAGCCGTTCCTCGGGTCCTTCCTGCACGAGTTTCCACAGGTTATACCTCAGCACCTGCGATGCTTCGTCAAACGTATTTTTCACCATATCGGATTGGCGAGCCAGTTCGGACAGCATGCCGATGGATTGTGATCCCTGGCCGGGAAAAAGAAATGCCGTTTTGTTCATTGGAAACTATGCCCGGTCTCAAAACCTGACAAGTGCCGATCCCCAGGTGAAACCACCCCCGAATGCTTCCAGCAACAACATATCTCCACGCTGAATGCGTCCATCCCGCACGGCCTCATCCAGGGCCAGGGGCACCGAAGCAGATGAGGTGTTGCCGTGACGATCCACGGTAACGACCACGTGATCCATATCCATGTTCAGCATACGGGCAGTTGCCTTAATGATGCGGTAATTTGCCTGGTGGGGAATCAACCAGTCCAGGTCAGATTTCTCCAGGTTGTTGGCGCTCAGGGTTTCATCCACTATGCGCCCCAGGGTGCGCACCGCAACTTTGAACACTTCATTACCCTTCATCAGGATCTCAGCTCTTCCCTCATTGTCTTTAAGCGCATCGAAACCGCGCGAAACCCCCACAACGGTGTTGAGCAGATCACCATAATTGCCGTCGGCATGGATGTGCGTGGACAAAATACCGGGTTCTTCTGCGGCCTCCAGCACGATGGCTCCTGCCCCATCGCCAAACAATACTGCGGTGTCTCTCTGTTTCCAGTTGATCAGTTGCGACAGGGTTTCTGATCCACACACCAAAACCTTCCTTGCGTCGCCGCAACGGATGTATTTGTCAGCGATGCTCAAGGCATACAAAAAGCCGGAACAAGCGGCGTTGACGTCCATCGCGCCGCAATCGGGCAAGCCCAGCTGCTTCTGCAACAGGCAAGCTGAACTGGGGAAAATAAGGTCAGGAGTAGTGGTTCCCATGATGAACAGGTCAATTTCAGCGGGATCCACACCAGCCGCTTCCATGGCTTTGCGGCACGCTTCCAATCCCAGCGAGGTCGTGGTTTCCCCTTTGGAAATGATCCGCCGTTCCGCGATGCCGGTGCGTGAGCGAATCCACTCATCGCTCGTGTCCATGATTTTTTCGAGATCCTTGTTGGTCACTACCCGTTCAGGTAAATGACTGCCAGTACCCGCTATCCGTGAGTAAATCATGCTTCCGACTCCAGTTGAAAGGCACGAATTGCCGCCTCGATCCTTTCAGGCACCCGGCGCCGGGCCTCACGCCCTGCTTCGAGTACCGCTTGCGTCATGGCTTTGACGTCAGCATTGCCATGGCTTTTTAACACCACGCCGTTCAGGCCCAGCAACGGGGCTCCATTATGCGCGGCGGGGTCGAGCCGCGCCAACCTGTGGCGCAGTGCTGGTTGGACCAGCAACGCACCGAGCAGGCTGACCGGGCCGGAGTGAAAAGCTCTGTTCAGCTCGACAAGCAGCAAGCGCACAAGGCCTTCACTGGACTTGAGAATCAGGTTCCCGGCGAATCCGTCACACACTGCAACATCAGCCTTACCGGAAAAAATATCATGTCCCTCGATGAACCCGATGTAATTCAACGGCAGGTCTTTCAGTTGGCGATGGGCTTCGCGGACCACATCGTGTCCTTTGCTGTCTTCGTGCCCGACATTGAGGAGAGCCACCCGTGGCCTGACTATTCCATCGGCCACTTCGGCCGTGACTGAACCCATCACGGCAAACTGAACCAACTGGCGCGCATTCACACTGACGTTGGCACCGAGGTCCAACATCCCGGTGAGTCCATCGGCCGCTGGCACATGAGCCATCAGCGCCGGGCGCTGGATACCTGGAAGCATGCCCACCAGTTTGACTCCCAGGGTCATCAAAGCTGCCGTGCTACCGCCGCTGACGCAGGCATCGGCTTCACCATCGGCCACCAGTTGCAGCGCATGCCACATGCTGCTGCCGCGGCCGCGGCGCAGGGCCGTGGCGGGCTTGGCATCCATAGACAGAACGTCAGGTGCATGTTGCACGCTCAGGCGCGAGCTTGCCGCGAACCGGGCCCGCTTTACGCGGGCTGCGATGGCATCTTGCTGCCCCACCAGAATGATATTGAGCCTTGAGTCAGCCTGCAGGGCCTGGACTGCGGCGGCCACGGTTACGTCCACACCGTGGTCGCCGCCTTGCGCGTCCAGTGACAAGGTTGCCACGACCGCCTCCGGGCGTGCCTGTTCAGCGGCCTTCATGGCGTCGTAAACGGTCGACTCAAATCGGCATGAGCTACCCCGGACCCTGGCGGGCCCGGGAAGGGGGGACTCAATTAATCTTCGGAAATTTCGACGACCTTGTCGTCAATGACCTTGCGGCCCTTGTAATACCCTTCCGGGCTGACATGGTGACGCCGGTGGGTTTCACCTGAAGTAGGATCCACCGACAAGGTCGGCGCCATCAATGCATCGTGTGAACGGCGCATTCCGCGCGTGGAGGGTGTTTTACGACTTTTCTGAACAGCCATGATCTATTACTCCCAGTCAAAAATACGCGAACAATAAAACCCTTTAAAAAAAATAAATATCATCCATGCAGCCCTGTTTCCCAGCCGTGAATTACCGGCCTTGTTTCTTTTCTTCCGCGTGCCTCTTCATTTGCTCGGCCAGGCCGGCGAATGGCTGCCGGAATTCCCCGTTCCGCGCCGCTTCGGCTTGCGCCACGGCCTGGCCCTCGTCCGCTTGCGCGGCCCGGGCATCAGCAAGTTGCGGCTTCCTGGGCACCTGGGGCAAGCCCAGCAACAACTCATCCTCCACCAGATCCAGCAACGCCAACCGCCGGTTCTCCACCAGGACCGGTTCGTAGTTCAACGGCATCATTGCTTCTTCGCTGATATTTTCAATCACGCCCAGCAACGACTGACGATGGACCGGTTCGAGATACGGCTCAAGACTGCGCTGGCAGATAAGCGGCAACTGGCCATCCACGGCAATGCTAATGGTAACCCGAGCTTGCTGGTCAAAATCGAACGCCGCTGAAAACCGGACTTCGCCCTCGCTACTGGCCAGCAGGGGCCGCAACCGCGGCATGCGCTTCAGTGGCATCGAACCGGCAAGGGTTCTATGTCCTTCTGCGGCTTTCCAGGGGTCCAGCCAGTCCGGATATTCCCGCGACATCGAATTACTCCACCCGGTCACAATCCTCCGGGGCATTTCAAGTCCACCCTGCGTCTGCCCGCAGGCTGTCAAATTCCCGCAATCCACTTTCCGGCAGCCTCCGTTCTGGCCGGCGCCAAGGAATGATATCCTTTCAGCCGGGTCGTATCCGCCCCGGGACAGCCAGAGCTACCAGTTTGTCTTTCTATTCCGCCGGCCTGGATGATCCTTTAAAACAAACCGCGTATTTTACTACATAAATGAATTCACAGTCACGGCAAAATCCTTTGATTCTGGCTTCGTCCAGTGCATACCGCATGGGCTTGCTGAAACGATTGGGTATCCCCTTTTCCTGTCAGGCTCCTGCCGTATCTGAACTACCCCTGCCTGGCGAGGCGGCGTCAGCCCTCACACACCGCCTTGCACTGGCCAAGGCCAACAGTATCGCGGATTCCAACCCGTCCGCGGTAATCATAGGCTCGGACCAGGTGGGCGAGTGCAAGGGCCGCACTGTCAACAAACCGGGCGGCGCAGTTGACGCAGTCGCGCAGCTGCTCCAACTCAGCGGGCAAACCGTTAATTTTCACACTGCCGTGGCCGTGGTTTGTGCTGCAACGGGTTTTTGCCGCACCGCCCAGGTTGAAACGGAAGTGCGGTTTCGAATCCTTGAGGAAGATGAAGCGCGCAGGTACGTGGAATGGGACAGACCGCTGGATTGTGCCGGCTCATTCAAGGCAGAATCAGCAGGGCTGGTGCTGATGGAGGCTATGATCTCCAATGACCCAACCGCCATCATCGGTTTGCCGCTGATCAGCCTGGCCGGACTATTACGGGCAGCAGGATACCAGCTGCCCTGAGCAATACGCGCGAACCTTCTTCCCCTTGACTCGGGGTTAAAGGCAACTCGCACATTGGTTGAACCGGGCGGTTCTGTCATAATGCAACCGAACCATACTTCACCGTACGGAGTTACAGCATGAGTGCTCCCCAATTCCGCCATTGGCGCCTCGAGCATGATATGGATAAGGTCTGCTGGCTGACGTTGGACCGGGCAGGTGAATCGAACAACAGCTTGTCCCGGGACGTATTGAGCGAGCTGGAAGCGATCGTTGGCTTGCTTGAAAAAACACCCCCCAGAGGCGTTGTGCTGCAATCCGGCAAAGCGGGGTCATTCATTGTCGGCGCCGATGTGCGGGAGTTCGAGGATGTCACCGACCCCGCCGAGGCAGCCAAAGCCATCCGTGGAGTACACGGTTTATTCAATCGCATCGAGGCACTACCCTTTCCAGTGGTGGTAACGATCGAGGGGTTTTGCCTGGGTGGTGGTCTCGAACTGGCGCTCGCCTGCCACTTTCGCATCGCCAGGAATATCGAATCTACACGGATCGGTTTTCCCGAAGTGCAGCTCGGAATCTACCCAGGTTTTGGCGGTAGCGCGCGGACCACGCAATTGATGGGTGGTCCCAGGGCCATGGAACTGATGCTGAGTGCACGCATGCTCAGAGCCTCACAGGCCAGGGCCCTGGGTTTGGTCGACCAGCTCGTCGGGCCGCATGGCGAGTTGCGATGGGCGGCGCGGGCTGCAGTGCTGGGCCGGAAGAAGAGCCGCCGCCCGGGATGGCTGGCCAGCTTATCCAACAGTGGCCCGGTGCGCCCCTTGATAGCAGGCATGATACGCAGGAAAACAGCGGCCCGCGCCAACCCACTCCACTACCCGGCGCCCTTCTCGTTGATCGACGCCTGGGAAACGGCCGGAAACAGCAAGCAGCAAATGCTGGAAGAGGAGGCTGTCCGCGTCGGCAACTTGATTACTGGCAGCACATCGCGCGGGCTGAGACACGTGTTCCGGTTGATGGACAAACTGAAAGCCGAAGGCAAGGGAAGTTCATTCAGGGCGCGCCGGGTGCATGTCGTAGGCGCCGGGGTGATGGGTGGGGACATCGCGGCCTGGTGTGTGCTACAGGGCCTGGAGGTCACCCTTCAGGATCGCGAAATGAAATACATCAAACCAGCGCTGGAACGGGCTGACACGCTGTTTCGCAGCAAACTGAAAACCCCTGACCGCGTTGCCGGTGCCAAAAGCCGCCTTATCGCGGACGTGGAGGGACTCGGAGTGTCCCGCGCGGATGTGGTGATCGAGGCTATTTTTGAGAACGTCGAGGCCAAGCAGCAATTATTCCGGGCAATGGAACCACGCCTCAAGCCAAATGCCGTACTGGCCAGCAACACATCCGCCATCCCCCTGGCGGAAATTGCCTCGGTGCTGCAGCAACCCCGGCGCCTGATTGGACTGCATTTTTTCAACCCGGTGGCCAAGATGCCCCTGGTGGAAGTGGTATATGACCCGGGTACGGACGCAGGGGAAGTTGCGCGGGGAGCTGCGTTTTGCGGCCAGATCAACCGCTTTCCATTACCCGTGAAGAGCAGCCCGGGCTTCCTGGTCAACCGTGTGCTGGCCCCCTATATGAAAAAAGCACTACAAATCCACCGGGAACGCGGCGTGCCCAAAGAAGCCCTGGACCAGGCCGCGGTTGACTTCGGCATGCCCATGGGCCCGGTGGAGTTGGCCGATACGGTTGGACTGGATGTCGGGCTCAACGTGATGACCCAGTTGGGCGGCAGCGCTGCGGCAGAAGATGCCGCTGTCATACGCGCCCTGGTTGACCAGGGCAAGCTGGGTAAAAAAACCGGCGAAGGTTTTTACCGCTGGGAAAAAGGCCGCCCACAAAAGAACCAGGATGCCGTCGCCGGTATCAACCTGAAAACCCTGGCGGCCGAGCTGATGCAGCCCTATTTCGATGAGTGCCGCGCCTGCCTGGCGGATGGCATCGTGACGGACAGTGAAGCATTGGACGCCGGAATGGTCTTTGGGACGGGGTTTGCGCCCTTCCGTGGCGGCCCGATGTATTACCTGGAAAGCTCCGCTGGCAGCCAGGCAAGCACAAACTCTGCGCCAGCAGGAAATGAGTGAAACCATGGTTACAGAACTTCGCCGAATCGCGGTCATTGGCGGCAGCAGGATTCCTTTTTGCCGTTCCAATACCATCCACGCCGAAAAATCGAACATGGACATGCTGGCCGCCGCACTGGAAGGCCTGGTCGCGCGGTTCAAGCTGCAGGGTGTGCAATTCGACGAAGTCGTAGCCGGTGCGGTCACCACGCATTCCCGGGACTGGAACCTGGCGCGTGAAGCCGTGCTGTCCACTTCCCTTTCGCCACTGACACCGGGTGTTACGCTGCAACAGGCGTGTGGCACCAGCCTGCAATCCGCCTTGATGATCGGCGCCAAGATCGCCACCGGGCAAATCGAATGCGGCATTGCGGCGGGCACGGATACCACGTCGGATCCACCGATTGTTTTCGGTACGCGGTTTTCCCGGCGCCTGGTCAAAGCGAGTACGGCCAGAAGCGTCAAACAACGCCTCCAGGCTTTCAGTGGATTCAGCCCTGGCGAACTCAAACCGGTCTTGCCCGCCAACGGTGAACCGCGTACCAGCCTGTCGATGGGCGCGCACTGTGAACGCATGGCCAGGGAATGGCAAATCTCGCGCGAAGCGCAGGACCAACTTGCTTTGGCAAGCCACCACAAGGCGGCGCGGGCTTTCGACGAAGGCTTTTTTGATGATCTGGTCATTCCATGGAATGGCGTTACCCGGGATAACAACCTGCGCGCTGACACGACCCTGGATAAACTCGCCAGCCTGAAGCCCGCGTTCTCGACAAGCACTGACGCGACACTAACCGCAGGCAACAGCACGCCATTGACCGATGGCGCGGCGGCTGTGTTGCTGGCTTCGGATGATTGGGCCAGGCAGCATGACTTGCCGGTGCAGGCGTACCTCACCAGGGGACGCAGCTCTGCTGTTGACTTTGTCCACGACGAGGGCCTGTTGATGGCGCCGACCGTGGCCGTGGCCGAGCTGCTGCAGCGCAGCGGTCTGAGTCTGCAGGACTTTGATTTTTACGAAATTCACGAAGCTTTCGCCGCCCAGGTGTTGTGTACCCTGGCGGCGTGGGAGTCAGAAACTTATTGCAGGAACCGTCTCGGACTGGATCGCGCCATGGGTTCCATCGACCGCGAGCGCATTAACGTCAAGGGTAGCAGCCTGGCAGTCGGTCACCCATTTGCCGCGACCGGGGCACGAATCATGGGCACCCTGGCCCAGTTGCTGGAAGAAAAAGGTTCGGGCAGAGGATTGATTTCCATCTGCACAGCTGGCGGCATGGGTGTTGCGGCCATCCTTGAGCGGCCTTGAGTTCAACCCGGAAATTCCATTAGAAGATGAGATGATCGCAAAGCGACCTGGATTCACAAGGGCCTGTTAACCCGCCCTAATCAACCAGTGGAGTGGGGTTTGCATGGCAGAGGAACCTGCAAACCTGCCGCCTCGGCCGTGTTCAGCATCAAGGTGGCCCGCGTCATCGGCCCCACCCCGCCGGGCACTGGGCTGATCCACGCGGCCCGCCGGGCTGCCGTATCGAAATCAATGTCACCGGTAATGCGGCCGTCCGGCAATCGATTGATACCCACGTCCACAACCACCGCTCCCGGTTGAATCCAGTTCGAATCGACGATGCCACGCTTGCCAATGGCGCTGATCAGCAGTTCTGCATTGCGCACGTGCTTTTCCAGGTTTTTGGTAAAGCGATGGGTCACGGTTACCGTGGCGCCTGTATACAGCAGCTCCAGCGACATGGGGCGCCCCACGATATTGGAAGCACCCACTACCACGGCGTGCCTGGCGCGGACCTCGACGCCATGGAAACTCAACAAGGCCATGATGCCGCGGGGAGTGCAGGGCCGCAAACCGGGCTGGCGGAGCGCCAGCTTGCCCACGTTGAAAGCGTGGAATCCGTCGACGTCCTTGTTGGGGTTGATGCGGTTGGTAACCTGGATTTCATCGATGTGGCGCGGCAAAGGCAGCTGCACCAGGATGCCGTCAATTTCCGGGTCTTCGTTCAGCTGGTCGATCAGCTGCAACAATTCCTGCTGCGTGGTCGAGGCAGCGAGATCAATATCGCGGGCCATAATGCCGGCGCGTTCGCTATCGCGCCGTTTTGCCCTCACGTAAATGGAAGATGCCGGGTCCGTGCCGACCAGCACGACCGCAAGTCCAGGCCGCCGCCCGCCGGCCAACACATGTTCGTTTATGGCGGCCCGCACTGCGCTGATAAAGGCTTCACTGGCCTTCAGGCCATCGAGAATTCCGGCTGTGGATTGCTGTTGGAGGTGTGTGTCTTGTTCCATATGCTTCGGGTTCATATCCACCGCTGCGGACCGGTTGGCACCGGATTGTACTTGATCATTAGCTTGTCATGGCCAGAGTGGGCTATTATTTTTTTTTGACTGTCAGGGGATCGTCATGCGCGTCCATGAATTCGCCTTCCGCTCCGCCACTGGTTCCAGTATGCCGCTGGAGCGCTGGAAAGGTCAGCCTTTACTGTTGGTAAATACCGCTTCCGAATGCGGGTTCACTCCGCAATACGCCGGGCTGCAAAAACTGTGGGATGAATACCGCCGCAGTGGACTGGTGGTCATCGGTATTCCCTGTAACGACTTCGGCGGGCAGGAACCAGGCAGCAACGAAGAGATCACGGAATTCTGCTCAACACGGTTCGCTGTCACGTTCCCGTTGACTGAAAAGGCCTCGATCATCGGCCCCAACCCGCACCCCTTATTTATCGCGTTGCGCGAGGAGTACACCAGCGACATCCTGCCGCGGTGGAATTTCCACAAGTACCTGTTCGGTGGTAACGGCGAATTGATCGATCATTTTTCCTCCGGTACGGAACCGGATGAGCCCGGATTCCGCCATACGCTGGAGAGTAACCTGGGGGCCTGGACGATCTAGGGAGCCTCCGAGTCTGCGCGGTCGCGCGGCGCCTGGCTGCTACTTTTTCCTGCTCACAAACTTTTTAAGGCGCTGGCGCTTTTCCCGTTGCCGCCTGGTCAGTAGGTTCTTTTTATCCTTGTAGGGATTGGCGCTGTTGCGGTACTCGATGACCAACGGAGTACCCTTGAGCTTGAACTGCTTGATGAAACACCCAGCCAGGTAGCGGGTATAAGACTCCGGGATGGTCTCCGTCCGGCTGCCATGAATCACAATCCGGGGAGGCAGCTTGCCACCGGCGTGCGCATAGCGCAGGCGCGCCGTGTGGCCCAGTTTCATGGGCGGTTGATGGGCTTCGAACGCCTCGGTCAGGACCCGGGTCAATTGGGGTGTCGAGAATTCAAAGTTGGCACTGCGCCAGGCTTCCTGCACCGCATCGAGCAATTCCTGGATACCAGAACCGTGCAGGGCCGAAATTGTTACTCGCCGTGCCCAGGGCACAAATGCCAGCCGGCGTTCCAGCTCGCTCTTTACTTGCCGCCGGTGCTCCGGTTCCAGCCCATCCCACTTGTTCAAGGCGATGACGAGCGCCGTGCCTTGTTCCAGCACGTGACTGAGCAGGGTCGTGTCCTGGTCGGTAAGGCCTTCCCGGGAATCGAGCATCAACACCACCACGTGCGCGTAAGCCATGGCCTGCAGGGTCTTGATGGTGCTGATTTTCTCCACCGCTTCGGTGACGCGCGCACGACGCCGAACGCCGGCTGTGTCCAGCAACTCGTACTTCTGGCCATCCCGTTCCATGCGCGTGCTGATGGTGTCGCGCGTCGTGCCTGGAATATCAAAGGTCAGCACGCGTTCTTCCCCCAGCAAACGATTGACCAGCGTGGACTTGCCCACGTTGGGCCGTCCCACGATGGCCAGGCGCAGGATGCCACTTTCATCCCCATCCGCTGCCCCTTCGCCCAGCGCCGCCGGAGGCAGGAACGCGGCACAGGCTTCCATCAACCGGTCCAGCCCCTGGCGATGTTCAGCTGAAATACCCAAGGGTATACCCATTCCAAGGCCGGTGAAATCGCTTGTTGCCGTGCCGGCGTCCATGCCGTCGATCTTGTTGACAACCAGCAACAGGGGTTTGCCGGTTTTGCGCAGGACAGCTGCTATTTCGCGGTCTTCCGCCATCAACCCGTCGCGTGCACTGACCATAAAACAAACCAATTGCGCTTCTTCAATCGCCTGGTGAGCCTGCCTGGCAGTAAGAAACTCGATGCCCTCGGCCTGGCTGACCAGGCCCCCGGTATCGACCACGACGCACGGAGTCGACCCCACCCGGGCTATGCCGTATTGACGGTCGCGTGTCACTCCCGGAATGTTGGCCACCAGCGCATCCCGCGTGCGCGTGAGGGCATTGAATAGTGTCGATTTGCCTACATTGGGCCTGCCGACGATGGCGATTACAGGCAACATGAAACAAGTGAGGTAAGCGCGCCTGGTGGCGCGGCCCTAAAGGGCCGCACCAGCGCGATAGGCCGCCAGCGTTCCCTTCCTGTCCAGCACGTAAAGCGTCGTGCCCACGGTCAATGGACCACCAGCGAAACCCTTTTTGCCCTCGCGGACGCGGGCCACGAAGGAACCATCCTGGGTATTGATCCAGTGCAGATAACCTTCCTTGTCGCCCACAACCACCAGGTCGCCATAGAAGGCCGGCAGGGTGAGGCCGCGGTTGGTCAACTGGTCAATTTTCCACACGGTCGACCCATTGCGGCGATCGAGCAGCCAAAGGTCACCGGACGCGTCACTCACGGCAAGGTTGGTGCGGTCTACCTGCACCCCGGTTGCAGACGATATCTCTTTGAACCACAGCAAGCGGCCTGAATCTGCAGCAATGGAAACAACACGATCTTTGTAACTGGAAACTATCAGGTCGGATGCAACCAACACCATCTGGATACCGATATCAGCCAAGCGCTCCAGTTCGGTGCGGCCTTCCAGCGAAACGATGGACTGGGTCCAGATCTGGCTGCCGTCATCCAGGCGCAGCGCCGTGACGGAGCCATCCTCATAACCAACAAAAACGGTGCCACCGCGCAGCAGTATGTTGGTATTCCCGCGCAGGGTGAGCAAGGGAACACTGTGATCATGGATCCATACCCGAGCCCCGCTATCGGCATCCAGGCCGAATACCCGGCCATCGATGCTGCGGACCACCACGATGCTGTCGGAGATTCCTGGCACTGCCAGGACTTCGGACGATACCCTGGCACTCCAGCGTTCATTACCGCTGGCGGGATCAAACGCCAGCACACTTCCATCCAGCGTTCCCATTACCAGCAAAGACTCGCCCACTGCAGGACCGGCTGAGAATGGCAGCTTGGTCTTGATTTCCCAGTTCTTCTTGCCATTCTCGGCGTTAACCGCCGCCAGGTGGCCCTTGTGGTCTGCAACGTAAAGGGTGCCACCGATATACAGCGGCGGCATGGAAATGCCGGCCTTGCCCATCCCATCTCCCACACCGGTCGACCATTCCTTGCGAACCTTGACGGATTCCTCGAAATCAACCAGGGGAGCAGGGTCGCCCGGTTCCTCGTCACCCCAACTCTTGAACCAGCTGCATCCCTGCAATACAGGCAAGGTCAGCAGGACCGCCAACAGTATTCGCATCATGTCGCGGATGCCTCACCGGGCTGAACTACACCAAGCGCCTGGAGTTTAATTACCAGCATCTCACGATCCCCGATGCCTGATTCAAGCGCGGCCAAAGCCTCCTGGTAGGCAGCAACTGCTTCCTCATTCCGTCCCAAGGCGAGCAGGATATCACCGCGCGTTTCAGCATAACGCGCTTCGAAGCCAACGATTTCCACCTCTCCTTGAACGATTTCCAGCGCTTCTTCAGGCCGGTCCAAACCAAGCAAGGTACGCGCCAGGCGTTCGCGGGCGATCACGCGGATGGCCTTTGGCTGTCCTTGTTCCAGCACAAAGCGGTAGTGATCAATGGCGAGATCAGGCTGTTTGGATTCGAGGCGGGCCCGCCCCATTTGCAATCCGGCCAGGGATGCATAAGGCGAACCCGGGTAATCTTTTTTCAGGGTCAGGAAATTGTTCAAAGCGGCATCCAGCTGACCGGCGGTAAGAAATTCGTTCATGACTTCGAATTCGACAAACGCCTGTTGCTTATTGCTGATTTGCCAGGATTGCCATTGCTTGAAGCCGAAAAGGCCACCGAACGCAATTACCAGCCCAATGACGATGGCGCTGCCGTTTTCCTGCAGCCACTTTTTGACCACTTCGCCCTGTTCATGGGCGTCATAAATTTCAACCATGGTATGTTCTCTTTTCCTTGAATTCCTGGCTCCGGACCACGCCGTGGCAAGCGCACAAGCGCGGCCGGGTGGCATATTCTAAATTATTGGCTGCCCGCGCACAGGGAAAATTCAGCCCTGCTCCAGCCAGGCCCGCAACCAGGCCTGCAAGTCCGGGAGAGCAAATCGTTCCTGGTCCGCATTGGTACGCAACGGTTTCACCGAAAATACACCTTGCCGCAACTCCTCTTCTCCCAGGATCAATGCCAGGTCGGCTCCGGATTTGTCCGCCCGTTTGAACTGGGCCTTGAAGCTGCCGCCACCCAGGTTGATCTGGATGCGCAATTGTGGCAGGTCCGCACGCAAGGACTCGGCAAGCCTGAGCCCGTCAACTGTAGCCGCTTCACCCACCATCACCAGGTATATGTGTGGCGCAGTGACCGGGATTGCCACGGCAGCTCGAATCAACTCCACCAGGCGTTCCTCGCCCATGGCAAAGCCAATGCCGGGCCAGGGCTTGCCTCCTTGCAATTCGACCAGGCCATTGTAGCGGCCGCCAGCACAAACCGTGCCTTGCGCGCCCAGCCGGTCAGTAATCCACTCAAACACCGTGTGGCTGTAATAGTCCAGCCCCCTCACCAGGTGTGGATTGACCCTGTAGGGCACGGCCAGCGCATCGAGGTAGCTGCAAAGCGTGCCGAAATGCGCACGGGACTCTTCGCCCAGGTAAGCTTGCAACGATGGAGCTGCCGCAATAAGTTTCTGCATCGACGGCGTTTTACTATCCAGAATACGTAAGGGATTGCGCTCAAGACGGCGCAAACTATCCTCATCAAGTTGTTGCCGGTGGGCGGCAAAATAAGCGTGCAATGCCTCGCGATAAAGCTGCCGCTCCGGTGCGGCACCAAGCGAATTGATTTCCAGCCGCAGGCCCCTGATTCCCAGCTCGGTCCACAGGTGTTGGCACATGGCCAGTAACTCGGCATCGATATCAGGGCCCGGGGCGCCGAAAACTTCAGCACCGGCCTGGTGAAACTGGCGGGTTCTGCCTTTTTGCGGCCGCTCCCGCCGAAACATCGGTCCGCAATACCACAAGCGCAAGGGCGCGGCATACAACAGGCCATTTTGTAAAACTGCACGCACCACCCCGGCCGTGCCTTCCGGCCGCAGGCTCAGCAGTTCACCGTTGCGGTCTTCGAAAGTGTACATTTCCTTTTCAACCACATCGGTCGCCGCGCCGATTGCCCGTGCGAACAATTCAGTTTTCTCAACCATCGGCACGCGGATTTCGGCGTAACCGTAACGCTCAAACACGCGCCGCGCAGTGCCTTCCAAAAATTGCCAGGCAGGCAATTCGGCAGGCAGAATGTCGTGCATTCCACGAATTGAGTTAATAACCGAAGTCAATTTCGCTTCTCTCCGGGAACTTTGAACTCCCCATCGCACCGATGGGTCCGCGTATGCACAACCCAGGCGGAGGGTAACCCGGCAGGGAATGAATTGGCCGCCATGAACCCAGGCACAGGCCAGGCCTGGGGAGGATTTCAGCCCTGTTCTGGCTGCGCTGCATCCTCGGCAGCTTGTTCGGATACAGGCGCTTCAGCTTCTTGCGGATCGTCTTCACCCACACCCAGGATCAGCCGGGCAACATTGCCGCGGGTGTACGGACCCAAGTCGACTTTTGCTCCGTTGTGGAAAACCTCAACCGACGAAGCCCGGCCAAGCAACAGCCGAAACGGGCCTGTGCCAGTATAGTCCCGGCGGCTGCCTGCCCGCAGCAAATCCATTTCAATTTTCATGCCGCGACCATCCACGATCTCAACCCAACTATCGGCCGAGGTGAGGACTTCCAATGCCACCAGCTGGTTGGGGACATCAGCCTGAGCTGAGCTTGCCAGGTCGCGGTTACTGACAGCCGCCCACGCGCCTTCTGCAACCGTTGGCCCCGCAGTCGTCCCCGATTCTGCTTTTGTATTCATCGAGGCAATCGACGCTCGCAGGTGGGACTTCGGTGGGGCTGCGGAGGGGGTGATGTCCAGCGTTGATGCAGTTACAGAGTCTGCTGCGTTTTCGCTGAGAGAGTTCTGTTCTCTGCCGGGATTTTGCGCAGAGCGCAATACCGGGTCACCTTGGGAAAACCGTACGGCCTCAGTGGTGAACTGCCACACCAACGCGATGACCACGGCAGAAGCCAGGACATAACTGCTTGCCTTGATCCAGCGATCCCCCGAATTGCGTGGCGGGCCAACTTGAAAAACAGACTGGACTTCCGGCTGCGCGCCTTTGGCCTGTGAAATGTGCTGTTCAATCATTGGCAGCGGAATACCCAGGTAGCGAGCATAGCTGCGGATATAACCCTTGAGATATACAGCCGGGATTTGGTCTGTTTCCGACGCCTCGATGGCTGCAAGAACCTCCGCTTTGACTTTCACTGCGGAAGAAATCGTTTGCAAATCCAGGCCGCGCTTATTACGGGCGTGTCGCAACACATCGCCCAGACCCATGGGTATCAGTTCCTTTTGTTCTTCAAAGTTCAATTCTGCATACCCACCTGTTCGGCTTCGGCTGACTTGGGGAATTCAGTCAACAATCTATTCTTATACTGATTTGCAGCACTGGTATCGCCCATGGCGTTTTCGATTTGATAACCAAGCAGCAGGCTTTGCGAACTCCGGTCAGCCACTGCCTCGAAACGCTGTAAAAATGCCCGCGCACTCAGATATTGCGCTTTACGATAATTCAAACTTGCCATGGACAAAAGCGCTCCGGCAATTTCAGCATCATATTCAAGGGATTGTCTCAAATATATCTCGGCTTTGTCCAGTTCATTCATGTCTAGAGCACACAAACCCGCGTTGGCGTACGCCACCCACGGAGTTGCATAAAATGGATCGGCGAGAGCCACCTGGAAATAGCTTTGCGCTTTGTCACCGTGACCCTGTCGGCAAAGAAAAGCTGCGTAATTGTTGTTTGTCTCTCCGTCATCCGGGTCGTACTGCACGGCCAGTCGGTATTCTTCACCCGACTGCTCCAACATGCCCAGGGTTTCATACAGAACCCCCAGCATGGTGTGTGCCGGTGCATAGGATTTTTCGAATGCTACAGCGCGTTTGAGCTTCTCCAGCGCCACTTCGTACTGGCCGCGCTCAATGTATTGCCGCCCCAGCGCCGTGTTGGTTTCAGCCGCTTTCAGCGCTGCACTTGGCTCATCGCTTTTGTTCGTCGATTGCGAACTGCAGGCCGCCAGCAGCAATACGGCAAGCACGCGCCCGGGCAGCGTTTCAGGCAAGAGGCTCACGTGGTGACTCGCTCAGGTTCTGCCTGGTTCTGGCCGCGCAAACGTGCGCTGCGGCGGGTGCGATCAAGCACTTTTCCGACCAGCTGGCCACATGCGGCACCAATATCGTCACCGCGTGTTTTCCTGACTGTTGCTATCAATCCGCCAGCCATTACGATTTCCTGGAATTCGCGGATGCGCCGCTCGGAAGAGCAGCGGTACTGTGTACCGGGGAACGGGTTGAACGGAATCAGGTTGAGCTTGCTGGGAACCTGGCGCAGCAACTTGACCAGCTTGCGCGCGTGTTCGGAGTGATCGTTAATTCCATCCATCAAGGTGTATTCAAATGTCACGCTGCGTTTGTGCCGATCCGATGCATAACGTTGGCACGCCATTATCAATTCGCCGATCGGGTACTTGCGGTTGAGTGGAACCAGCTGTTCTCGCAGTGCGTCCTCAGGCGCATGCAGAGAAACGGCCAGGGCCACGTCGATCGATTCACGCAAGCGATCGATGCCAGGCACAAGGCCTGCCGTGGACAGGGTAACCCGCTTGGCGGCCAGACCAAAACCCCGGTCGTCGCGCAGCAGGGACAGGGCCGGCAACACCGCTTCGAAGTTGAGTAGCGGCTCTCCCATACCCATGAACACGACATTGGTGATACGCCGGACGCCATTGCGTTCATGGCCCAATAACTGGGCCGCCTGCCATACCTGGCCAATGATTTCGCCGGTGGAGAGGTTGCGGCTGAAGCCTTGGGCGCCGGTGGAACAAAAGGTGCAATTCAAGGCACAGCCGACTTGCGAGGAGATACAAAGGGTTCCGCGGTTGGGCTCCGGTATGAACACCGTTTCTATGGCATTGCCGCCGGCGCCCTTACCCAGGCCCATCAACCATTTGACCGTGCCATCAGCAGAATGCTGTTCACGAAGAATTGCAGGCGGTTCGATCACCGCCAGCAGGGGCAAACGCTGTCTTAGCTCCAGGCTCAGGTTGCTCATCTGACTGAAGTCGGTTACGCCGGCATGATAAATCCATTTCAGAACCTGTTCCGCCCGAAATGGCTTTTCGCCGATCGAAACGAAAAACCTGCTCATCCCGGCAAAGTTCAGATCCAGCAGGTTCGTCAGGGTGGGCGCGCCGGGCATGTCAGTTTCCGCAGCGGTTGTTCTCAGCGCGAGTGAATGTCGTCAGCCGCAAAAAAACAGGCAATTTCGACCCTTGCTGTTTCTGCGGCGTCTGAACCATGCACTGCGTTGGCATCAATACTCTGGGCAAAATCCGCGCGGATGGTGCCGGGCGCGGCCTCCTTGGGGTTGGTGGCTCCCATCAGCTCGCGATTGCGTGAAATGGCATTCTCCCCCTCCAGCACCTGAATCATTACCGGCCCCGAGGTCATGAACTTGACCAGGTCGTTGAAAAACGGCCGGCCCGTGTGAACAGCATAAAATTCTTCGGCCTCCCGACGGTTCAGCTGTTTCATGCGGGCCGCAATGATTTTCAACCCAGCCTGCTCAAATCGGCTGTAGATCTCCCCAATCACATCCTTGGCTACCGCATCGGGTTTAATGATCGAAAGCGTTCTCTCGATGGGCACTTAAAAACTCCTCGCAAATGATTGTTATAAGTAAAAAATCGCTTTTCAGTAAACGATTATATAGCACTGTGGCCAAACCTGCCGAATTCTACGGACATGCGCCGGGAGGTGCAATGCAATATGGCACTGGTCTGCCGCCTCGTAGCGCCCGGGGTCACCGGGGTGTTCCGGGCGCGGCAGGAACTGGTCCGGCGTCTTACCTGCGGTCTTTGCCCCAGAAACGCGCTCCGCGCATAATTGATCAGAAGTTTCCCAAGCCGTGCACGGCTCCCTGGAGATCGAAGTATGGAATTCCTGTATTTTGTGGTCCTGATCTTCACCCTGCTGTTGTTGGCTTACAACCGCGTTCCTCTCCTGATCGCGATGGCGATCATGGTCAGCCTCACCGTTGCCTGGACCGAGTTGCGCCACCTCTTTTATGTCCCCAGCTGGTTCCGGTTTGCCAATGGTATCGCCGCCGTAACCCTGATTGGATTTTCCGTCAAGCCTTTGCGTCGCCTGCTGATAAGTGACCGGCTTTATGGCTTGTTCCGAAAAGTCATGCCGGTCATTTCAGCAACGGAGCAGGATGCCCTGGACGCCGGCACAGTATGGTGGGACGCTGAACTTTTTTCCGGCCGGCCACGATGGCGTGTCCTGCTGAAAAATCCAACGCCAGATTTAAGCAAAAAGGAGCAGGACTTTCTCGATGGACCGGTAGAAGAGTTGTGTCACATGCTCGACGAATGGAAAGTCTGTGATACCTGGCGCGATCTTCCGGCCGAAGCGTGGGAGTTCATCCGCCAACACCGCTTTTTCAGCATGATAATCCCCGAGGCCTACGGCGGACTGGGCTTCTCGGCCCAGGCAAACTCCGCCGTGGTGATGAAGCTCGCCAGCCGCAGCCTGACTGCCGCAGTGACCGTCATGGTGCCAAACACCCTCGGCCCAGCCGAATTGCTGTTGAACTACGGCACAGATGAACAGAAAAAGCACTACCTGCCTCGCCTGGCCAGCGGCGAGGAGATTCCCTGTTTCGCCCTGACCTCCCCCTCCGCCGGTTCGGATGCCGCGGGCATGAACGACACCGGCATGGTATGCAAAGGGATGTACCGAGGCAAGGAAGTGATCGGCCTAAGGCTGAACTGGAACAAGCGCTACATCACCCTGGCACCGATCGCCACTTTGCTCGGCCTGGCTTTCAAAGTCCGCGACCCGGACGGCCTGCTGGGACACCAGCAAGAGCTGGGGATTACCTGCGCCCTGGTTCCGACCGATACACCCGGTGTCGAAATCGGCAACCGTCACATGCCACTCGGCGCTGCATTCATGATCGGTCCAACACAAGGACGGGATGTTTTCATACCCCTGGATTGGATCATTGGCGGGCCGGGGTACATCGGTCAGGGGTGGCGCATGTTGATGCAATGCCTGGCGGCCGGACGCGCGATTTCTTTGCCGGCCCTCGGTGTTGCCAGCGGCAAGATGGCCGCTCTGGTGTCCGGTGCATATGCCCGCGTCCGTCGACAGTTCAACGTACCCATTGGTCAATTTGAAGGCATCGAGGAGCTGCTTGCCCGCATTGGCGGCCGGACCTATCGAATGGATGCCGCCCGCCAGTTGACCCTGGTAGCCCTGGACCAGGGACACCGGCCCGTGGTGCTGTCCGCCATTGTCAAACACCATCTCACCGAGGGCGGGCGCATGTGCATCAACGACGCAATGGATATACACGGTGGCAAGGGCATCGTCACCGGCCCATCCAATTACCTGGCCCACGCCCACCAGGCCATGCCCCTGTCCATCACCGTTGAAGGCGCGAACATCCTGACCCGCTCGCTGATCATTTTTGGCCAGGGCGCGATCCGGGCGCACCCCTGGTTGCGGAAAGAAATGGAAGCCGCTCGCGACCCGCGTCCGGGTGCCCGAAAAGCTTTTGACAAAGCCTTGTTTGGCCACGTCGGCCACAGCGTGAGTAACCTCGTACGAGCGCACGTGCTGGGCCTGACCGGCGCGTTCGCAACTCGCGCTCCGGTGCGCGGGCCCACGGCCATTTATTTCAGGCAGGTCAAACGCATGTGCGCTGCTTTCAGTTTCATTGCTGACCTGGTCCTGATCACCCTGGGTGGAACGTTCAAAATCAAGGAAAATCTCTCCGGCCGCCTGGCGGACAGTTTGATCCATTTGTACCTGTCAAGCGCGGTACTCAAACGCTACCAGGATAGCGGACAGCCCGAGGAGGACCTGCCCCTGCTGCGCTGGGCCATGGAAGACAGTCTGCACACAATCCAGGAAAGCCTGCACGGAGTACTGCGGAATTTGCCTTTCCCTGGTGTCGGCACACTGGTCAAGTGGATCGTATTCCCGCTGGGCAGACCTTACAGCCAGCCATCAGATCAGACTGGCAAGGCAGTCGCCCGCCTGCTCCTGTCCGAAAATGAAAGCAGGGATCGTCTGGTTTCGGGTGTGTACGTTTCCGATGCCGATGATGCGCCGGGCCGACTGCACACCGCATTTCACCTGGCGCTGACTTCGGCCAACGCAGAGAATGCCGTACGCAATGCACTGAAAGAACCGGTAACCTATGAGAACTACAAAAAGCTGGTGCAACGTGCGGTGGAAAGCGG
>DATDPS010000099.1:0-9628 GCA_035292625.1 Lysobacterales bacterium | reverse complement strand
GTCCAGTGGATTGTCCTTCGAAACGGATCCGGGCGAAGGGTCGCGCTGGATCAGGGGTGACCCCACCCGTCTGCGTCAGGCCTTGCTCAACTATGTCGGTAATGCCATCAAGTTTACCGAACGCGGATCGATCTTTCTGCGTGCCAGGAAATTGGAAGAGCACGGTGACGAAATTCTGCTGCGTTTCGAAGTGCAGGACACGGGTATCGGCATCGAAGCCGACAAGCTGCCCCGCCTGTTCGAGGCCTTCGAACAGTCCGATGCCTCCACCACGCGCATACACGGCGGTAGTGGCCTGGGATTGGCCATCACCCGAAACCTGGCGCAACTGATGGGTGGCGAGGCTGGGGCTGAGAGCGCGCCGGGCCGGGGGAGCACCTTCTGGTTCACCGCCCGATTTGGCCAAGGCCAGGGTGTCCAGCCGAATGCTACAGCAAGCACTGAGGCGGACAGCGGGAAGAATCTTCGTCCTGATTATCGCGGTTCACGCATCCTGCTGGCGGAGGATAATGCCATCAACCGTGAAGTGGCATTGGCGGTGTTGCTTGGCACAGACCTGGTGGTGGATACAGCTGAAAACGGCCGGGAAGCCGTGGCCATGGTCCGGACCAAGGCCTACGATTTGGTCCTGATGGATGTCCAGATGCCCGAAATGGATGGTCTGGAGGCGACACGCATGATCCGTTCCATGGATGGCAAAGCGGGTCTCCCGATCCTGGCGATGACCGGCGCTGTGTTCGAAGAGGATCGTCAGTTCTGCCTGGAAGCCGGTATGAACGACTTCATCACCAAGCCAATCAATGTGAAAGCCCTGTTTGCAACGCTTGCCAGATGGTTGCCAGAGCAGGTGCCCGCGCCTAATTCACAAGGGTAAAAATGGGGATTAATATATAAACCAATAGGCCATTGGAGAAAAGGGGCCGGATACAGTTTCGTCAGTCTGGTTTTCGCGGCCTGCCGACCTTTCCATCGCTCAACGATACCGAAAGTGACTGTTCGATTTGACGTTTGAACCGGTCCCGGCCGGTAGGCAGACCTTTGCGCAATCCGTAGCGCAGCGAGTGGATTGGTAACTCGTCCAGTGGATGTTTGAACAATTCCCGGTATGCGTGTTGGCGATCCTTGTTCATGCAGCCAAGACCAAGCCACGTCGAAAAGCTTTATTGATCGTGCGAACGTAATCCCGCCCGACATCCCTGATGACTCGGGATACCGCACCCGGGGCATCGGGTGTCAACAGCAAATGCACGTGGTTGGTCATCAGAACAAAGGCATGCAACTGGCAGCAGTGCAGCTGGCAAGCGGCGTGCAGCAGCCCCAGGTAGAGCTGATAGTCACATGCCGTGAAGAAGCAAGCTTGGCGGTTGTTACCGCGCTGCGTAATGTGCTGCGGAATGCCACTGAGATTCAGACGCACGGGGCGGGGCATAACATTATTCCGTGTGGAAGGTTTTAACCTTCGCCCAAGTCATTGTCGAGTGCTATGTCATTTTTCTGAAACCAAGGTAGTAAATTGTATCCGGCCCCTTTTTCAAGATCGAAGGTTACGCCTTGTTCAACGCCATAGCCTGGTGGGATTCCCCGAACGACGACTGGAGAATCGAGTTTCAGTGGCTGAACTTCACCGACAAGGTGTACTACATAGACCTTTACGACGTCAGCGCCTCCCAAAGCACGGTGCTGGCACAGCCGGGACTTCCGCAGACTTTCAATATCAGTTTCACGCGTAACTTCTGACATTTTCCCGCCGTGGTTAATACGGGGCGCCCCAGTTTAATGTGGGCGCCCCGACTGTTTCCCGCGGCAGCCTCGTGGGTTCGGGACTGGTCGCTAACCCCAAGTGTCGCTATCGTGGCTGTCTATCCGGGCCGCCCCAGCTGACGCTGCCGGTTGTCCCGGGCGTCCACAGGATGAAACCTCCGCGGTCTTCGACCCAGTCTGTCGCGGCTTTTTCCAGCCGCGAATTGCCGCAATTGAGGAAAACGTTCGCCATTTCCTTATCCCCGTATTCATCCAGCGCCTCCATTAACTGCGCTTCTCCGCTGCCTGCCCGGATGAAAAACTCGTAAGCCGCGGCAACCAATTCAATATCCCCGTGTTGCACGGCTTCCATGAGAAAGTCGTTGACCTGCGGGTCGGGATGGTCCTTTATGGCCATGACCACTTCCATGCGCCTTTCGTCTTGCGGGTGCGCGCGTAAAAAACCGACCATGCGCCGGGCGCCATCCGGCTGCGAGGCGATTACCAGCACCTCCACCACCTGCTGAAAATCATCGCTGACGTCATAGTCCACAGGACCGGCAACCAGGCGATCGAACCACTCGCCCGCGCGGCGGTCTGCCTCGAGGGGATCCACATAGGCCAAAGCCAGCAAGGCATTGCGGCGCTGAAGGACGGTACCCGTCTCATACAGCGCAAGCACGGGCGCACGCGCCACATCCTTGATATCGCCCACCGCCCGGGCAAAAGTCTCTGCAGAGTCCCATTCGCCCAGATTGGCCAGTGCTTTCATCAATCCCGGCAATGCCCGCTCGTCGGGCATGAGGTGCAGGACATCTGCAATGGCCGTTTTGACTTCGATTTGATCTTCAACTTCCAACTGGTGTACGAGAGATTCAAGCGCACGGCGATCAAGGCTTTGTCCGAAGGACTGCACCGCTTCCATCCGCACCGGAGCATGGGTGGACTGAATGGTTTCCAGCAAGGCATCGAACACCCCTTCGCTGGACTGCAATTCGCGCAGGACTTTGACGGCAGCCAGTTGCTGGCTCAGTTCTTCAGCGCGCAGCCACTCAAGGAGTCGTGTGAGCGGCGGCCGCGGAGCCGTGTGCAAGGCCAGGACAAGCCGCTCGCCCCATACTTCGGTGGACAGCCACTCGTCTTCATAGGACCCGTCAGTTTCAAAAAACGCGTCATCTTCCGCTTCCTCCTCGTCTGCGTAGCCCCACTCGCTGGCGGAATTTTCCAGCGCGTCCTGCAATTCTCCCTGCAGCGCTTCCATCGCGCGCGGGTCTTCGCTAGCACCAAGCGAATCCAGCAGAACCACCCGAACGGCGCGGTTCGACTCCTCCCAGGCGGCGAGCAGGACCTCGATGGCGGGTGCGATTTCGGCCACCGCGTCCCGGGCTTCGCTGCTGGAGACATACGCCATTGCGTAGCCATCGCCATCTTCATCGAATTCTGCATCCTCAGCCGCGACGTCGTCCCCGCCAAGGCCCTGCCACAAGGCCGGTAAGGCCGCATCACCATAGGCGATCAAGGCCCGCAGCAGATCCCGGTGCAACTGTTCGTAATCGCCGTCCGGCCAGGGAGGCTGTTCCAGCGGTTCGGCATCCTCCCAGTCGCCTGCATAGGCTTCCTCGCAACCCCAGTCTTCATCGTCCACATATTCGTCTTCTGCCTGCTCCGCCGAGTCGCTGCCGGAGTCATCCTCAATATTTTCGTCACTTTCAGAGCTTGCAGAATCCGTGTTGCACCTGTCCTTTTCCGCAGCCAAAAAGTTTGTTTCCGAATTGTACGAACTCCATTCGTCTTCCGCGTCGTGAGCCTGGCGCAAAACTTCGGGCAGCAGTTGCAAGGTCTCCGCATCGCGCAGCGCGGACAAAGCCAGTGCGGCCTGGCCGCGCAGTTCCGGATCCTCATGATCATTGGTCATAATGGCGCGCAGTTCAGACGCGGCCTCGGCCAGCCCCCACATGCCGGCCAAAGCGACTGCCCTGCGCCGTGCAGCGACGTCCTCCGACTGGATCATTTTCAACACGTGCAATGCACCCGCACTGGCCAAAGGTTTAAGGTATTCCGCGCCGAAATCGGGCGGACCGCTGAGCAGCAGCGTGGCCGTCACCAGTTCCGCATGCCGCTGCGGATCGATGCGGTACAGCATCATTGCGGCGGTGGCGAGATAATCCCGGACGATTTCCACACGTGAAGCTTCTTCAGGATTTTCCCTGACCCCCATGCGTGCTGCAGTTTCCACGCTGATGTCGCCCGATGCACCAATCTCCCCTTGCACCCGCGTCAACAGGTCTTCGAGGAAGGGGCCGGCGCGGGCGGCATCGCCGATCAGGGATTCCACCGCTTGTTGGCGCAAGCTGTAGTCGCCTTCTACCAAGGTATAGGTGAATCCGGCAGCCAGCATCGCCCGGGCGGCTGGCACTTCCAACTCGCTCAGGTAGTCAACGCGCTGCCAGGCAGATGGCAAATCAGCGGAGGGGGCTGCGGTGGCGAGCAGGACCTCGAAGGCATGCTCGCCGTAGGCGCGCAGCACCGGAGCAGCGACCTCCGGCGGCACGCCCTGCTCGGCCATGCTGCGGATAACGCTCTCCTGCTCGGCGGGATGGGCCAGTGACGCCAAACCCCGCTGTACCACGGACACCAGCGCCTCATCGAAGTCATTCAGCGTTGATGCCAGTAAACCCAGGTCGTCCGGGCTGGCCGCGGTGAACAGTACTTCGGCCGCCTCAATCCGCTCACCCGATGCGCCTGGTGAAGCAAGGATCTGCCGCGCTTCATCGGGGCTGGGAGCGCAACTACAGAGGACCAGGCAGGCCAGGACGGGAAGAATTGATCGATTAATGCACATCGAGCGCCTCCTCATCAATAGTTCAGATGATTGATGGCCGAATGTTTGATCCAATTGCTTACAGCGTCGGCCACGAAAGCATGGCCTGTCGCATTCAAATGGCCATCCCCTTTGATGTGAATATCCGCGGGTGGATACTCCAATCCGGGAATGTCAATAAATGGGAGGCCCCTGGAATGAAAAAAACGAACCAGGCGCCTTGACGGTTTGGAGTTCCTTTCGGGCAGGCGAACGAAGAGAATCGTAACTCCTTGCTGTTGGCAGTCCGATGCAATCGCATCGAGTATGGCGGTATTGAGCGGCCAGGATTCCGACAGAATGGAATAAACCAGCGTGACCCCCGCCCACAGTTGTGAACGTGATGCAAGCATCATGTTAACCATCGAAGCATCCGCCGACGATTGCGGTCGGAGCATTCCGTCATCCAGAAGGAACCTGGGTTTGTTGAAACCTTCCTTATCTTTGAATGCAATCATGCTTCTGGTGAAGTCATCATCGATGAACGCCACCACAACGAGGGAGGGGTTCAGCGGAAGAATCTGATGCCTGACGCTCATCCACATCTGGTCAAGCCCAAAACCCGGCATGGCAAAATTATGGAGTGTGACGTCATCCAGACTTTCCTCGACCAGGTTCCCAAATGTCTCGGAGTAGTCAACTCCGCTTCCCCAGGCAAACGAGTCCCCGGCCACGCCAATCAGCACACCGGCCGGATGATCGAAATCCACATTGCTCCGGAAACCCTGCCCATTCGAACGGAACGTTTTGCGCTGTCCATCGATGCTCCGCTCGAACTCGTGATTCCTGCGCATCCGCCATCCCGTCTGCGCATCTGCTACAAAGTTTTTACTGGGTCTGTTCGTGTTCTGACCAACATAAGTTGGTGGAGTAATCGGCTGGCCTTTCCTGACGATGCGCACACCCATCTCGGCCAGCACGAGTGCAATGACGATAGACACGAGCATCAGTACGCCCTCTTTTGCAGAGGGAAGTCGCAGTCGGGGTTTGCTGGCCATATGGCAAATCCAGCGTTCGTGGGAAAAACGCAGTGAGATTTTACACTGGTTTAATGGTATCCGGCCCCTTTTAGGGGTTCTGCACGACGGCAGTGGCGAGGCGGTTATTGGCGGTTACGTCTACCGCGGTCCCGTGGCGGAGCTCCAGGGCAAATACTTCTACGCCGATTTTGTCACCATCGGCAACACCAGGCAGCTTTGGGCGCTGGATTTCAAGCGCGGGACGAACCCCGCCGCGTTCAACGGAATCAACGGCACGAATACCGATGTCAGTGCCTTATGGCAGTCGCTGGTTTTCGATCCAACCGACCCCTCCTATCAGCCAGACTCGCGCGCCACCAGCAGTGCTGGGTTGGACCACATCGTTTCATTTGGTGAGGACAATGCCGGCAATCTGTACCTGGTCGATTTTGGCAACGGCACGGGCTTCAAAGGCCAGTATCCGGGCGCCCGCCTGGGCGAAATCTTTCGCCTGAGCCCAATCGCCCCGTCACACCCGGGGCCAGAGTAAAAACCTGCAATGACTTCGGCGCGGCCTGCCATGCATGAGCCGCACTGCGGGGCCAGCACGGCAGAACGGCTCAGTCTCTGCCGGCTTCTATAATGGCTTGCGCCAGCCGCGCCGGGTTGGTGAACAACACCTCGTGGCTGCCAGGGCATTCAATCAGACGGAAAAGCCCCAAACGCTCTGACAAACGGGGGTGCCATGACAGGCTGTGTGGCATGGAAGCGTCCTGCTGGCAGTTCAGATACGACTTGCCGATGGGCATGGCCGCCAGTTCCTGGCTGAGCTTTATTTTGTCGGTGAATGTTTTGTAGGGGTGGGGATTCAGGCGGTCGTAGGCAGACTTTGCCAAGGCAAAGTCAGCATCGTTGATGAATGCTTCGCGCCATACTTCAAACGGCAACATGACGGTGTTGTTGTTGTTCGCGGCGATCCGGCTAAACATGTCAACGTAATGCGGAGGACATGCGTCATTCAGGCTTTCACCGTTGAGCGGCACAAACGCGTTGATGTAAACCAGGCGTTTGAGCCGCTGCGGCACGCGATCTGCCACGGCCGAGATAACCATGCCGGCATAGCTGTGCCCAACCAGTCTGACCTCGTTCAGCTCGTTTGCCTCCAGGTAGTTGATGATCGAGGTAATGGCATCCTCCAGGCCAACTGCCTGGCGGTCATCTCCTGGATTGTTACCCGCCAGGGTTGGGCAGTGCACAACATGACCCGCCTGGCGAAGGAAATCAGCCACTGGAGCCAACTCAGCGCCCGTGTGCCATGCGCCGTGAACGAGAACGTAGGTATCAGTCATTGAATTGGGCACAACCATTGGGACGGATCATAGAAAAACGATTCAAGGTTATATAGTACCCCAGGCTACTGGCAGAGCGTGCCAGTACTTTGTTTCGGCTTCCGTAATGGCGGGTCAATCCATCTGGGCGGCTGGCGCGGGAACCGGCAGCGAGAGCGTGGATTGGCCAGGCAAACAGCCATGAATTTGCAACACTTTGCCATTTGCGCTAACCTGATTTTTCGAACGAGGGGTTGCATTGTTAGCTTACAGAATGGTTTTTTCACCGAACGTCCCCGACAGGATGTCAAGCGGGGGGGGCACTACCAAGCGAGGAGACAAGGAAATGCTAGGGAAAACAGTTAGTTTGACTTTGATAGGACTGGCGGCAGGGCTGGTCAGTATTTCGGCCGTGGCCGGCAAACCAACCAATGATGATGGCGGCTATAACGGCAATGGGGCCCCCAGCGGGCCGCATTACAACCTGAACATCATCGGCGTGGAAAATGCGAAAGAGCCTGATATGACCGGGTCCAATCGACACACGATTTTCATGCCTTTGCACACCAGTGGCGGCGGTAAGCCCACCAGCACCAACAACCAGGTGCAAATCGAAGGCCAAATCTGGCTGACGGCGGGCGAGTGGTTCGAAGTGTGTGACGGCAATGGATTCGACGAAGCGAATCTCGGCGACTGTGACGACATCAATTGGGATACCGTTTGGAATATCACCGACGGTGTTGTCAGCACGAAGGACGGCGCAGTGTTTGCTCTGCCCTGCAACACCAACCTGTTGGGCTATTGGGACTCCGACGGCGATGGCAAAGTTGAAACCAACGGCCAGGACGATACCGTGGTGTTGATCAATTGCAACGAAACTGTTGATGCCGATGGCAATATCGTTCCTGTCGATGAGACCAATATTGTTCCCGTTGCTAACTACCAGGTGTGGGCCCGCGCTCTGGGCACGCCAGAAGGAAGTGCAACGGTAACCACTTGTGCTACCGTTCAGGGTGAGCTCCAGTGTTCGCTGGAAAACACCGTATTGACCCGTTCGACCGGCAAGTCCCTCTTTACCGACGTCACCAACCAGCTGACTTCCCTAGTAGTGGAGTATTGCTGGGAATACGACGGTGACGACTGCATCGACTGGCGTACGACCCGGGTTGCCCTTTTTGCCGGCGATACCGAGGATTGGTTCTGGAATTACGCTAACAATGGCCTGAGACTGGCTCAACTGCGGTTCTATGAAGTGCCAGTGGCCAACTAAGTGAAGAACCTCAATTGAGGAATTGAGTTTGATCAAAAGGGCCATAACAATGTTATGGCCCTTTTTTTTCGCACAATCCTCAAAGCAGGTAAATGCCCCTCATAAAAATCCTCATCGCAACCTTTCTGGCCGCT
Organism: Lysobacterales bacterium; assembly: GCA_035292625.1. Lineage (GTDB taxonomy): Bacteria > Pseudomonadota > Gammaproteobacteria > Xanthomonadales > SZUA-36 > SHZL01. Next base: position 1,337 of record DATDPS010000099.1, on the reverse strand, counting down.
TGGCTGGTGCCTTCAGCATACGCGGAAGCAGACGCAGGCAGACCTTCGGTCGAAATTGAAATTACGGAAATGAATTTTGGTGAGGTTCCGCAGGGAACGATCATTCAAAAGTCATTCCTCGTCAAGAACACCGGCACTGCCACACTCAGGATTGAGCGGGCGGAACTGGGCAGCACCGGAATGAAGATCAAGGTCAAGCAGGAAATTGAGCCGGGTGCGAGTGAGAGCCTGCAGATCACCTGGGACACATCAGGGTTTGTCGGCGAAGCAATTGGCCAGGTGCTGCTTTACCTCAATGACCCAAACCGGTCGCGGGTTTCCCTGACCCTGAAGGGCCAGATTGTTGCCACGGTTGAGATTGTTCCACAGCCCGCTTTCTATCTGAGCCAGTATGTTGGCGAGGAAACCACCAAATCGCTTTTGCTGCGGAATAACCAGGACCGGTTGCTTCAAGTACTAAAACTTGAAGGCAAGGGAACACACTTCACTGCCCGGTTTGCGGTTGAGGAACCTGGCAAATCATACCAGTTGATCGTGACAGTACGTGCGGATACTCAGGCTGGTCGTTATCGTGAATCATTCAAGGTAATCACCGACGACCCGAACAACACCAACATTCACGTCGAAGTCAACGTGCTGGTCAAACCCCCGGTCTTCGCCAATCCTGAGGTGATGGAATTCGGACAGGTGAGCCTGGCGGCACTGAAGCACAACCCCAGCTTGTTGGATCTTACTACCCAGACATCCGTGATCAGCAGGCAAAAGGGCGTAATGCGCATTACTTCCTTGGAGTCGGATATCCCATTCCTGGCGACCAAACTTGAACCGGGCGAGCCGTCGGATCGATTCCAGCTCGAGGTTTCCCTGAACCCTGACACAGTGATAATGGGAACTTTCGATGGCCACCTGAACTTGCATACCGATGACCCGGAGTTTCCACTCCTGCAAATACCCGTCACTGGATACGTCCTGGAGTAACGCACACACGCCGTACACCGGGTGCCGCAAACACATCGGGAGATGAAATGGATTCTGCGACTCGAAGCAAGCGCCACTCGGACCTCTGGGAGGCCGGCACGACCCGGGTCAACCGCACGGTTGTAAGCGGATTGATTTTCGCTTCCGTAATCTTCTTCAACGTGATCCTGCCGTACGCGGAAACCGCGGAGAGCCGGGCGGAGAGCGAAAAGGCCTTGGCTGCCTTCGAAGCCCAACAGCAACAGGCCAGCGACGAAATCGAGCGGGTGAAAGCCTTCGAGGACCGGCTCGGCGCGATCTCGCGTGCCGTGGAGCTGGCGGCCTGGAGCAGGCACAAGGACGAGCTGATCCAGCGCTTT
>DATDPS010000098.1:0-7036 GCA_035292625.1 Lysobacterales bacterium | reverse complement strand
GTCCCGCAGCATCCTTTCCAGGCCGGGCTCGAAAATAGGCACGATGCCTTTGCGAAGGTTGGCAATGCGATGCTTATCGATATCCATGCACAGCACGTGGTGACCCACTTCGGACAAACCCGCACCGCTTACCAGTCCGACGTAACCGCTGCCGACGATCGAAATTCTCATTCCAGGCCTCTGAATCAAGGGCAGGTGGTGAACCTGCCTGGATACTGTGTGTTATTAGGGGCTACCCTGCCGCATTATTTCACGGCTGAACCGAATTGCCACTCAGCTGGAATAATACTCCCTGAACCACGCAACAAATCGCTGCAGGCCTTGTTCCAGTGAGGTTCGCGGCCGGTAGCCGAAGTCCCGTTCCAGGTCGCTGCAATCGGCCCAGGTTTCCTGCACATCGCCAGGCTGCGCGGCGACCAGTTCCAGCTGTGCTTTTTTGCCCAGGCAGGATTCCAGCAAGGAGAGAAAATCCAGCAGTCGTACCGGGGTGCCGTTACCGATGTTGTAGATCCGGAACGGGGCCATGCTGGTGGCCGGGTCATCCGGCCAGGCATCGGCCGTCCGTCGTATTCCCGGTCCTTTCGTAGCGACCGCCGCCACCCCGCTTGCGATGTCATCCACGTAGGTGAAATCACGCCGGTGATTGCCGTGGTTGAACACCCGGATCGGTTTTCCAGCCACGATGGCACTGGCAAACAGGATGGGGGCCATATCCGGCCTGCCCCATGGTCCGTAAACGGTAAAAAAGCGCAGTCCCGTAACGGGCAAGCCATAAAGATGGGCATAGGAATGCGCCATCAATTCATTTGAACGCTTGGTAGCCGCATACAGGGACAGGGGGTGATCAACCGGGTCATGCTCGGAAAATGGCAACCGCGAATTGTCGCCATAGACGGAACTGGACGAAGCAAATACCAGGTTGGGCACCTGGGCGTGCCGGCAGGATTCAAGGATATTGGCAAAGCCCACCAGGTTGGATGACACGTAGGCCATCGGATTTTCCAATGAATAGCGTACGCCCGCCTGGGCGGCGAGATGCACTACCCGGTCAGGCCGTTCACTCTTGACGCATTGCGCCAGCGCTTGGCCATCGGCGATATCCAGCCTGAAAAAGCGGAAACCCGGCCGTTGCAGCAGCACGTCCAGCCGACCGTGCTTGAGCTGGATGTCGTAATAATCGTTCAGGTTATCGATGCCAACAACTTCATGCCCTTCATGGAGCAAGCTGAGTGCGGTGTGCATGCCGATGAATCCCGCCGCTCCGGTGACGATCAGTTTCACGCGTGCGTTCTCCGCAGAGCGAACTGCCCAAGCAAGTGAAAAAGGCACCCGGAGGTGCCTTTTCCCTGCAAGCCACCCCTGACCTTACTTGGTTTCGATGCCGAGCAGTTCAACGTCGAAAACCAGCGTGGCATTGGGCCCGATCGGACCACCGCCTGCCTCACCGTAGGCCAGGCTGGGGGGGATGAAGAACTTGAACTTGCTGCCCACCGGCATCAGTTGAACACCCTCAGTCCAGCCGGGAATCACCTGGTCGAGCTGGAAACTGATGGGCTCGCCGCGAGCGTAGGAGCTGTCGAATTCATCTCCATTCAACAAGGTGCCGCGGTAGTGAACCTTGACCATATCAGTGGCGGTGGGTTTTGGCCCGGTGCCCAGTTCGACGACCTGGTACTGCAGGCCGCTATCGGTCACGACCACACCTTCTTTCGTGCGGTTTTCCAGCAGGAACTTGTCGCCTTCAGCGGCGTTTGCCGCTGCCGAAGATTGCCGTTCGGTTTCAGCAGCGGCGCGGCGCTGGGCAATGAAAGACTCACGGATGGTGGCGGCTTCCTCCGGTGTCAGTGCAGGCGTTTGGCCGTTGTAGACCGCGGTAATCGCTTCGAACAAGGAGTTCAGATCGATATCCGATCCCTGTTGTTTGAGCGATGCGCCGATGTCCATGCCGATGATATAACCCAACTGCTGGGCCTCGGTTTCCGGCTTGGCTGCCCACGCACCGCCGCTTAAAAGCGGCAGCACCGCCAAAAAGCCCACAGCAAAAATACGTTTCATTACCTGTTTACTCCTTGTGAGAAATCAATGAATCCTGGCTTGCTCATCGACCGGGACGATTCAGAGCCGCGAATTGTCCTACGATCCGGGGGCGGTGGCAAACCTTATGTCAACCTTATGACAAACTTGCACTGCGCAGCGCAGTCACCGTCCTGGTGAAAAACAACGCTTGCAAATCGAATGATCAGTGTTATACTTAACTACATCACTAAATCATTTGGACATTCAGACTATTCCCATGTTGTGCCTCAAGAGCAAAAAACTGGCCAGGGTTTCAAGCAAGCTGGCCGCCATCAGCGCTGCTGTGGCGGTGCTCATCGTATCGTTTGGCATCAACGAGTTCATCCATGGCGGTGGAACCGTAGCAAGGCCAGTAGTGGGTGTGCCAGCGACAGCGCGGTTTGAGTCCACGGCAGCAGAGGATGAAGACTCATCATTAACTCTGGGTTCTCCCGGACGCCGCGGCCAATCCATCAGCCTGATGATTTTCAGGCTGAATTGAGCCAGCCATGACGACACGCTGGAACGACATAGAACCGATTTACTGGCAACTGAAGGAACGCACGGTGGCCATGATCCTGGACGGCACCCTGGCCGAAGGCGATGCCCTGCCATCGGTGCGAACGGTGGCTTCCAATTTTCAGCTCAACCCCATAACGGTATCCAAGTCATACCAGGCTCTGGTCGATGATGGTCTGGTGGAGAAACGCCGCGGCCTGGGCATGTTCGTGCGGGACGGTGCCCGGGCACAGTTGATTGCCTCGGAACGGGAGCGTTTCCTGCGCACGGAATGGCCCGCCACCCTGAACCGCATTGAACAGCTGGGACTTGATGTGAACGATCTGTTAAAAACCAAACACAAGCGCGGGAGACAACCCGAATGAACCCGATAATCTCCGCTCGCGGGCTGACCAAGAGGTTTGGACGCGCACTTGCCGTCGACCACATTGATCTGGACATTCCGGCCGGTCGTATCGTTGGGTTGATCGGCCCGAATGGCGCCGGCAAAACCACCGTCATGAAAGCCGTTCTTGGGCTGACAACATTCGAGGGTCAACTCGAGGTGCTGGGCCTCAACCCCGCCCGCCAGCGCGCAGCCCTGATGGAAGACGTATGTTTCATCGCCGATGTCGCCGTGTTGCCGCGCTGGATCAGGGTTTGGCAGTTGATTGAACTGACCGCCCGCCTGCATCCGCGCTTTTCCAGGGACATCTGCATGCAGTACCTGGCCAAGACCAAAATCAGCCAGCAACAGAAAGTCAAACAGCTGTCCAAAGGCATGGTGACACAATTGCACCTGGCCATAGTCATGGCCATTGACGTGAAACTGCTGGTGCTGGATGAACCCACCCTGGGCCTGGATATCCTGTATCGCAAGCAGTTCTACTCCAACCTGCTCAATGATTATTTTGACGAAGAACGCACCATCCTCATCACCACCCACCAGGTTGAAGAGGTGGAACACATCCTCACCGATCTGGTATTCATCAATGAAGGTAAAATTGCGCTCAGCTGCCCGATGGATGAAGTGGAGGCCGACTACTGTGAACTGATGGTTGCGCCTGCCAATGCAAGTGCCGCACGCGCGCTGGCCCCGATGCACGAGAGGGAATTGTTCGGCCGCCACATTTTCCTGTTCAAGGGCGCCAACCGCAGCGAACTTGCCGGGCTCGGAGAACTGCATACGCCCAGCGTGGCGGATCTGTTCGTGGCGACCATGAGCGGAGGTGGGGCATGAACCGGATGGTGGCATTACTGCGCAGGGAGTACTGGGAAAACAAGGGAGCTTTCCGCACCACGCCCCTGGTCATTGGCTGTATCTACATCGCGCTGTTGTTCATGTCGATTTTTACCACGGCCCATATCGACAACGAACTTTATACCTTCAGGGAAGCCATTCGAATCTTGGCACAGCAGACTGCGGAGTTTCGCAGCGGCCACCTGGAACAGATACTGATTGGCAGCTCCGTGTTTTTCACGGCCGTGCTGTCATTCGTAGTGTTTTTCTACCTGCTGGGATCGCTGTATGACGACCGCAAGGACCGCAGCATCCTGTTCTGGAAGTCAATGCCAGCTTCCGACACCCAAACCGTCGCCTCGAAACTGCTCGCAGCCATGCTGGTGGCGCCCGTCATGTTCTGGCTGGTATTCGTCATCACCCAGATCATCATGATGCTGATTGCCGCGGTGATGGTGATGGTGGTGGGTGAAAACCCCTGGACACTGTTTGTGGGCATCACCAACCCATTACCAGCCTGGACCCTGGTCCTGCTCAGCTACCTTGCATCTTCCATCTGGTTCCTGCCGCTGTATGGCTGGCTGCTCTTCGTGTCGTCTTTTGCGCCGCGAATCCCGCTACTGTTCGCAGTGCTGCCGCCGGTCGTGTTTGCCGTGCTGCAAATCTGGATTGACTTTCTGCGCACCTTCACCCTGGACAGCAGCCTGTTCGGCCTCATCGGCGAATGGGTTGCCAACAGCCCGGCAATACTGACGGTCCAGGTGAGCAACGGAAAACCAACACTTGCCCTGGGGGCCTCCACCACGGATACCTTCGACCATGCCATCAGCATCGGCAATATGCTTGCCCGCCTCTTTTCGGTGCAGATGCTGTCCGGCCTGGCTGTTGCTGCCGCCTTCATCGCCGCTGCCATCTGGTTGAGGAAAAGAGCCACCGATAACTGATGCCCGACGCACCCGCGGCTGCTCCCCCATTGTCATTCCAGAGTTTGCGCACCTCCTCTTCCTTCCGTCATTCCAGAATTTGCGCAGCAAAGTTCTGGAATCCAGGAGTGCATCCAAACCGCAGTACTGGATTCCAGACACGCCTGCGGCGGTCTGGAATGACGGGAGTAAAGGTGGCGGCGGTATGGAATGACGGGCTTATGGAAAAGTCCTCCTCAGCCCTTGATACCCCCCTTGGTGATTTCGAGCGGATCCAGCAGGCGGTCAAGCTCTGCCGCTGATAGATTGGTGGTCTCCAGCGCCACTTCCTTGATTGGCCGGCCTTGCTTGTAGGCCTGTTTGGCGGTGGCCGCGCCCAGTTCGTAACCGATCACCGGGTTCAAAGCCGTAACCAGGATGGGATTACGCTCCAGCGCCTGCTTGATATTGTCTTGCCGCACCTTGAACCCACTGATGGCCGAATCGGCCAGCAAACGGCTGACCCGGGCGAGGATCTCCACGCTTTGCAGCAGGTTCAGGGCGACCAGCGGCAACATCACGTTCAACTGGAACAGACCGGATTGTCCGGCGATGGTTATGGTGGTGTCGTTGCCAATCACCTGCGCGCACACCATGCACACCGCTTCAGGTATGACCGGGTTGACTTTGCCCGGCATGATGGAGGAACCCGGCTGCAAGGCCGGCAGCTCGATCTCACCAAAACCGGCCAGCGGGCCGGAGTTCATCAGGCGCAGGTCGTTGGCGATTTTCATCAGAGAGCAAGCCAGGGTTTTCAACTGACCGGACAATTCCACTGCCGCATCCTGGGAGCTGATGCCTTCGAAGTAGTTGTCCGAGGCTTCGAACTTCACTCCGGTTTCCTCCGCCAACGCGGCGGCCACGCGCGGTCCGAATTCTTCATGCGCGTTGATCCCGGTACCAACCGCCGTCCCGCCTTGCGGCAATTTGCGCAGCCGTTTGAGCGCGCTCTCGATGCGCTTGATGTTGGAGCGGATTTGCGCGGCCCAACAGCCCAACTCCTGGGAAAAAGTCACCGGCATGGCGTCCATCAGGTGGGTGCGCCCCGTCTTGGCAATGCCTTCCAGTTCCTCGGCCTTGATATCCAGGGTCTCGGCCAGGTGCCTGAGCGCAGGCAGCAAGTGCTCGCTGCTTGCCAGGCAGGCGCTGACCTGTATGGCCGTCGGAATCACGTCATTGGAACTCTGCCCCATGTTGACGTGGTCATTTGGATGAATTCCCAGCGGGGAGCCCTGGTTGGCCAGGTGGGCGATGACTTCATTGGCATTCATGTTCGAACTGGTGGCCGATCCAGTCTGGAAAACGTCGATGGGAAACTGCTCGTTGACCTGCCCTGCCGCAACTTGATTTGCGGCTGCCTCGATGGCTGCCGCGCGCGCCGCATCCAGCAGGCCAAGGTCGCGGTTAACGCGGGCCGCCGCCGCCTTGATCAGGCCCAGCGCGCGGATGAAGCCAGCCGGCAAAGTAAGGCCGCTGATGGGAAAGTTCTGCACTGCCCGCTGGGTCTGGGCGCCCCACAAGGCGCTTGCTGGCACCTTGAGCTCACCCATGCTGTCGCTTTCAATCCGGTAGTCTGCTGTCATGTCCTGCTCCGTGGTCGCGGGTTCATGCGGCTATTGTACGGACGGCCGCTGTCCAGCGTAAGCGGAACGGTGGATTTGGCCTGCTGGTTCACACGGCCGCGGCACGGCTCCCGATATTCGGAACGTGCCGTTCAGAACGTAATGTTCATAACATTGGGGCGTAATTGGAGTGGCGCAGGTAGAATATGGATTCCGGATTTTCAATCTCCCGAGGGGGAAGTGATCACGTGATGGAACTGACAGAAATCACCGCGATTTCACCGGTAGACGGCCGCTATGCCAGCAAGACGGCCGACCTGCGGCCTTTTTGCAGTGAACATGGCCTGATCCACCGCCGCGTCATCGTGGAACTGTGCTGGTTTGAGGCTCTGTGCGCCGAGCCTGGCATTGCCGAGTTGCCGGAATTGAGCCAGCAAGCGCGGGAATTTATCGGCGGCATCATCAGCGGCTTCGCACCGGAACACTCCGCCAGCGTCAAGGCCATTGAAAAGCTCATCAACCACGATGTAAAGGCAGTCGAATACCACTTGAAAGAGCGCTTTGCCGGTTTGCCGGAATTGGGGGCTCATGCTGAATTCCTGCATTTTGCCTGCACTTCCGAAGACATCAATAACCTGGCCTATGCGCTGATGTTACGTGACCTGTACCGTGACGTATTCCTGCCTGGATTTGCAGCACTGGCCGGCACCCTGGCAGAC
>DATDPS010000097.1:0-5244 GCA_035292625.1 Lysobacterales bacterium | reverse complement strand
GACATAAACGATTCCCTGCTCGCAAATGCCAAAGCACTGGCCGCACAGCAACGTACCAGCCTGACGCGATTGATCGAGGAAGGATTGCAACTCCGCCTTCGCTCTTCCCAACCCGCATCCAAGCCAAGCAAACGCAAGATTCCTGTCTTCAAGGGGCGCGGCGGGATGATTGTCGGCCTGAATCCATGCAGCAACAAAGCGATGCTGGATGCCGCTGACAATGACGCCTGATGTCAATGTATTGATTGCGGCATCGCGTAGCGATCACCCCCACCACCAAACAGCCTATGCCTGGCTGGATGCAGCCGCCGCAGCTTGTGCGGATGGCGCAACCCTGAGACTGATGCCCATGGTTGTTGCCAGTTTCTTGCGACTGGTCAGCAGTGCGAAGATATTCGTCCATCCTACGCCCGTGGAAGATGCCGTGAAATTTCTGGATGCGCTGTTTGCGGTGCCGGGTGTTGAAATGCCTTACCTCGGCGCGGAGTGGCCAATAATGCGCCAACTCTGCATAGAAAAGAAGCTAAGCGCTAACGCTATTCCCGACGCGTGGCTTGCGGCAGCGGTAATTCAGCTCGGCGAACACCTTGTCACATTCGATTCCGATTTCAAGAAATTGCTGAAACGCACACAGTTGACTGTGCTTATTCAGGCATAGCTTGTGTAGTGGCTGACCGCAAAGACGGTTTGGCAGAACCGGGCACAAATGGTTAAAGGATAGGAATTGCAAAGCCACTTTATGGGAAGTGGACGCCGCGGGTTCACGCGGTCAAGGGTTCCAAATGCAGGCAGCGCCTGCCCTCCGGCCCGCACTTCTGGCGGCTTGGATGCTGACGTGGCGGCTGCTTCAGCGCCACTCGGCTCGTCTTCGGGTTCCGGTGGCGGCGGCTCTTCCGGTGGCGGCGGCGGGGGGCGGCGGCTGATAGCCCCTGTCCGATCAGCCTCCCGCGTCTCAGTCCCCGTCTTCGCAGTCCGCCAGGCGGTGCCTCAGCACCTTGCCCGACGCACTGCGCGGCAGCTCCTCCAATCGCCTGATATCCCGCAGCGCAAGATGATGCGGGAGCACCGCGGATACCACCTGCCGAATGCGCTTTCTCTCGACCGCCGGGTCGCCCGCCCGCGGTTTTGCGCCACTGGTGTAATAGAGGTCGACGATTTCTCCCAGCCCCCGGTCCGGCCGCGCGACCGCAATCGCCTCCGCTACACAATCGAGCGTTGCTGCTGCGGCCTCGACGGCGGCCAGCGACACTTTGTGGCCGCCGACGTTCGCGATCAGTTTCTTGCGGCCCGTGACGTGGAAAAATCCGTTGTAGTCGCGAAAGCCCAGATCCCCGGTATACAGCCAATCGCCACGCAAGGCTTCGGCTGTCTCAGCCTGCGCACCGAGGTAACCGAGCATCACGTTCGGGCCCTTGACCCTGATCTCCCCTACCGCGCCACTGGGCAATACCTGGTCGTTCGCGTCAACGATCTCGGCGATATTGCCGACCGCGCGCCCCACCGAACCGAACTTCCGCTCAGCCGGAGGCATCGGATTGGCAAAAACCTGACCGGTGCACTCGCTGAGTCCCATGGTCTGGACCACGGGAATCCCGTACAGTGCCTCGAATTTCTGTTGCACGTCGATCGGCAACGCCGCACTGGCTGATCGGCCGAAGCGGCAGTGCGGAAACCCTTGGGATTTGACGGGCGCGTAGGAAAGCAGGCGATAGTGCACCGGCGCCGCGCTGAACCATGTGGCCGCCGTTTGCTCGAGGGCTTGCTGAAAGCCTCGCGGGGTCGCACTCCCCTGCAGGTAGTGGACACTGCCGCCGGTCAGCAAAGGCGCCAGTACCGTCGTCACTATGCCGTTGATATGGCTCAGAGGCATCAAACAGAGCACGGTATCCTCGGCAGCGAGATCATGCGCCTCCGCCACGAACGTGGCGCCGGCCAGCAAGTTGGACTCTGACAACAACACACAACGCGGAACGCTGGTCGAGCCGGACGTGAAAATTCCCAGCCGGGCCGATACGGTTTCAGCGGCATCTCCTGCGGTCCGGTGCCAATGCCAGGCGCAGTGCGGCTCCGGGCCACACGACACGGGTGTCAACGCAGGCCCGGCCGGCTTCACAACCAGATGCGGGTCGAGGACGCTCAGCATCAAGGCCAGCATCTCCGGATGTTGCTCAGCGCCGAGCGGCACGGCCAGTCCGCCGGCCTGCATGACGGCCAGCAGGTGAACCAGGAATTCCGGGGACGGCGGCAGCCCGATCGCGACCCGCGCACCTGCACCGAGGCCCGCTTTACCCAGCGCCGCCGCGCAGCGCTCGACCCGCTGGTTCAATTCTCCGTAGCTGACCCGGCCATTGACCGCGTCAAATGAGCAGAACAGTTTTCCGGGGTGCCTGCCGGCCCCCGATTGCAGCACCGCTTCGAAGGAATCATTCCGCATGCATGGCTGCATGGATCATCGCTCAGTAAATCATTCGCGCGTTTTCGTAGTGCTTGAACTCGATGAGGTTGTTCGACGGGTCACACAGGAAAAACGTCGTGTGCTCTTCGTGCATGCCCTCGAAACGCCGGAACGGCTCTCTGAAGAACGGCGCGCCCGCGAGCCTGAGCCCCTCCAGCAAGCGCTCGAAATCGCTTCGCTGGCCGAAGGTCAGGCCGAAATGCCTGGGATAGATCGTGGGCTCGGCCACGACTGCCTCCGGGTCCAGGTGACAAACCAGCTGCATGCCGAAAAAGTCCAGCGTGACGCGATCAGGGTAACGGCGAGCCTCCCTCGCGCCCAACAGGCCCACGTAAAACGAGCTGGCCTCGTCGAGGTTGCGGCAGGGTATCGCCAGGTGAAACAGGTAGCCTTGGGTGTGGGCCATAGGGCCCTGGCGGTGGAACCTGCGGTTCGTGGTCACCCGGGAAAGCTCGCCAGCAGCTTGGCAAAACGCGGGTGATACGGCGCGTTGTCGAGGTGGGAGTCGTGCAGCAGCCACTCGCGATTGAGGCCGCCGATCACGTAGGCGATCGCGACGCGGATGACCTTGCGTTTCCGGAGTTGGGTGAAAAAGCTCTTTATCGATTTCTGGTTCATCGCTTTCCCTGTTGCTCAGTTTACCCCCGGGCCGAACAGACTTCAGTAGCCGCGGACAGTTGATCAAACATGCATTACTGTATGTATTTATATCACCCAGGCAGACGGTACCGGCAGATGACCCGAAAAGGACTCACCACGCGTCAGAAGCAAAGGATAGGAATTCCAAAGCCACTTTGTGGGAAGTGTACGCCGCGGGTTCACGCGGTCAAGGGTCCCGCCTGCAGGCAGCGCCGGCAGCGCAGCGGGTCAACCTCGTAGATGCGGGCGAGCAGCCGTGCCAAAGCCCAGCAGGTCGATCAGGGCACCAGCCAGCGGGTCTTGCCGGAGCGGGACAGCAGCCAACTGGCCGCCAGGGCTCCAGAGCCGCTGATCAGAACCCACACAGGGACCACCCAAACGGGATGGCCCTGATGCCAGGCAAACTCTTTCATTGGCCACAGGAAAACCGGGTGCAAGAGATAGATGCCCAGGCTGTGGCGACTGATGAACCCGGCCACCCTGGCGACCCCCACACTCAAGTTACCGCCAAAGTAACGGCCCAACATGAAAATCATGCTGGCAGCAAGCGCGGTGTTCAGGGTCTTGTAGGAAAACCAGCGTCCCACCGTGTACTCATCCGCAGCCAGGCTGTCGTTCACCACCGCGCCCACGGTCACCGCCAGGGCCAGCGCTCCCACCACGACGAAACCGGTCAGTACACGGCTGTTTAGCGGCACGAACTGGTACAGAACATAGCCCAACAGCAGGTAGCCGCTGTACAGCCAATACTGGTTGCTCAAGGGACCATCGACATAAAACAGGAACAATGCCGTGCTCAACAGCCATATCAGCAGCACTGAATACAGGACGGCCTGCTCGGCTTTTCGCACGAGCAGATAAAGCAGCGGGATCACGAGGTACAGCGGGATGAAATAGTAAAAGAATCCCAGGTGGTAATAGGCTGGGAGATGCCAGCTGTTTTCCAGCACCTGCCTGCTCACCCCGGCATCGAAGCCCGCAGCGGTCCAGCCGGAAAGCCAGGCATAAAAAAGCGACCAAACCAGGAACGGCACCAGCACTTTTCCCAGGCGCCTTTGCAGATAATACTTTGCGTCGAACGCGCGGGCATCGCTGAGCATCAGGGCACCCGTGATCATGATGAATACCGGCACTGCCCAGCGACTCAGCCCGTTAACGCCGACCGCTGTAAGCCACTGGTGGAAAGGGATCTCGCCCAATTCATTACGATAGGGGGCAAGCACATGAATGGCGATGACTGCCGCAGCCGCCATGCAGCGCAGCAAATCAAAAAAGAATACGCGTTGTCTCACGGATTACTTTCTGGGAGCCTCTGGTCCATTATGCGCGGAGCGCGTTTCTGCCGCAAAGACCGCAGATCGTGCGGAGCGAGCCAAGTGACACGAGTGATCGGGGTCAGAGTACCTTTTCGGAGAAAGCGAGTACCATCTTTTGGTTTCTTGTAGCGAAAAGGTACTCTGACCCCAGTTTTGCTCTAACCCCACTCAAACGGCAGGGAACCCAATGACAAAAAACAGCCACCTCCGCTCACTCGCACTGGCACCGTTACTGCTGGTCCTGGCCAGCGCCTGCGACATGCCAAAGAAATCCCGCTTCGACGAGGTCGCCGGCATCGACGTGTGCCAGCTGATCACCGCCGTGGAGGCTGAGCATATCCTAGGCCCGCTCGAGAGCACGGTGCCGGGCAGCACTTCCGGGACCGGAATCGCCGGCGAATGCACCTGGTCCTTCAAGGTTCTGGCGACCGGCGGCAAGGGCACCCTCTACGCCATGATGTCGACCCGCGCCTCAGCGCCGCATGCACCCCCACTGGAGGGGTATTTCGACATCAGCCAATCCGAGGTCGAGGTCAGCCTGGGGGCCGCCCCCTGGAAAATGGAAGACCTTGGCGATAAAGCCTTCCTTTACCAGACGCGCCAGCCGGATCATTCGGAAATGTGGCTGCTGCAGTCGGAAACCCTGTTCGTGCTACGCATGATGGGTGGCAGCGCCGGGCAACTGGAGGAGTTCGCCCGCGCCCTGTCGCGGGAATTGGAGCCGAAAGAATAGCGGCAAACCCGCGGTGACAATCGGCACTCAGGTGCGGCGCCGGCCCGGCCGGCCGCGCCGGCCTGCTGCCGTTTCAGCCGCCCGCGGCTCGGGTGGTGGCG
>DATDPS010000096.1:0-4937 GCA_035292625.1 Lysobacterales bacterium | reverse complement strand
AAGGGCAGTACTGGGCCATGCACGATCTGCTGTTCGCCAACCAGCAAAAACTGCAGCCCGAGGATCTCAAGGCCCACGCGGTGACGCTCGGCCTCAATGCCCCGGCCTTCGACAGTTGCCTGGATGAAAACCGTTTCGCGGCGGAGATCAAAGCCGGCCAGGACGAAGGCCGTAAACTCGGCATCAGCGGAACACCCAGTTTCGTCGCCGGCCTGAGCGATAAAAGCGATGCCGGCAAGGTACACGTGACCGAATTTATCCGCGGCGCCCAGCCGCTGGCGAATTTCCAGCAGACGCTGGACAAATTGCTGCAGGAAGCGGAGAAGAAAGACTAAGCAGGACTGGGGTCAGAGTAAAGTGCCAGAGTAAGCGTGCCATTGATGAGCGGAATAGCCCGGGTTTACTCTGGCACTTTACTCTGACCCCATCTTTGTGGCGCGCAGTGTGCAGGATGCACAGGTGCCGCGAAGCACATGGATGTGCGGGAGCGGCCCCGGCGACAGAGCTGGATAAATATGGCGCGCCCGGCGAGATTCGAACTCACGACCCCTGCCTTCGGAGGGCAGTACTCTATCCAGCTGAGCTACGGGCGCAATTGGCTTAGGGCGCGTAGTTTAGCGGCATCGGCCCGCTAAAGTAAACGCGCCGGTGCTTTCGGCCCTTGGGGTCAATCGCTATACTATGCCGCAGGTTTCCCGCCCGGCGGGTATCGGTTTCAACCCAGCACTATCAGCCCAGGGGTTCGGCAATGAATCAATCCGATGATCGCGCTTTCATCCGCAAATTCAGCGGCATCATTCTCGGGCTGATAGCCTTAACCGCGATCATCCTGGCGCTGGCTTTCAGCCTGCGCAGCACGCCTGACCCGGACGCAAATCCCAGCCAGGTGCGGCTGGCCGAGGAGCGGATTGCGCCCGTGGCCGGAGTTCACGTCGGGGAAGAAGGCCAGGCTGCCGTCGCCGCAACAGCAGCGGCAGCGCAAACAGCAGCAGCACAGACAACAACAGCACCGGCACAAACAGAAACAGCAGCACTGCAAACCGCAGCGGCGGCGAGCCCCTCCGCAGCGGCCGGTGGCGAACAGATCTACCAGACCGTGTGCATGGCCTGCCACGCTGCCGGCGTGGCCGGCGCACCCATACCCGGATCAGCGGTGATGCAGGAACGCCTGGCGGCAAAAGGGCTGGATGGCCTGGTCAGCAGCGCCATAAACGGTTTGAACGTGATGCCTCCCAAGGGTGGCCGCCCGGATCTCAGCGATGCTGACATCCGCGCAGCAGTCGAATTCATGGCGCATTAATCCTTTCCCGGCCCATTTCACCCGGCCCGCTTGACTCGACCAGGCTCACCCGCCCCAGGCAACTGTGCGGGGTTCCAGCAACCATGCATCAACAGCCGCCTGGACCTGCGGGAAAACCAGGCTGAATCCGCGACTGAATTCAGGTTTCATTTCGTGCCAGATTTCCGCCACCCGGTGCAGTGGGTTGGGCCTGGATAATCGCTGCCCAATTCCTTCCAGGCTGAACAGGATTTCCTCAGCGCTGCAATAACTCGCAAACAGGCCGCGTTCATCGGCATAGCGCATGAAGCGCCACAGCTCATCAGGCACCACGGTCTTGTGCCTGGCCAGCAGTTGACGAATATCGTGGTCGAACCGGGTCAGGGGGACAGAGGAAAACTCGCGCCAGCGCAGGGCCAGTTCGTGGTCGAAGGCGAGGTCGATGATGATGCCGCTGTAACGCCGAAACGTGGCAGGGAATTGCTCGCGCAGCCGGGTCCAGTCAGGGAGAGAGTCGATGTGCTGGTCGATGTAACGGTGCAACAGGATGCCCTGGCGGGCCATGGCGGGCAGATTCGAGTTTTGCGGATTGCCGCGGATGAAATCCCCCAGCATGGCGCCGAGGCGCAGGCCGTCGTCATCACCGGCCAGCAACAGGTGGGCGAGGAAATTCATGCGGCGCACCTTAACAGATACGAGCGCATTGCGTCGATTCCGCTGCACCGGTGCCGCGAAGGCCACGACTGCAGGGACGCAGGAGGTAGAGCAACGCAGGAGCAGTTGCCGATGGATGGCCGGAAGCGGTATGAGTGGAGTATCATTCCCGCTCTGCTGCACACGCTGCCCACCACATGACCGAAGCCGCACCTGTCGAGTCACCCGCATCATTCCCCGCCGAGCGAAGTGAGTTCTTTTTACGCGGGCCCGCCGGGCGGCTGGAGTGCGCGGTCGACGTGCCGAAGCCTGCCGAGGAACGCGCGATCACCGTTGTCATCTGCCACCCGCATCCGCAACACGGCGGCACAATGCGCAACAAGGTGGTCACCATCATCGAAAGATCCATGCGTGAACTGGGGCTGCGCACCGTGCGCTTCAACTTCCGTGGAGCGGGTTCCAGCGACGGGAAATTCGATGATGGTTACGGCGAGACCGATGATCTTTTC
Organism: Lysobacterales bacterium; assembly: GCA_035292625.1. GTDB lineage: Bacteria > Pseudomonadota > Gammaproteobacteria > Xanthomonadales > SZUA-36 > SHZL01. The sequence continues at coordinate 2,495 of DATDPS010000096.1, read as the reverse complement.
GCCGTGATTGAATGGGTGCGCCACACCCGTCCTCACGACCAGCTCTGGCTGGCGGGCTTTTCATTCGGAGCCTTCATTACCCTGCGTGCGGCCAGCCAGCTCAGCCTGGGCCAGCTCATTTCGATCGCGCCACCGGTGGACCTTTATGGTTTCAGCAGATTGCCGCGCCCGGAGTGTCCCTGGCTGGTGGTCCAGGGGGATGAAGACGACGTGGTGTCCGTCGATGCCGTGCAGTCCTGGGCAGAAAGCACGAAACCCGGGCCGGAACTGATCGTCATGCCCAATGCGGGCCACTTCTTCCACCGCCGCCTGATGGACTTGCGCGGTTTGCTGAAAAACGGCGTGCGCAGGCAACTCGAAGCAAGCACGGCTGAGGGCACCGCGGAGTGAGGGCGAAGGTGATTTTGAAGCCGGAAAAGAAGAAGGGCCGGTAAGGGGTAAACCGGCCCTCCTGTGAGACCTGATGCAAGGGGAACACCCGGTCTCGGATCGGGGATGCCGTAAGGGGGAACGACACTCCCGGTCTGATCAAATCGATATAGAAACAATAGCCCTGCTACATTGCCCAAGTGACATCATAGCCCAGCCAAAGTGATTTCGCAAAGGGCTAATTGCATCGGTTCCGGCTACCGGGTTTGCGCCGTATCAAGGCCTCAGAAGCGCTGACGCGATGCCCGCAGGGAATCGACGGAAAATGACGCGACGTCGCCCTCGCGGGTTTTCACCGGTTGACCTTCCTCCGGGCCAAAAGCCAGTCCGTAGGCAATTTCGTAAGTCAGTGGATAGGCACGGGCGCGTTCCGGGTTCCGGCTGGAATCATGCATCGGCCTGCATGTTTGGATAAAACCGGACCAGTCAGCGAAATGCGTGCTCGCGCCGCTGTTTTCCACTTCCCGCAGCAATGCATCGAAGTGTTGAAACTCCAGGGTGATGCGCTCACTGTCCATCACCGCTTGCTGGAATCCGGCCGCCTGCAATGCATCGCCGATGTCGTGCTGGTCGGTGAAACCTCGTATCCCATCCGGCCCTGCAGCAGCCCTGAGTTCCTTGAATGAATCCGGGCCCAGGGTGCTGAACACGAACATGCCGTCGGGTTTCAGCACGAGCCTGAATTCCGCTGCCAGGTCGTGAAAATTCCGGCACCACTGCAGCGCCAGGTTGGAAAACAGCAGGTCTGCCGTACGCGCGGCGAATGGCAACCTGGAATAGTCAGCGCACACCGCCCGCAAAGGCCGCGGAAAGCCCGATTTCCGACGCAGCTGCCCAAGCATTCCGCGGGACGCATCGAGCCCGATCACATCGGCTTTCCGGTACAGGCGTTTCAGCGCGGCCGAGCAATCACCCGTTCCACAGCCCAGGTCCAGGATGCGCGCTGGCGGGCGCTTCTGGAAGGTCAGGCGCTCGAGCAAGCGCGAACCCACCTCGCGCTCCAGGGCCGCGTAGCGGTCATAATCTTTTGCGACGCGGTCAAACGCCAATTGCACCGCGTCTGGTCCTGGCATGTTTGAAGGCATGTTCGACAGCCGGCCTGTTTTGGGTGTCACCATTAAGCAACCTCTGCTCCATTATGCACGGGCGCGACGCCCGGCATGCAGCCGATTTCCTGCACGACTTCGCGGTGTTTTCCTGCAGACTCAAGCATCGAAAGCGGTAATTTAAGGAGACCGTGTTCAAGGGGCGGGCTGATGACCCTGCAGGGGTATTTTGCGGTTCTCCTGGAGATGTTGCTGCCATCGCATTGCATACTGTGTGGTCTGCGCAGCGGACCGGGCAGGCTGTGCCAGCCGTGCCTGCACGACCTGCCGAGGATAGAGCAGGCCTGCCGGCAATGTGCCGCACCGCTCGGGCACTCCGAGCTGATGCTGTGCGGCGCCTGCCTGCGCCATCCGCCGGCATGGGACATCGCCCTGGCCGCGCTGGTATACGATTATCCGGCGGACCAGCTGGTCCAACGGTTCAAGTTCCAGCGTAATTTCGCCTGCGGTCAATTGCTGGCGGATGAATTGACTTGCGCCGTTAAGCAATCAGCGCAGGCAAGGCCCGAGCTGCTGATACCCGTGCCACTGCATTTTACCCGCCGCTTCCAGCGGGGCTTCAACCAGGCCGAGCTGCTGGCGCGTGCCGTTGGCGCCGCCGTCAAAATTCCTGTCCGGGTGGATTGCCTGGTGCGCACCAGGCGCACCGTGGCGCAATCCGGGCTCGACCGGGCAGCGCGCAGGAAGAACCTGCGCGGGGCTTTCAGCTGCGGCGACCTGGCCGGCGCCCGGATTGCCCTGGTGGACGATGTGCTGACTACCGGCACGACGTTGGAAGCCTGTGCGCGCGCGGCCAGGAAAGCAGGCGCTGCCCATGTCTCCGTCTGGGTGGCTGCGCGTGTACCTCCCCCTACGGGGTTGAGAGCATGAAATGCCCGGCCAGCCCAAGGAAAATTGCCAGGCCCACCCAGTTGTTGTTGAGAAAGGCGCGGAAGCAGGCGGCCCGCTCACGCTGCCGGG
>DATDPS010000095.1:0-9064 GCA_035292625.1 Lysobacterales bacterium | reverse complement strand
TTTGCAGACGCTGCCGTAAACGCTCGTCCATTTCAAAGCCGGCGAACTGACACAGCCTGACGATGGTTTTTTCCGGTTCGTCTACAAGAGACTGGTAGTTCACCGTGGTCCATCGTTGCCGTGGAATTTGCTGCAGGTCGTCGAGCACCGTGCAGTTGGCGCTCTCCCACTGAAATGCACAAATTTCCTCCAGCGAGCGGCCATTCAAACGCTGCCAGCCGGGGGGTAGCAGGAGTGACCACGGAGGCCCCTGCCAATCAAGCAATCTGGGATAGGTCACCCAACGGCGTGACCGCCAGGCTTCCATCATGCTACTCAGGTTGGGCCGCACATCGCGCAACAAAAAAATGTACAGCGCGTTTGGAAACACTTGTTCAATGAATGGAATGCGCAAAGCATTTTTTGGTGTCTTTTCAAGAAAACGCAATCGCCTGATTTCACGGTGATGGAAAAAGTCGCGGCCCGTCCGGTCTTTCAGGTAACGGGCGAAACGGCTGCGGATCAGACTTGCTACCTGATCGCTGGCATGCACTGCGGTCAGCCGGTTGGAATCGATCTGCCCGGAGTTCGGATTCAAGGCTGGCAGGCCCTCTATGATCTGGTGGCTTTCACCGCCAATCGTCCACGCGTCTTTGGCTTCAGCCAGGGTTTCGAACAGCAAGGTACTGCCGGAGCGGGGAGCTGCCAGTATAACAACGGGACGGTCAAACAGCGTGGCGAAATCGGGGAACAAAATTCAACCGGACAATGGACAATGGATGAATTCGCGCGATCGCTTCAATCAATGTGGCAGTGCGCCAGCATCAGGGCTGGTTGTGTGGAACTGCGCCAGCCCCTTCTTTTTCCACCTGCATCAGATCGTATTTGCTCACCCCAAGGTACAGCAGCGATACACCGGCAACGTAAATCGATGAATACGTACCGATCACGATGCCCACGATCAGTGTAAAAGCGAAGGCATTGATTATCTGCCCGCCAAAAATGAACAAGGCAATCATGGTCACCAATGTCGTGCCCGAGGTCATCAAGGAGCGGGCCAGCGTCTGGTTGATGGATGCATTAATTACATCCCGGGGCAGCGCTTTGAGCATGCGTGGAAAATTCTCGCGGATACGGTCGAAAATCACGATGGTGTCATTGAGCGAGTAACCGATGACCGCCAGCAGGCCGGCCACCACCGTAAGGTCGAATTCGATCTGGAACAATGACAGTAAACCCATGCTGAGGATGACGTCGTGCAAGGTTGCCACCACCGCGCCGACCGAAAATCGCCATTGAAAACGGAACATGACATAGAAAAATATGCCGATGAGGGCATAAATCACCGCCAGGATTCCCTGCTCCGTCAGGTCGTCACCAACCTGTGGGCCGACAAACTCAACCCGGCGCATGGTGATCTCCCCTGCAACGTCCTGTTGCAGGGACTGCAGCACCTCGGTTGAGATGTCGGCATTGCTGTCTTCTCCTTCGCGCGGAGGAATTCGCACCACGATATCCGAAGCCGTGCCAAAGGTCTGTACCACGGAATCATCAAACCCGGCGGACGACAGGTTGCGGCGCACATCCGCGATGGACGGTGGCTCGGGATAATTTACCTCGATCAGGGTGCCGCCGGTAAAGTCCAGGCCAAAATTCAGGCCGCGGGTTGCCAGCAAAACGATGCTGGCAATAATCAGGATGGCCGAAAAGGCCGTTCCGACATTGCCGACGGCCATGAAATCAATATTGGTTTTGCGTTTAAGAAATTTCATCACAGGCCTCAGATGGACAACTTGGCGACGCGGTGCTTGCCGCCATATACCAGGTTAATCACGGCTCGCGTACCCATGATGGCCGTGAACATGGAAGTAACTATGCCCAGGGACAGGGTGACGGCAAAGCCCTTGATCGGCCCGGTCCCGAACAGGAACAGGACAAAGGCCGCAATCAGGGTGGTGATGTTGGCGTCAGCAATGGTGGACAGAGCTTTGTCGTAGCCAGCGCGGATACTGGCTTGCGGTGTGTTGCCGTTGCGCAACTCTTCCCGGATACGCTCGAAAATCAACACATTCGCATCGACAGCCATACCCACCGTCAGCACGATACCGGCAATACCCGGCATGGTCAGCGTTGCGCCCAGCATGGACAGCAAGGCCAGCAACAACACGATATTGACCACCAGCGCCAGGTTGGCCACGAAGCCAAACACCCGGTAGTAAACAGCCATGATGATCAATACCACCACGAAGCCGATGAGCACGGATCTGAAGCCCTGTTCCACGTTGTCCGCGCCCAGGCTGGGACCTACGGTGCGCTCTTCCACAATCTCCATCGGGGCAGCCAGGGCACCGGCACGTAACAGCAAGGCCAACTGGGCGGCTTCGCTCATGGAGTTCAAGCCGGTGGTCTGGAATCGCTTGCCAAACGGTTCCCGCACCACCGCGACGCTGATGACTTCTTCGGTCTTGCGGCCACCCGGTTTCTGTTCGATGAAGACGACTGCCATGCGGTTACCCACGTTGTCGCGGGTGAAGTCGAGCATCCGGCCCGCGCCTACGCCATCTAGGGTTACGCTCACCTGCGGTTCGCCGGATTGCTGGTCAAACCCGGAAGAAGCACCGATCAACTGGTCGCCGGAAACAATCAGCCGCTTCTTCAGCAGAACGGGCTGGCCGGTGTTGTCGGTATAGAGGCGTGATTCCGGTGGAACACGGCCAGTCTGGGCAGCCGTGAATGCATCATTTTGTTCATCCACCGCGCGATATTCCAGGGTTGCGGTGGCGCCGATGATCTTTTTCGCCTCGACCGTGTCCTGCAGGCCGGGCAGCTGGACCACCACGCGATCCGCGCCCTGCTGCTGGATAATGGGCTCGGCCACGCCGATTTCATTTACGCGATTGCGCAGCGTGGTGATGTTTTGCTTCAGCGCAGTCTGTTGCAAGTCGATCAGTTGCTGTTCCTGCACGGTGGCCGAAATGCCAAATTTGTCGCCAGAACTCACCTCGGACGCGTCCAGGCCCTGCAGGCTTTGGTCGCTGCGCATCACGTTGAGCGTGCGATCCCGCTCCTCGGCCGAACGCAGCAACACCAGCAAACCACTGCCTTCCCGCCGGACGGAAATGTAGCGGATTCCCTCTTCGCGCAAAGCGGCGCGAATATCATCGACGAAGCGATCCAGTTGCTGGCCGCGGGCAGTTTCCATGTCTACCTGCATGAGGAAGTGCACGCCGCCCTGCAGGTCCAGGCCCAGGGTCATCGGCTTGCCGCCCACGCTGCGCAGCCAGGCAGGTGTTGCAGGCGCGAGATTGAGGGCGACAACATATTGCTCACCCAGCGCTTTCTTGACCACGTCGGCGGCCAGCAGCTGATCTTCAGTTGAATTGAAGCGATACAGCAGATAGTTACCGGACTGTTCCTGGCTCTTGTGCTTTATCTTCTCCACCACCAGCGCGTCGTCAATGGTGATGTGCAGATCCAGGGGGATGGCAAAACCGCGCGCGGAAGTGACCTGCAGTGCCGGATCCTCGCCAAACAGGTTGGGCAGGGCGTACAGCGCGCCTGCCACCAGGATGAGCAGGATGAGCGCGTACTTCCAGGCAGGATATTGATTCATTATTCGGCCTCGGAAAGCGAAATGGATTCAGGAAAGGCGTTTTGTTTTTACGGGCTGCTTGATCAGGCGGACTTTATGGTGCCCTTGGGCATTACACCGGCAACAGCATGCTTCTGCAGCTTGATTTTCATGTTATCCGCCACTTCCAGCGTGACGAATGACTCACCCACGTTCGTGACCTTGCCCAGCAGGCCACCGTTGGTCACCACCTCATCCCCCACGGCCAATGCCGCCACCAGCGTTTTGTGTTCCTTGGTACGCTTCATCTGCGGGCGGATCAGGAGGAAGTAGAACACGACAAAAATAACGATGAGGGGAAGAAAAGACAGCAGGCCGCCCTGGGTGCCTGTATCCTGTGCGTATGCGCTGGCAATGAAGAAGTCCATGAAAATCCTCGCAATTGATGTTATGGAACGGATATAGAGGTCTTTTGGATCAATTCAATCGAGACCCCTTCCTTCCGCTCCAGGGGCCGGGCATTATAAATCAAACACCGGGGTGCGCATACGATACCGCTGGTTTTTCTTTGCTGACCCGATATTTCGCCATGGTGAATCCGCAATGGCTTTACCGAAGCAGGCACTATTCGGGCCCCAAAGCCAGCCTGGCCAGGAATTCACTGACAAACGACTCAAGCTGGTCCGCTTCTATCGCTGATCTGAGACCGGCCATCAACTGCTGGTAAAACCACAGGTTGTGCATGGTCATCAGCCGCGCACCGAGAATTTCATTGCAGCGGTCAAGATGCCTGAGGTAGGAGCGCGAGAACAATCTGCAGGTAGTGCAGCCGCAGTCGGGGTCGATGGGCCGGGCGTCCTTCTCAAAACGCGCGTTGCGGATCTTGAGCACGCCGCGGCTGGTGAACAAATAACCATTGCGCGCATTGCGCGTCGGCAACACGCAATCGAACATATCGATGCCGCGCACCACACCGGCGATGATGTCTTCAGGCCGGCCCACGCCCATCAGGTACCGCGGCCGGTCGGGCGGCAGCGCCGGCAGGGTGAAGTCGAGTACGCGGTTGCGCTCTTCTTCAGGCTCGCCAACCGACAGGCCGCCAATGGCGTAGCCATCGAATCCCAAGCCCACCAGGCCAGCGGCGGAACGGCAACGCAGCACCTCGTACGTGCCGCCCTGCACGATGCCGAACAGCGCCGATGGATTGCCCTCGTGCGCCCGCTTTGAGCGTTCAGCCCACCGCAGCGACAACTCCATGGATTCGCGTGCCCGGTCTTCGGCAACCGGGTACGGCGTGCATTCGTCAAAAATCATGACAATGTCTGAATCCAAAGCGCGCTGCACCGCCATGGACTCTTCCGGGCCCATGAAAACCCGCCCGCCATCCACCGGCGAAGCAAAAGAGACGCCTTGCTCCTTGACCATGCGCCGTTCGGCCAGACTCCATACCTGGAATCCCCCGGAATCCGTCAGGATGGGTCCCTTCCAGCCCATGAAATTGTGCATACCGCCATGCGCTTCGATGACCTCCACGCCGGGGCGCAACATCAGATGGAAAGCATTGCCAAGAATGATGTCCGCACCGGTTTCCCGGACTTCCGCGGGCGTCATGGCTTTCACCGTGCCGTAGGTGCCGACCGGCATGAAGGCGGGTGTCTCCACGGTGCCGCGATCGAATTGCAGCCGCCCCCTGCGGGCATTTCCTGTTGTGTGGGTGAGTTGGAATTTCATGGCATCAGGGAGCCTCTGATCGATTATGTGATCAACATGGCGTCACCGTAGCTGAAAAAGCGGTAGCGTGCCCGGATGGCATGCGCGTAAGCGGCGCGCACGCTTTCCATGCCGGCGAACGCGCTGACCAACATCAGCAGGGTTGACTCCGGCAGGTGAAAATTGGTGAGGATACCGTCCACCACGCGAAATTCATAACCGGGGTAGATGAATATGCGGCTATCACCGGCAAACGGCTGCAAGGATCCGCCGGCGGCGGCGGTTTCCAGGCTACGCACGGAAGTGGTGCCAACCGCGATGATCCGCCCCCCGGCGGACCTGGTTGCCACCACCATGTCACATGCTGCTTGCGATACCTCCAGATACTCGGCATGCATCCGGTGGTGCTCGATGTTTTCTTCGCGCACCGGCTGGAAGGTACCCGCTCCCACGTGCAGCGTCACATTTACACGGCGAATTCCCAGGCTGTCGAGTTGACACAGCAGGGCCTGGTCAAAATGCAAGCCGGCGGTGGGTGCTGCCACCGCGCCCGGCCGGGCGGCGTACACCGTCTGGTAGCGCTCCAGGTCCATGGCGGTATCAGCGCGCTCAATATAAGGCGGCAATGGCACATGACCTGAACGGCTCAACAAACTGAGCAGCGTTTCTGGCGCGCAACTCATCCGGTAGAACTCCCCTTCGCGGCCCTCCACGCGCAAAAACTCCCCATGTTCCAGAACCACACGGCTGCCAGGCTGGGGCGCCTTGCTGGCCCGCAACTGGGCAATGCAGGTGTGCTGGTCCAGCAGGCGTTCCAGCAGGATCTCGACTTTCCCCCCGGACTCCTTGTGCCCATGCAGGCGTGCGGGAATCACCCGGGTATCATTGAATACGAGCAGATCCCGCGGCTGCAGCAGTCGCGGAAAATCGCGGAAAACCAGATCTGCCAGCTGTCCGTTGCCACGCGAGAGATGCAGCAGGCGGCTGTCCGAACGCCGTTCCAGAGGTTGCTGGGCGATGAGTTCCGATGGCAGATCGAAGCGGAAGTCGCTGCGTCTCAACTGTCCCCCCGCAGGCTGGTTGCACCAGATAACAATGAAAAACCGCAGCATTGTACCCATACCCGTGTTCCGGCGCTCGCACCGTCCCCAATTCCTCACCGTATAATCAGGCAATTGGGGGGGATGCAACCCCCAGCCGGCCCGGCATCTACACCGTGGAAACCACAGCACATGATTGATGAACGCAAAAATACATCGCACCCCACCGGGGATGAAGTCCTGCTTCAAGCCAAAAAAATCGATGCGGCCGATCCGCTCGGAACTTTCCGCAGCGAGTTTTATTTTCCACGCAACAGCGATGGCACGAACAAACTGTATTTCTGCGGCAACTCACTGGGCTTGCAACATCATTCAGTGCCTGCGGCGGTGGAGGAAGTGTTGTGCGCCTGGCGGGAGCGCGCGGTTGAAGGCCATTTCACCGGTGATCGCCCCTGGGTGAAATACCAGGACGCATTGTGCCAGGGCCAGGCCGTGCTGGTGGGCGTAGACCCGGTCGATATCGTCACCATGAACACGTTGACAGTCAACCTGCACCTGGCCCTGGTGAGCTTTTACCGACCGCAGGGCCGGCGGCAGCGCATCCTGATCGAAAAGCAGGCGTTTCCGTCTGACCGCTACGCGGTGGAATCGCAGATCCGCTGGCATGGCCTGGACCCGGCCGAGTGCCTGGTGGAACTGGCGCCGCATGATGGCGAGCGGCTGCTGAGCGAAGACCAGATAGAGGACTACCTGCGGCACCACGGGGATAGCGTGGCCCTGGTGTTGTGGCCCGGTGTTCAGTACGCCACCGGGCAGGTTTTCGATCTCACCCGGATCGCCGCGGCCGCCCGCGGTTGCGGGGCCAGCGTGGGATTTGACCTTGCGCACAGTATTGGCAATGTGCCTGTGCAGCTCACACAAAGCGGCTGCGATTTCGCCGCCTGGTGCACCTACAAATACCTCAATGCCGGACCGGGTGCCATAGCCGGCATGTACGTGCATCAGCGTCACCACAAGCGCACCGATCTGCCGCGCTTCAATGGCTGGTTCGGCAACGACCTGGCCAGCCGATTCCGCATGGCCGCGGAATTTTCCCCGGCCCCGGGTGCCGATGCCTGGCAATTGTCCACCCCCCCCATATTGTCCATGGCGCCCTTGCTGGCGTCGCTTGCAGTATTTGAACAAGCGGGCTTTGATCGCCTGCGCCAGAAGTCGCTGGCCATGACAGCCTGGCTGGCGGAGCGGATAGTGGCCGATTTGGCCGACGTGCTGCAGATCATTACACCCCTGCAGCCGGAACGCCGCGGTTGCCAGCTTTGCCTGCGGGTGCTCGCCGGGCGGGATGCCGGCAGGGATCTGTTTACCTGTCTGGAAAGCGCTGGAGCGGTACCCGATTGGCGTGAGCCCGACGTCGTCCGGGTTACCCCGGTGCCTCTGTACAACAATTATGAAGATTGCGCCCGGCTGGTTCGCATGATGCGCCGTTGGGCAGACTTGAGTTCACCGCCCCGATAAGCATCACCCGCCAGGTTTCAATCACTCGCAGTTGAGCGCATCGGACAATTTTACGATGCTGTCGGTGCGGTTGATGCTCTGCACCAGCGGTGAATCCAGGGTGAAATTGAGAGTCCAGCTTCCGCTTGTCTGCGTAGTGAACGTGCGGCTCACCGTGCCCACCGTTTCGTTTGCGATCGTGGCGGGGTTGCACGTCGGGCAGTAGCCCTTGAACTGCAGCAGGGGAATAACCTGTGCAGTGGCCGGTTGGTTTAACTGATTAGCGAGCAGCCAGCGCGGCACGCCGCTGGCGTCATACAGGTAATGTATCTGCGCCTGGCTGGATTGAAAAACCATCACGGTCGCACCGCCCAGGCCGTCAACGCCGCGGTACCAGGAACCGGTGTAACTTTTCGGTGACCCACTGATCACGGGGCAGGTGTTGGGGCCAAGCGGATGCATGGGGTCAAAACCGGATTGGCCCAGCATGGAATAACTGAAGACCATCACGTCGTCGGAGATGAAACTTACGGTGATCTGGCCAACCCTTTTTCCTTGCTGTTGGTTCCCGTCATTGGTGAAGTAGAGCAGGTCGGCGGTCCAGATATTGCCTGTTACGGCCGGGCCACTGGCGATAAACCAGGTCGGTTGGCCGGATTCGTCATAGGTATACCACAGGGTAAAGTTATTTGGGCCCACTCTGTTCCACTCGGTACCCTGGGAAATTCTCCGGTCATATTCCCAGGGGCCGCGGTGCGGATTGAGGCTCGATGCGGATGAACTCGCCGTGGCCACCACGCTGGCGGCGGCCGGGTTGCTGGATGTGTTCGACAGCCTGACGAAGTAGCGGCCTGGAGAAACAGGCCCACCCAGCGTAATGGCAGGACCGTTTCCACCGGAGCCGCTCGCTGTCGCCAGGACTGCCAGCCCCCCCGGCAATTGTGCAAACGGCGGTGTGCTCAGCGCGGAGTTGAAATCCTCGCGAAAAAGTTCAATTTTGAGTGCATTGTTTTGCGTGCTGCCGTTGCCCTGGGCAACAACGTTCAGCGCCGTCACCCCCGCCGGGATATCGATGAACATACGGTCATGCGCCGAATTTCCCCCCAGCGCCAATTTGTGGCTCTTGCCGTTGGCCAGGGGCAGGGTTTGCGGGGCGGCAATGTTATTGCGGTTGAAACGTATCGGGACGACACCAATGTTGTTCGGTGAGTTACGGTTCGTGCCTATTCCAACCGCCCCAAGCCATTGCTCGCCCGGAAGCGCATTGATA
>DATDPS010000094.1:0-2902 GCA_035292625.1 Lysobacterales bacterium | reverse complement strand
GTGTTCCCCGCCGACCGAACAGATGTTGCTGGTGGGGCTGCCGGCGGCGGCGGCCACGGAACCTGGCGCTGCTCCTGTTGTTGCAGCAGAGCCACCACAGGAAACGGCGGAAGAATCCCGTCCTTCTTCTGCGAAGACTTTTCCCGGCCTGGGCAAGTCTCCCCTGGCGGGCTTGACCGCAACCGATGACGAAGCCCCGGCGCTGGATGCGGAAACTGCTTTCGTTTACGAAGCCATCGGGCTCAGTGCGGAAACCGCCCTGGTGCGGTTCACGGCGCAGCCTGGCTACTACCTCTACCGGGACAAATTCGCCTTCCGCGTGGCTGATTCCAGCGGCTTTTCCGTGCGCAGCGTCAGCTTGCCAGACGGGGTGGTCAAGGACGACCCGGAATTTGGCTCCGTGCCGGTTATTTACGGCCAGGTCGAAATCCCGGTGCGGCTCAGCCGCCCGGCCGGTCCTGCAACCACCATTTCCCTGCAGGCCGATTTTCAAGGCTGCCGTGATGGCGACATCTGTTATCCGCCGCAGTCGCGCATCGTCAGCCTGGAACTGCCCCCTGCGGCCAGCGCGATCGGTCAGGCCGTCGACGCACAAGCTGGCGACGCACCGTCAGCGGTCACCGTGCCGCACAACGAACAGGACCGCCTGGCGCGCCTGCTTACCGAACATGTGCCCAAGGCCTTGCTGGCCTTTTTTGTCGCGGGCATTCTGCTGGCTTTCACGCCCTGTGTTTTCCCCATGGTGCCGATTCTTTCCGGCATCATCATGGGGCAGGGCGAGCGGCTGAACACCACTCGCGCGTTCTGGCTTTCGCTGGTCTACGTGCTGGCCATGGCCGTGACGTATACCGTGGCCGGAGTCCTGGCAGGACTGTTCGGGCAGAACCTGCAGGCGGTATTCCAGAACCCATGGATTCTCAGCGGCTTCGTGCTGGTCTTCATCGCGCTGGCGCTCAGCATGTTCGGTTTCTTCGAACTGCAGCTGCCCGCGCGGTGGCAAAGCCGCCTGGCCGAGGCCAGCAATCGACGGCAGGGCGGCGAGTGGTGGGGCGTGGCGGTCATGGGCTTCCTCTCTGCGCTGATCGTCGGGCCGTGCGTCGCCCCGCCGTTGATGGCCGCGCTGATCGTGATCGGCGCCTCGGGTGATGCCGTGCTGGGCGGTTTCGCACTGTTCGCCATGTCGCTGGGCATGGGCTTGCCGCTGATCCTGTTTGGCGCATCGGCCGGCAAAATAGTGCCGAGAGCCGGAGCCTGGATGAACGTGGTCAAGGCTGTGTTTGGCGTGGGCCTGCTGGCGCTGGCCATCTGGATGCTGGAACGCATTCTGGCCGGTGGGCTCATCATGTTGCTGTGGGGGGTGTTGGCCATCAGCTGCGGTGTGTACCTCGGCGCATTGGAACGCGTGGCTGATGGGGGTTCGGGCTGGAAGCGCCTGTGGAAATCCCTTGGCGTGCTGTTGGTGTTGCTGGGAGCGCTGGAAGTGATCGGTGCAGCGGCTGGTGGCAATAACTGGCTGCGCCCCCTGGCTGGCATTCAGTCCAGGGCGGCTGGTACGGCGGAAGTCAACGGGCCGGCGTTTCGCCGCATCAAGTCATTGCAAGATCTGGAAGAAGCCGTCGCCCAGGCCAATGCGCAAGGCAAGGGAGCCATGCTGGATTTCTACGCCGACTGGTGCGTGGAGTGCCTGCGCATGGAGCGCAACACCTTTCATCAAGCCCAGGTGCAGGCCTTGCTGGGCGATTTGCAAGCGCTGCAGGCTGATGTCACCGATAACGACGAGACAGACCAGGCGCTGATGCGCCAATTCGGTATCATCGGGCCGCCGGCCATCCTGTTCTTCGATCGCAATGGCCAGGAGATGAAGGCGTGGCGCCTGGTGGGGTATTTCGACCCGGATGAGTTCAGCCGCCACCTGGAAAGCGTGCTCACGGCTCAATAATCGCCAGGCAAGCACTTTTCCAGCGAGCTTCTCATTGAATACGCGACACGTCATCCTGTTGCTTTCCCTTGCCTTGCTGGCCAGCCTGGGTGGTGTGCTGGCCTGGCGCCTGGTATTCATGTCGCCCCAGCCGGGGGCAGAACAGGCCCTGGTTGCCGCGCCGCAGGGCGCGCAGGACCTGGTGGGGTCGCCGCGGCCGGACTTCACCCTGGGCCGTGTCGACGGGGAGTGGGTGTCGGCGGCCGACTTCGATGGCCGCGTCGTGCTGGTCAATTTCTGGGCCACCTGGTGCAAACCCTGCCGCGAGGAGATGCCCATGCTGGTGGAACTGGACCATGCCTATGCCGAGGCGGACTTCCAGGTCGTTGGCATTGCGCTCGATGAGCTGCAGCAGGCGCGTGACTTTGCCGCCGAACTTGGCGTGGACTACCCCATCCTCGTCGGATCGACTGACGTGATGGCGGCAGTGCGGCTCTACGGCAATCTTTCCGGCGTATTGCCCTACAGCGTGCTGATCGGCCGTGACGGCATCATTCGCTGGGCCCACCTGGGTGTGCTGGAGAAGACGGAGCTGGTTCAGCGTATCCAGGAGCTTTTGTAGGGCCACTGGATTCCAGACGCGACTGCGTCGGTCTGGAATGACGGGAGTAGCGACTGCGTCGGTCTGGAACGACGGGAATAGCGGCCCCCCGGCATCAGGTCCGAAACACTGAATCCCAGAAAGGCGATGAGACGCCGAAGCCGAGGCGCGTATCGCGGAAGTGATGCGCCAGGTGGTGGTTGCGGATCTTGCGCAGCAGCGGGGCCTTGAAACCCTGTGCGTGGTGGATGGCGTAATGCATCATGTCGTAGACCAGGTAGCCGGCGATGAATCCGCTGAAAAACCCCCACACCCAATCGCCGAGAATCCAGCGAAACAGCAGCAATAGCAGGATGGAGAGGGGAATGCTGACCGTGACCGGC
>DATDPS010000093.1:0-5476 GCA_035292625.1 Lysobacterales bacterium | reverse complement strand
GTGCATATCTTCGTTGCCATGGGTCAATTTTCGATCATGACCTCGGCTTGCCTGTCCCTGTTCGGCCTGCATCCGCCCCAGGCGGACTCACTTCCCGGCAAGGTTGATGATTACTTCAAAGCAGAGCTTTCGGTTTCGGTTCTACTGGGGTGCGCGATTCTGTGGCTGGTCCTGTACAGCGGTTACAACTGGATGCAGAAAGTCATGACGACGCTCCTGATCCTCATGCTGCTTTGCTTCCTTGCGCTTGCGATCAGAAGCTTCGGGGATGCCGGCGCCATACTCGCCGGATTGGTGCCGAACATCCCGGAGGATCTGCCTGTTCCCGGCAGCGATACCATTCGATTGAGCAGCAGCACCCTCATTGCCATCGTTGGCAGTGCGATTGCGCCCGGCGGGCTGCTGGCCATACCCTACCTGAGTTCCGATGCCCGCAAAGGGCAACTCGATCTCAAGCAGGACTTCCGCAAGTGCCTTATCAATTTTGGCTTTATTTTCGGGGCTTACAGCGTTTTCATACTGATTGCCGGCGGCTATGCACTACACCCGCTTCCCAACCATGCTGAAATCGAGACGGTCCACGAGGCTGGCCAGGTTCTGAACTCCGCCCTGTTTCCTGGCGCCCGCTCATTGGGCCCCATGATCTTTTCAGTCGGCCTGTTCATTGCTGCCATGACGACCATGATTGTCTGCGTGCAGATCGTTATTTACACGAGCCTGGATATGCTGCGGAAGCCCTGGTCGTATTCACCCGATAACCGGCTGTACCGGAGGCTGCTGATCGTGATCACGGTATTCGTCAGCATCGTTGCGCCGCTATGGAGTTTTCCGGCCATGCTGAAAGTGTTACTGCTGATGGGCGTGAATGTATTGGTCCTTCCCATCATCATCGGTGCACTGCTGTACCTGGTCAACCAGCGCAGCGTCATGGGAGAGCACACAGCCACCCTTGGGCGTAATGTGATCCTGGTCGGATGTGTTGCGCTGTCAGTGTTGCTCGCCGTCGCGAATGGACCCGACCTCCTGCAGATGTTGGCAAGTCGAGGCGGTTGACGATTTACCCATGGTCAGCCAGCCGGGACACCGCCTCGCGTGCCTTCTGGACTTCGGGAACGGGCGTATCCGATTCACCCCAAAAACCCAGGAACCTGGAATACATTTGTTCTGCGTCCTGGGTTCTGCCCTGCCGTTCATAGACGGTTCCCAGGTAGTAATGAGCGCGAACGAAAACAATCGGGACATCCAGCCTGGCGTCCGTCAGATTAACCAGGTTCAGTAGAGTTTCCTCAGCCTCGTCAAGCCGATCGAGCATGAGAAAGGCCCGTGCCTGGGCTTCACGGTAGAGTGGGTGGTCATAAATCTCGATGGCGCGGGGCAAACTGGCGAGTGCGTCAGAAGGTTTCCCGAGCGCCATTCGCAGTTCGGCGTCCAGTTGATAAAACCGTCGCATCTGCGCTTCCAGTCCCGGTTGGAATGCTGCCTCGCCAATCTCCCTGCGCGTGTTGTCGGCCTTGTGAAGACGCCCTTGCTTCACATCGACGAGCGCGGCGAGGTGCCGGATGTCGAGATTGAACGCTCCCGTTTCGGGCATGAACTCCAGTGCCTTGACAAAAGCTGCACGTGCGCCGTCGTATTGGCCGATCTCAGTACGGATGTAGCCGATCTGGAGGTTGCGCCTGGCCAGGTCTTCGTTCGATCCACCGCTGCTGGCCAGGATCTCTCCCGCCTCGGCCTTGTGCCGCATGGCGTCCTTGAAGCGTCCCTGGTAGAGGCTGATGAAGGCCAGTTCATCGTTTGCCAGCGCCCGGGCACGCATGTTCGGACCGCTGAGCACCGGTGTAACCATTTCGGCAGCCTCCGCATACTCACCCTGGAGAATGAGCGTTCGTGCCATTTCCACACGGGCTTCGGCTTGATCAGGGTCGGACTTGAGACGAGCCTCGAAAAACGCCTGCGCCGCTGCAAAATCACCACTGCGCCTCAACCGGATCCCTTCAGCCATATCGCCTGCGGGCTCTACAAGCCCTCCTTTCGGAAACTCCGGTGATGGTGCTGGCTTCCATTGCGAGCGGCTTTTTTGCACGTAGTCGGTCAGAAAAGTTGCCAGGCCATCCAGGTACGCACGCCCGGCTTCGGCTGAAGCGGCCCTCGGATCTCCCAGTACGCCGATGGGGCTCACGCTGGGGGTCCCTTCGCGGTTCATTTTCTCACCAGCGCCGTAAGCGTCCCCCATGAATCCCTCGCTGGCGCGATTCATGCGAACGAGATCCGGCCTTGCGGCCAATGCCATCGAGGTCTCGGACATGCCTGCATGCGATCCGGCTACATCCAGCGCAATCCCGAGGCGATTCGAAGTGGATGTGAATGTGTTGATGTAACCTTCTGCATCCGAAAAAGCCATGATGTTCACGTAGGGATACAGCAAGGAAAGCCTGCGCCCGGTTTCGGCCACCGTTGAGAAGTTACCCCCGTGTGTAGGAATGATGGCAACGTGCCGAATCCCATGCCAGACGAGGCTGTGAACGTATTCAATAACGAGCTGGCTGATGACCTCACTTCGGACGGTAATCGTGCCGGGGAAGTACATGTGGTGTGGTGAAACGCCAACGCGAATATTCGGCGCAACCAGGGTTCGCCCAATCCGTCTGGCAATTTCTGCCGCCACGTAATCTCCCGTAATCGAATCACTGGCCAACGCAATTTGTGGCCCGTGTTGTTCTGTGGCTCCGATGGTAATTATCACCGTGTCAGTACCCGAGTCGATTGCAGCCTTGACTTCCTCCCAGGTCATTTCCTCGATCAGCAGATTCGGTTCGCCTGCGGCAGCCTTGGCAGACATTACAAAGAAAATGAGGAAAAGTGCGAGACACGTTTTCATTTCTGTGGGCGCTCCTGCATCTGTTATCGCGTCACGGTTCCGAACATACGCAAAGTGGCTCTGAGCGCTTTCTGCTTTGAGGTCACTGCTCCTGGAAGCGAGCAAGACTTATGGTGGCGATCCTGTCGCCTTCGATAATCGCGTAACCCATGTTGGACGTGATATTCACGCCGTCGTCCTGGGTCGATCGAATGAGGTGGTAGGTGAAAATCTTGTTTCCCGACTGAAACTCTTCCCTGAATGGCAATTCAACTTCAATAGTGCCGGGGCGTTGCCGGATCGCGGTGAAGTGCGCCGGCATGTTTTCCACCCCCCGCACCTGTTCGTGGTTATTGACAATGATCACCGCGTCCTCCGTGAAGTAACGCCGGAATTGTTCCACCGTGAGTTGCTCTTCGGTATTAATAATTCCGTTCCACCAGCGGAACATTTCTACCAATATCGTTGGCGAATCTATATCGCCCCCGCGCGAAGGGGTTCCCCAACACATCGTCGCAAGAAAAACCAGACAAACAGTGCGCATGTGGAAAGTTGAATCGAAATCCTGACAGGTGCGGGGCTGTGTAGTATTCGGCGCGATCCAGCATTCTTCAATAACCCCGCTCTACCAGTGTCGTTGCAGTACATGCAATTTGAATAGAAACATTCTCAAAGCTGCTGTCTCAAAAGTATGGCAATGCTGCCCGGATGCATAAACCCAAGGAAGAAATCCAAGTGAAACCCATGCCGAAAGAGCCGGCGCTGAGGTAATGCTTAGTTCGCTTGCAGAAATGGCATCGTGGCTTCAATTTTTTGCAACAGCCGCACGGCACCCATGGGGAGCTGGCGCCCAAGTCGCGTGATCACGCTCGCGCTGGTATGCATGAGGGCCGGATGGTTTATCGGCACGGCAATCAGGCTGCCGCTTGCGACTTCGCTGTGCGCGGCGATACCTGGAAGAACGGTGATACCCAATCCGGATCGCGCGAATTCCTTCAACACCATCAGCGAATTGCTGACCAGTACCGGCGTCAGAAAAACATGTTCAGCCGATTCTGCCGCGGCCAGAGTCTGCCGAATCCGAAACGAAGGTTCCGGCAAGCCCAGCCGTTCTCCCGCCAGATCGGTCATGGTCAACGAATGGCGCTTACTGAGCGGGTGGCCCGGGCGAACAATCACCTTGAGTGGCTGGTCAGAGGAGGCCCGAACACGGATTTTCGCGTCGGGTTCCGGCTGAAACACCATGCCCATGTGCACCTCGTCCTCCAGGACCATCGCCACCACATCGGCGGTTCCGGCGGTCCGAATGTAAATTCGAATATCGGGATACTGGGCCATAAAGTGCCGCAGCACGTCGAGGAGGAGATCGCCAATGAGCGCTTCACCCACGGCCAGCCTGACCGTTCCCCCTTTGAGACCTTTCAAGTCACGCACGTGTGAAATGAAGGCTTCCTGCTGCATGGTAAATTCCCGGTAGTAGCTCAGGGCCAGTTCACCCGCCTCGGTCAATTTCAGCGGTCTCCGGTTTCGCTCGATCAATGGCACGCCGAGTTCTTCCTCGAGCTGCGCTATTTGCCTGCTGATGGAGGAAGCCGCCACGTTCAGGTTTTCGCTGGCTGCGCGCATGGTGCCGCCACGCACCGCCTCTGCCAGGTAACGTAGTCGGTTGTCATGAAACTTGGGCATGAATTCAGTGCTTTATTCAGTACATCAAATGGCACAGCGTGCAAGATTGAAACACTACCTGTTGCGCTTTATGCAACAGAATCGAATATATCTTGTTATTGATAGATCATACAAGCCCTCGTAGCCTCACAGCACTGACAACATCCATCGGGCCGGTATGTTCGCATCTTCAATGACGCCACAGGATTGGTATTCACAGTGAATCGGGACTCCGTTGATTGGCGCGGCTACCTGCCAGCGATTACCACACCATTTAACGAGCGTGGTGAGCTCGATCTGGCGGCTTTGCGCAAGCTGCTCGAGTGGATGGCCGAAGAAGGGATGCACGGCCTGGTCATTGCTGGAACCACCGGTGAGTGGTTCAGCATGGACAGCACAGAGAAGGCCACCTTGTTCAAAACGGTCGGAGAGGTGCTGAAAGGTGAAATACCGCTCATCGCCGGGTGCAATGCGTTCACCGCCAAAGAGGTCATAAACACTGCAGTCACCGCCGCAAAGTGCGGCTTCGACGGCATCATCGTCACCCCTCCCCCGTACGTGCGGCCGTGCGAACGCGAAGTGCTTGCATTCTATCAAGACGTTGACCGGGGCACCGAGCTGCCGATATGCATCTATAACTGGCCACCCGGCACGAATATCGATCTGAGCCGGAACACGCTGGAGCAGTTGGCGGAGCTTGATCACGTAGTCGCGATAAAGAACTCAACCGCTGATCCCGAACATTTTCTCGACGTGATGCGCGCCCTTAACTGCAAATTGCGCATCTTCGGAATACCGATGACCGCTGCCGGCGCCGAACTCGTTCTGAATGGCGAGGCGGATGGCACGATGGGCGCTGGTGCGGTATTGGGCCGCACACACCCCGAATTCTACAATGCCCTGTGGGAAGGTGACCGGGGTCGCGCCCTGGCCGCGGCCAGCCAAGATCAGCGC
>DATDPS010000092.1:0-4764 GCA_035292625.1 Lysobacterales bacterium | reverse complement strand
AACGCGCTGATGCTCCGGCACCAGGCACAAGGGCAGGTAGCGCACGTTGACTTCCATGCCCTGCTCGACCAGGTAATCCATGGCAGCTTCCAACGGCCCCCGGATTTCATTGTAATTGGGGACGTTCTCGGTGCTGCGCTTACCGGTGGTTTGGTCGTTG
Organism: Lysobacterales bacterium; assembly: GCA_035292625.1. Lineage (GTDB taxonomy): Bacteria > Pseudomonadota > Gammaproteobacteria > Xanthomonadales > SZUA-36 > SHZL01. Next base: position 4,604 of record DATDPS010000092.1, on the reverse strand, counting down.
AACGGATTGAAACCGAGGAAATTGACGACGCCTGCACCGGTTTCAACCGCCAGCCGGGAAATGTCCATCAATTGTGGTAAAGCAGCCTTGGACAAAACCGTGTTGAAGCGGAAAGGCACACCCACCTGCTGCAGGTTCCTCAGCGCCCTCATCTGCCAGATGTGGGCGCCGCTGCGGGCGACGATCCGGTCATAAACCTCACCAAGCCCCTGTATGCTGATGAGAAAATCACGAATGCCAACCTGCTTGTAGTGCTCCACGTTTTCCCGCTTGGACAGGGCGATGGCGTTGGTGATCAGGGTCGGCGAAAGGCCGATTTCCGCGCAGTATTCCACCAGCTCGTAAATCGGTGGATAGAGCGTCGGTTCGCCGCCCTGTATGTCGATCGAATTGTTGCCATAGTAGTCCACCAGGGTTCGGCAAATCTGCTTGGCTTTGTCCAGACTCATGAACGCATGCTCCGGATGCTCCATGTCCTGGATTCGATCGAGAAAATAACAAAAATGGCAGCGCAAATTGCAGGTTTGGCCCAACCACATGATGCCGCGCCGGGTTATCTTCCGTGCGCGGGTTTCCCGGTAAACCTGGCCGTGAACGGCCGTATCACAACGTGCCAGGGACATGGCTTCATCGAAAACCTTACTCATGGGGAAAGCGGGCTCCTGGTATGGCTGGAAGGTTCGCGGGAAATTGCCGATCGGCAATTTCGCAACAAGCGGAGGGCAACGGCCCGCAAGGAATGCAGCGGCGCCCCGCTGAAAGCTTCCATGAGCCTGCGCAGGGCAAAAACATAATCCCTCCGTGACAGCCCGATGCGGGCAAAGACCAGCGCCCTGTGCGCGCGTACCTGTCGCTGTCTTGCTGAATATTGCCTGTTACTGGCGAAAATCCGATCCAGGACAGCTTGTTCCTCTGCATACCATGCACGGTGCCGCTCCACCAGGCCGCCCGGAACTTCGTGCCCGGCCAGCGCTGGCCCAGCGGGAGTCAGGATGGAGTTGCCGGATAGCAGCAATCGCGCGTACCAATCCCAGTCATGGACGATGCTCAATTTTTCATCAAACATTCCGATGGAATCAAATGCCGCGCGCCGGCACATAAAGATCGACATGGTATGTACGAAACTATCCGTAAGCAGATGAATCAGCGGATCGCCGCCCTCAAACAGGGGGAGCGTATCAGGCCGGTGCGAACTGCCGCCTGCATCAAATTCGACATGCCGCGCACTGCACGCTGCCGCTTTCGGGTGACCGTCCAGCTGCATGAGCTGTTGCTGCAGGTAATTCGGGAACCAGACGTCGTCATCGTCCAGGAACGCGATCAGTTCCCCTTGCGCTCTGGCCAGGGCCTGGTTGCGGGCAGCCGCTGCGCCGCAACTTCGCTCGTTGAGCAGTGTGTGAATCGAGGGAATATTCGGGTAGGTCCTGGCCAGCTGACCGGGATCAATAAAGCCCCTTGTTCCATCGGTACTGCCATCGTCCACCAACCACACTTCATAATCCCTGAACGTCTGTTGCTCGATTGAAGCCAGCGCGCGACGCAATTTCTCCAGCCGGTTCCTGGTGGGAATGACGATACTGATCCGGCAGGTTTTCAAGTCCGGCTCCCGCTGAATTTGGGATTTACCCAATGGTTCGCATTCGGCTTCCATTTGCCCTTGAGGAATCCCATCAGGTTGGCCACTTCCCACACCAGCAACAAGGCAGACAGCGCCATCCGCCGTTTCAATTTCTGCTGTGCGAACTCCGCCGCCGCCAGCGCGGGGACCCGCAGATGGAAGGCCAGACTTTCCTTTCGCCACTCCTTGCCGGACAAACCATGAAACTTCGCTGCGCCCTCTCCATAGGCTACGAATTGCCGCCAATACCGGGCCAGGTTCAATTGCGGCGCATGGGCCAGCACTGCGTCCGGCGCCTTTGCCAGCCGGTACCCGGCCTGCGCCCAGCGACGGCAAACCTCCCTGTCTTCGGCAGTACGAAATGCGCTGTTGAACCCGCCAACGTGTCGCAGCGCTTCAGTTGGGAAGGCCATGTTGTTTGATGGGTAGAACAGGGGGTCGTAATTTCTCTGCCGCCAATCTCTTTCCATCAGGTCCAGTACCAGCTGTGCCGCCGTTGCATAGACATTATCCGGCAGACCGTTGATCGTTTTTCCACCCACCGCCAGCGGGGGGTCCAGCGCTACTCGCGCCGCGATACGTTCCAACCAACCTGCCTGCGGCAGGCAGTCATCGTCGAGAAAAACAATGACAGGAGATTTCACCCGTTCAAGTCCCAGGTTGCGGGCGTGGGCAGGGCCACCATGCTCAGCGTGAATTACGGTCAGATTCAAGCGCTCTTCGAAGCGGCTGAGATCCGGAAACGCCGCCTTGTCGCCCCCGTCAGAAACGACGATGACTTCCGCGTCAGCGGGAAAACCCTCCGCCAGCGCGCGCAAGCAGGCCTGCAGTTGCTCACCCCGATTGAATGTGGGGATGACGACGGACAGGCGGAGGGTCAGGCCATGGCTTGAAACGGGAAGCATTTCGCTGATGTTAACGGAATTCGATCGTGGGGTCAGGCTTCCAATTCCGACGTGACAATTGACAACATACTCCTCATGAGCAAAGGCACCAGCGGTTTTCTCGTCGCCATGCTCGAGGATTCGAGCCTGGACCTGATGGATGACATGCCGCTGCTGGAAACCGTCGCGCTATGGCGAGTGGAAATGGAGCGGATCCGGGGCAAGCGAGAAGGTTGCGGGGATCGACCGCAAGTTTGATTGAATACGCAGCCGGCCTGGGGAGGGTGCAATCCGCTCCAGCCCCCTGTTCGCCTGCTGTCAGGTCTTTTTAAAGATGCCGAGTTTTTGCAGGATGAAGATCAGCAGCACCGCACCTGCGATGGCGATCAGGAAGCCGACGAAGCCACCCTCGGCCGCCATACCCAGTTGGCCTGCGATCCAGAAGCCCACCACCGAACCCACCACGCCAACCAGCACGTTGGCGATCAAACCCATCTGGGCGTTGGTCTTCATGACGATGCTGGCCAGCCAGCCGACGATTCCACCGATGATCAACGAGATAATCCAGCTCATGTCTGCACTCCTCTTATGAACGTATGGGGCGCGTCTATCATAGCCAATTTATTGCCGCAGATCAGAAACCCGCATAATAATGGGCCAGCTTTAATCAAGCCTGGAGCGTTCATGTGATTACCAGCGCTCTTGGCCCCGACGTTCGAGGGTAGGTTGCGCCCGCCAGGAGTCTGCACGGTAGAATTCTCGCTTCGGAGATTTCTACCGCGCAGTTTCCTAGACCGCGACTTTATCCCAGTCTGCTTTACTCACGAACCTGGTCAGGTTGCGACCATCGGGAGTTTTGGCACGCAGGGCGTAACGATGTTTGCCACCCTCACCGTAGGTGACCTTTTCGGTAACTTCAGCGGTGATCTTCTCACGGGCTTTGACGTCGTAGAACTCGGCTTTCATGTTGCCATCCTCGCTATGGTTCGCTGCCAGACTAGCTCAAACTGAGCAACCATGCCAGTTCGCTGCAAAGAAACGAGGCCGAAAAATCGAATTTCAAGTGACGTTGCCCCAGACGTTTCCCGACTATTCACCAGCGGTGAAAGAAGAACCGGAACTGCCCCAAGGGTGACACATACAACTCACCGCTGCCGGTGAACTCCGGCTTCATGCGTATCACCCAACCACCCGGCAGGAACCAACGGGCTGATTTATCTTCCAGCAGGATGTGTCCGAGCTCAGGGGCCCCCACCCGCGTCCAGAGAATCTTGCCGGACCGCCCCTTCAGCACAAATACCGAACCTGGGGCCGGACCAAGGTTTTCGCGGGTCTCCAGCACGAACACCTTGATTCCGAATGCTTTGAGTTCTGTTTTCGACAGGAACGGCAGTCCGTCTGCCTGGAAAGCAAAAGGTTCTGCATTGAACGGACCATCGTAGGATGACAAGCGGGGAAGGGCGAAATAAGCCGCGGCCCAGGCCGCGACCAGGAAGCCGAGAAACAGGTAGTTGAAATCGGTACTCAGGCCCTTCTTCCGCATAACATTCCCTGTTTAGCGTAGACCAACAAACCATGCCAAAAGCTTATTGCAGTAAAGCCGCCTGGCACATTTGAGATATGTGCGGGACTATATACTCACTCATTTAAACCAACAGCATGAACTTTTTGGCGTTGGTGCTCAAGTTTTCCTGTACCGTCCGTTCAGGAGGGCCGATCCACAAATACGCCCATGGCAGGGAAAACCTGGATGCGCGGCTTGTAATGGATCAGTTTGCTTTCCTAGGGTTGTGGGTATCCAATCTTGTTCTTGAGTACGTATGGCGGGACAAAGACTCTTGATCATCATAGACAGATTCAAATCGGAGTTTGGCCGAGTAGAAGGAAGAATCCGCGTCGGTGACCAAGAGTTTGTCCTTTATTTCCGGTCTGAGCTGGAATTATCGGATGCGGCCGCGGAGGCCTTGCTGTTACTGGCTCTACCTGCCGCCATGCGCTGCGGCGGGCCGTTAATCAGTGAAGCCCTGGTGTCACCGCAACTGCTTCAGCAAATTCCCCATATCCAGAATATTTATCGCTGTTGGGATTCGAAACTCCGGCGT
>DATDPS010000091.1:0-3536 GCA_035292625.1 Lysobacterales bacterium | reverse complement strand
CCCTCTGGCATGGGGCAGGTGATGCCCTTGATTTCATTCAGGCGGCGGCATACCAGTTGCCTGCGTCGATCATCTTCCTGATGCATTTCAGCCAGGCACTCCTGCGGACCTGTAATGGCGGCGCAGGCGCCGTGCTGAATGAACACATTGACATGGGCGACATCATTGACGGTGATCGCCATCAGCGCTGGCATGAAGTCTTTTTTGCAAGCTACATAACCCAGTCGCCAGCCGTCCATTGCATATGCCTTGGTGAAGGCGAACAGGCTGAAGCTGCGCTCCCACATTCCGGGCAGGGAGGCGATGCTGATGTGCTGGTGGCCATCGTAAGTAATCTGCTCATAGACCTCATCGCTTATCACCAGCAAATCATGCTCGATGGCCAGGTCGGCAATTATTTGCAGTTCATCATGCCGGTAAACCCTGCCGGTCGGGTTCGATGGATTGACCAGGCAAATCATTCGTGTTTTGTCGCTGATCCGCGATTCGATTGCGGCACGGTCTATCGCAAAACCACTTTTTTTGTCCAGCGGCGCTTTGATAACCCTGCCGCCACACAGCTCGATCTTGTTTATATGCTGGGGATAATACGGCTCGAGCAGGATGACCTCATCACCCGGGTCCAGTGCGGCCATGAAGACGGCGTAGGAAGCATGGGTAAGGCCATTGGTCACGAGGATTTCGTCGGTCGAAACCTCGAGCCGGTTAAGTGCCTTGAGCTTAGCGGCGATCGCCTGGCGCAGCCGGGAGTCTCCGGCGAACTCCCCGTAATGAACCACCCCATCATCCAGCGCTTTCTTGGTAGCCTCCTTGATGTGCGAGGGCGTATCGAAATTGGGCCGGCCGACTTCCAGGTGAATGAGATCCCGGCCCTGTGCCGTGAGCGACCTGGCCTTGTCGTACATACCGAAGCTCTTCGGTGAGCTCTGCGCAACCCTGTTCGCTGGCCATTTCATATTATGTCCTCGTATTAGTGTGATCTGTCTAAAACAGGTGCAGCACACGGAACCCGCGTCCGTATATGATGGCGATGATGAACGCCACCTTCCCCAAGGCCCCGACGCTGGCTGAAATTCACGCTGCCGCACATTTGCTTGCGCCGCACATTATTCGATCTCCCCTGTTGCGCCTGAATGCGCCTGATGACGCCCGTGAGATTTACCTCAAACTTGAAAACCTGCAGCCCATAGGAGCCTACAAGGTTCGTTCCATGGGTAATGCCATGTTGACCGCGGGTGCGGATGCCTTGCGCAATGGCGTCTATACCGCCAGTTCCGGAAATGCCGGTATCGGTCTGGCGTGGATGGCGCAACGGCTCGGAATCGCTGCGACCGTTTATGCTCCCGAAGGCAGCCCAGCGGGGAAACTCAATGCCATTCAAAAGTTCGGCGCCCATATCCGTTTATTGAGCGATGATCAATGGTGGCAGGTGATCGAGAACAGCGGTCATCCTACGGACCCCGGCTTGTATGTCGATGCGGTGAGGAGTCCCGTTGCATTGGCCGGAAACGCAACGATCGGACTTGAAATCATCGAGCAACTGCCTGAGGTCGACACCATCATCGCCCCATTTGGCGGCGGCGGCGTCATCTGTGGCATAGCCGCCGCCATGCGCCTGCTGAAACCCGGTACGCGCATCATCGCGGCCGAGAGCGATGCCGCCACACCCGCCACCGCGGCATTGCAGGCCGGCCGGCCGGTGCCGGTCGCGGTGAAACCATCCTTCATTTCCGGAGCTGGGGCCCCGTGTGTGCTCAAGGAAATGTGGCCGCTGGTCAGCGAACTGGTCGACGACACCATCGTGGTCCCGGTGTCCGGGGTTGCTGCCTCGATCCGATTGCTGTGCCTGCGTAACCACGTTGTCGCGGAAGGCGCCGGGGCAATCCCCGTTGCCGCTGCCCTGGCCGCTAAGGCAACTTCAGATAAAATCGTTTGCGTCATAACCGGCGGAAATATTGACCTGGACGTCCTGGCGAGAATTCTACAGCATCAACTCTGAACCCCGTTGCGGCTATTTAGGGCTCGTGGTCAATATTTTTCCCGGGTTCATCAAATTATGCGGGTCCAGCGCAAGCTTCAGTGAGCGCATCAGCCCGACCGCTGCTGCCCCAAATTCAAGCTGCAGGAATTTCTGTTTACCCAGCCCAATGCCGTGTTCGCCGGTGCAGGTGCCACCCATGCGGATGGCTCGCCGTACCATGCGTTCGCTCAGTTGCGTCACCTGCTCCAGTTCAGAAGGAATGGCGGGGTCGACAAGAAAGACGTAATGAAAATTGCCGTCGCCGATGTGGCCGAGCAGAAAAGTCGGCATGTCGGTGCTGCTCCTTACGTCCGCGATGGTTTCGCGAATGCATTCCGACAGGCTCGAAATCGGCACGCAGACATCGGTGGCATAGGCTTTTGCCCCCGGTTTGACCGCCATGGAAGCGTAAGCGGCTGAGTGCCTGGCTGCCCACATCCTGCTGCGTTCTTCCTCGTGGGCCGTCCACTCGAATCCGGAACCACCCAGGTCCGCACAAATCGCACCGACAGTTTCCGCTTGCTCTTTCACTGAGGCAGCACTGCCGTGGAATTCGAGAAACAGCGCAATCTTTTCCGGGTAATTGGTCTTGGAGTAGCGGTTTATGGCGTTCATTTGCGCCGCATCGAGCAATTCCACCCGCGCGATGGGAATTCCGCACTGGATGGTTTGAATCGCCGTATCGACGGCGCCGTCGACCGAGTCGAAATAAACCCGGGCGGCTGAAACGGCTTCAGGCCGGCCATGCAATCGCACGGTCAGTTCGACAATGATGCCCAGGGTGCCTTCGGAGCCCACGAACAGATGAGTCAGATCGTACCCCGCGGCGGATTTTCGGGCGCGCCCGCCGGTGGTGACAATGCTGCCGTCAGCCAATACCACTTTCAGCGACAGGATATTTTCCCGCATGGTCCCATAACGCACGGCGTTGGTGCCCGATGCGCGCGTTGCGGCCATGCCGCCCAGGGAGGCGTCCGCACCCGGGTCCACTGAGAAAAACAGCCCGCTATCGCGTAAATACGTGTTCAGTTTCCGGTGCGTAACCCCGGGCTGCACGACGCAATCCATGTCGGCGGCGTTTACGTTGAGGATGGAATTCATCCCCGAAACATCGATGCAGACGCCTCCTACGAGGGCGACTGTTCCGCCTTCAAGACCGGTGCCTGCGCCAAACGGGATGACGGGGATTTTGTGCCGGGCGCATATTTCCATGGTCCTCGACACTTCATCCGCATTGTTCACGAAACAAACTGCGTCGGGGAGGTGACGCTCATGCCAGGATTCATCACCCGAATGATGGCTGCGGACGGCTTCACCGGTGCTCAGCCGGTCATCCAGGAGATCCCGCAGTTCGACGACTGCGCCTTCAAGACTCTGCGCTGTTTTTTTCATCGGTTGTCGTATCTTCGCAGCCGGTTCATTCGTACACCACCTCGCTGATGATGGCAAACATGAATGCCAGCAACTTTAGCACAGGCCCGGGCCCGCCTTTCCCGGCTTTGAAGGCATTCTACTG
>DATDPS010000090.1:0-2011 GCA_035292625.1 Lysobacterales bacterium | reverse complement strand
GGCCGAAGGCCTCGCCGGCGATCAGGGTCATCGATACACTCTCGCCCTGGATCAACGGCAGGGAAACAGCCGGGTGATGCGTGAACGAGGGTTCAACTTCCTCGAATCCGTCCGGCAGCGCAATCCAGATCTGGATGCCGTGCAGGTCGAAACCGCTGCGGCGCAGCGCATCCGGAGACCGCTCTGAATGCACGATGCCGCGTCCCGCCGTCATCCAGTTCACCGCCCCGGGCTCAATGTTTTGCACATAGCCCAGGCTGTCACGGTGCAGGATCTGGCCGTCGAACAGGTAGGTCAGCGTCGACAGGCCGATGTGCGGGTGCGGACGCACGTCCATTCCCGAACCGGCGGCGAAAGTGGAAGGTCCAACGTGGTCGAAAAAAATAAATGGGCCAACCCGCCTGTGTTCAGGCGCTGGCAAGATGCGCCGCACGACGAACCCGCCCAGTTCTTTTTCACTTGCCCCTATCGTCTGGATTATCGGCCCGCCCTGGGTTCGCAGACAGGTGGGTTGCAGGCAATCTTGCACGCTCATAGCCATTCTCCAGATAACGCTGTTCCTGCGCCCCGGGCTTGCCCAACCTGCCTCGTCGCACAGAAAAATTCAGCATAGCATTCGGACCTCGAGTCGTGAAACGACGATGTGGGAAAGCCTGGGTCACGCACTTTGGCTGAGTTGCTCAGTTCACGCGGACGTTGGAAAACTGCCAGGGATCGCTGGCATCGACAACTTCCGGGAACAGGCGGCAGCGGTCCACCAGTGGCGTCCAGTCGGTGTAAGCGCCCAGCAGCCTGCCGAGATAGGGCTGGCCGATGTCAAGCTGGCGAAGGTAGTCCGTTTCCTCTGCTTCCACGATGCCTCGTTCTGGGTTTTCCATGGCCCAGACCATGCCGGACAATACCCCCGCCGCAACCTGCAGGCTGGTGGCGCTGTTGTATGGAGCCAGCTGGCGCGCTTCGGTAACGGAGAGCTGTGAGCCATACCAATACGCACCCCTGGCGTGCCCCATCAGCAAGACGCCCAGTTCGTCGATGCCGCTTTCGAGCTCATCCATCAGCAGCCGCTGCCGGCTTTGCGGGCGCCAGTTTTTGCCGGCGAGTTCATGCACCGAGAGTATGGTGCCATCGCTGGGGTGATAGGCGTAATGCACGGTCGGGCGGTATACCGCCTGGCCATTTTCCCACACGGTGTAGTAGTCGTTGGTGGAAATCGACTCATTGTGCGTAACCAGGAACCCGTGAAAAGCCCCGGCGATCGGAGCCCAGCTCCGCACCCGCACCGAAGCGCCCGGGCGCAGGAGGATCAGGCCCCGGGCGGTGCCGGTTTCGAGCGGTTCGCCGTCGGGCGGAAGCGCTTTTTCATGTGTGCCCCAGCCCATTTCAGCTGGCTGGGAGCCCTCGCTGATGAAGCCGTCGATCGACCAGGTGTTGACGAACTCGTCCACCGCCTTGGGCACGCGGCTGACCTGGGTATCGCACTCGGCGATATGCATGGCGCGAATGCCCAGCGAACGCGCCAGCGCGGCCCAGCCTGCCCGGTCGACGGGCGTTTGCGCCACGCCACCGGTATCCGCTGCAATGTTGAGCAGCGCCTGTTTGATGAAGTGCGATACCAGTCCCGGGTTGGCGCCATGCGCGATCAATGCAGTTGGACCCGCACCCAGTTTTCCGCGCAAAGACAGCATGGCTTCCCGCAGGGCGTAATTCGAGCGCGCCGAGGGCGGCAGGGAGGTGTCGGTATACGTGCCTGGCCATGGCTCGATGCAGGTGTCGATATACAAAGCGCCTCGCTCATGGCACAAGCGGACCAGTGCCGTGCTGGAAACATCGACCGAGAGATTGACCAGGAAGTCCCCCGCACCCAGCAGCGGTTCGAGCGTTTGGCGGAAATTATCCCGGGTCAGCGCAAGGCAATGAAACGCAATGCCGAATTGGCTGGCCTCGTCATGGCCCCGCTCATCCGCCGTGACGATGGTGACCTGGTGTGCTTCAAGGTCAATATGCCGAAGGA
>DATDPS010000089.1:0-4850 GCA_035292625.1 Lysobacterales bacterium | reverse complement strand
CCAGCCTGCAAGTCACGCAAATCATCGCCCGCAAAAATGGTTTCATGCAGAGGAACTCCGAGCTGGTGACAGGCCCACACTACCGGGGCCGGGTCAGGCTTGCTGCGGCCGAGAGTGTCACCACATACCACGCAGGAGGCGCTGTCCAGCAAACCAACCGCACGCAATATGGGCTTGGTCAGGGCTTCAGATTTGTTGGTCACAATGCCCCAGGGAATGGCTGCAGCTGCAAGCGCATCAAGCAAGCCAGGTACGCCATCGTACAGTCGAGACTTTTCAAAACTTTTCGCAGCATACCGCGCCAGGAACAACTCCTTCCATGTCTCCACTTGCTGGTTGTCCGCTGCAGGCATTCCGGCCAGGATCAAACCGACCGCGCCACGCGAGACATGGCGACTCATCGAGCCCACTTCGAGTGCCGGCAAGCCCTCGCTCTCCCTCAGCCAATTGAGCGCAGCTACCAGGTCAGGAGCCGAATCCAGCAGCGTGCCATCCAGATCAAACAGGATCGCGCGGATTCCATTCATTGCAGCGGCCGTTGTGCGTGAACAATGTAGTTCACATTGACATCTCCACCCAGCCTCACATACCGAGCCCATGGATTGTAATGCAGTCCGCGGATATCCATCACTGCCAAACCCGTATCGCGCAACCACCGACTCAACTCGGACGGCCGGATAAACCGGTCGTACCGGTGAGTGCCCCGCGGCAGGATGCGGAGTACGTACTCGGCACCGACAATGCCGAGCAAAAATGATCCGGGAGTGCGGTTCAAAGTGGACAGAAACATATGTCCACCTGGCTTGAGAACACATGCCATGGCTTCGATTACCGAAGCGGGATCGGGCACGTGTTCGAGCATCTCCAAACAAGTGACTACGTCAAATTCGTCTGGTTTTTCCCGTGCCAACTGTTCAATGGTAGCGCGGCGGTAGTTCACCTGCAGCTTCGATTCCAGGAGATGTAACTTCGCCACTTCCAGCACTTTTGTCGCAACATCAATCGCTGTTACGTACGCTCCTTTGGCCGCCATGGACTCTGACAGGATACCGCCACCGCAACCGACGTCGAGAACCTGCCCATTGGCCAGCTGACAACGGCTGGCAATGTACTTAAGACGGGCTGGATTGAGGTCGTGCAAGGGCCGGAACGGGCCTTCCGGGTCCCACCAGCCGGCAGCGATTTCGTCGAACTTCTGTTGTTCCTGCACATCCAGGTTTTGCGTATCCATGACTTCCACCAATGAGGACTCCGTGCACCGGGCTCGATAATCAACGCGCAGCTGAAAGTTTCCGCCGCCAGATCTCGGCATTTTCCATCAGCCCTGCAAGATCCAGGGTTGTCAGCTTGCCGGCATCCATCAACCTTTGACCCTCCACCCAAACATCGGTGAATTGCCGGCTCGACGCGGCATAAATCACCTGTGAAACCACATTGTGTACCGGTTGTGTTTCCGGGGCACGCAAATCCAGCGCAGCAAGGTCTGCCAGTTTTCCTGTCTCGATGGTCCCAATCTCGTGGTCCAGCCCCAAGGCCATGGCCCCATTGATGGTGATCATTTCCAGCGCTGTAAATGCGTCGACTGCCCGCGGATCACCCGATACCCCCTTGGCCAGCAAGGCAGCCGTCTGTGCCTCCGACAGCAGATCCAGGTTGTTGTTGGCAGCCGCTCCATCCGTGCCGATGGCTATGTTCAGGCCAGATTCCCGCAGGTCATTTATCCGGCAAGTGCCGCTGGCCAACTTGAGATTGGACTGTGGACAGTGAACCACATGCACCCGCCGGTCTGCCAGCATACGGATCTCGTCAGCGGTCAATTGTGTCATGTGCACGGCCAACAACCGGGAATTGAGCAAGCGATGAGCCTCCAGGCGCTCCAGCGGGTGGATACCATATTGCTGGAAGGAATGTGTAACCTCCCATTCAGTTTCCAATAAATGCATGTGAACCGGCAGGCCGAGATCGGCTGACAGAACGGCAATCTGCTCGAGAGACTTGTCCGAAACACTGTACGGGGCATGCGGCGCAAGTGAGAACCGGAGGCGGGAAAAGCCGCGCCATTGCTTTAGTACGTCGAGTCCCTTCTCAAGGTACTCGTTGACATCCCCGGCCCAGGCCGTGGGTAATTCGATAATCGGCATACCAATGCAGGCACGCATGCCGGCTTTTGCGACTGCGGCAGCCATGATATCCGGGAAAAAGTAATTCTCATTGAAGCATGTAGTTCCGGCACGAATCATTTCCGCCATCGCAAGCCGTGTGCCATCCGCCACGAACTCTTCGCTGACAAATTTTCGTTCAAGCGGCCAGATAAATTCATTGAGCCATTGTTGGAACGGCAAGTCATCGGCATAACCCCGCAACAAGGTCATCGGCGAGTGGGTATGCATATTGATCAGGCCCGGCAAGAGCACGTGATCCTGCAGGTTTACCTGGTCCGCGTCCCGGTAACGCGATTTGGCCGCCGTGGTGGACAACACATCAACAATGCGCGTGTCCCTTATGACCACGGAGTGGTGTTCCAGGACTGCATGCGCAGGCCGCACAGGTAGCAGGTAACGGGCATGAAGTACCGTAGGCCGGGCCATGGGCGCTTTCATCACGGTTTGGAAAACAAGTTCAGGCCGGCTGATTACTTTACCCGGGAAACATACTCGCCCGTGCGCGTATCCACCTTGATCACTTCGTCCACGTTAACAAACAAGGGAACACGCACTACTGCGCCGGTTTCCAGGGTCGCTGGCTTTCCGCCACCCCCTGAGGTGTCGCCCCGGACACCAGGGTCCGTTGCGATGATGCGCAATTCGGCAAAATTGGGTGGTCTTACGCTTAACGGCTCACCGTTGAACAGCATCATCTGGCAGGTGGCTTCTTCTTTCATCCACTTGGTGTCTTCCCCAACCGACTCTTTTGAGCAGGCGTGCTGTTCGAAAGTCTGCGGATTCATGAAATGCCAGAAATCACCATCGTTGTAGAGGTACTGTACATCCAACTCAAAAATATCCGCTGCTTCAACCGATTCGTTAGAACGAAACGTCCTCTCGATCACCCTGCCCGTTTTCAGGTTGCGCACTTTGACCCGGCTGAATGCCTGGCCTTTGCCGGGTTTGACGAACTCGTTTTCAACAATGTTGTACGGATCTCCATCGAGAATGATCTTCAAACCGCTACGAAATTCACTGGTGCTGTAACTCGCCATCTGGTTCTCCGAAACAACGCCGGGATGCCCGCTCGCTGCAAAAGCCCAGTTCCAGTTACAGGCTTGCCGCGAAAACAAAAGATGCATTCTAGCTTGAATCGTTCGAAGCAGACAGCAGCAGGGATGGATCAGTCTGCAGAGGACCAGCCCCGCGCAGGCATTTGTCCCGTTTTGATGCTACCTCCCGGTGTCTGGCACATGGACGAGACAGAAGCGCAAGTAAAAATCTCCTTCGGGCAAACTACCAATTTCACTGTAAATTATCGCCTGGATCAGTCATAATCCAAGCCGTTACCAAATGATGATATATTCGAATTGATATACGGATAGCCCCTTAATTTATTGATTTAAGTGTAATTAGTGTGGTAAAAATCCCCAGGGAAATGGGATTTGGAGATTAGGTGCTATGGAAAGCATGAGCCTGCTCGTCACGGACAAGTCTCCTGAAGTAGCGGAACACATTAATTCTCTGCTGCGCAATTCGGGAATTAAAATTCATGTAATTCATGTGGCCAGGGCGGTGGAAGTCAAACGCGCGCTTGAGCAAGTTCCGCCCATTCTACTTATTTACGCCAAGCCCGAATCGGCTGCTGCCAGTATTGAAGAAATCAGCTCGCTGGCCGATGAATACTCCGTTCCATTTGCGTTTTACTCCGATTTTCAAAATCCTCAGGAACTGATTGAAGTTCTCAGGTCAACCTCCTGCCTGGTCATTCATTCAGAAAGCGAAACACAGCTGACGGAAACCGTGAGCCGTATGATTTCGCGCCATGAACTCAATTTCAGCCAGGCGCGGCAACGCAGCCAGATGGACGAACTCGAACATCGTTACGACCTGTTGCTGGAAAGCGCGCGTGACGCGATGGCATACATTCACGAAGGCTTGCACGTATATGCCAATCGGGCCTATCTGGAAGCATTACATGTCAAGACGTTGCCGGAAATAGCCGGTATTTCATTGCTCGATCTGATGAAAGCAGAAGGGCTGAACCTGAAAAAGATATTCCAGAGCCTGTCACGGGGTGAATTTCCGCAGGAAGCCCTTGAAGTCAAAATCACCCGGCCTGATAAAACATCGTTTGAAGCGAGTCTGTCATTTTCACCAGCCCGTTACAATGGTGAAGCTTGCACTCAAATGCTGGTGCATCAACGTGATGCTGCAGCCGGCCTGGCTGTTGAACTGGAGCGGATGCGCATAACAGATCCTGTGACCCAGCTCCGCAACAAGCGTTACTTCGCCGAAGCGTTGGAAACTGAACTTACCCAACCCCGCACGGTGGCTTCCGTGTCGGCCATTTTATTGGTCGAGCCTGACGGCATGTCTGATCTGATTGAAGTACTCGACGCGGCAAACCTGGACACATTTGTTGCCGACCTCGCCCGCGTATTGGGCTCCTGCCTGGGAGAGCACGACGTGGCAGCGCGCGTCAGCGACCACGGATTTGCAGTTTTAACCCGGCAAACCGGCATGGAGAAGGTGGAGGAGCTTTGCGGCCGAATTCTTAAAACTTATTGTGGACACCTGGTTGAATTTGAAGATCGATCGATTTCGGTATCGTGCAGCATCGGTATCGCTACGCTGGGACGTCTCGCACACAACTCTGCCGAAGTGCTTGCGGGCGCCCGGAAAGCACTGGCCGAGGCTGCCGAA
>DATDPS010000088.1:0-2848 GCA_035292625.1 Lysobacterales bacterium | reverse complement strand
CGTGACCGGGGTGCCCGGTTGCGCGGAGAGGTTGGCGACCCCACCAGCGGCATAGCCAGGCGATGTCCGATAGTTGGTCAGCGGGTCACGGTACTGCTACCTGCGTCGCGATTGAATCTCGCATGGCGAGAACTGACGCATCAATTTCATCGAGCCTCGCTTCGATACCTTCTTTCATTTTGGCCGGCATAGTTTTACCCGAAGCCAGTTTAACCTCGTTCTGAATGGCCTTCAGCCTGTTGAGAGCGAGTTTGGCTTGCTTCTGGACGTCCGGATGTAAGGATGGAAGTTTCGATTCACTCAAAACCCGCGTGACAGCATCCAGGTTGAACATGCAGTGTTCAATCGGGTTTTCGCCTGAAACGTTCAATTCGACACGATCTATCGCCTCACCGATCAAGCGTTCACAATCACGCAGGTTGTAGAACGCGTTCAGTGCCCGCAGGAATGCGCCCAAATGCTCGATGCCGTCCCCCGCGGGAAAGGCGGGGGCACCTGGCAGCTGGCCACCGAATTGGAGCCCTTCCAAACCCCCTTGAGGCTTCACCGTACCAATCGGCCTGTTCGCAGGTATCCCTGTGAGGAAATCGTCGGACCCGTAATGGGCAATCGCTTCTTCAAAATCATCAACGGCCTTGTGATTGTGAAACCAGGCCTTTTTTTCCGCGGCCTCGATAATTGATTGGGAATTGAATGCACCGAAGCGGACCCCAGAGTCCCCGCCTGAGAAGGCTGTCACGATGACACCTTCATCTTCTGGCAGTGGAAAGCCAACGGCAGCAAGGCCAATGTCATCACCCGCCAGGCTGATCTTGGTCAGGTTGTTGTCATTCCGGCCGTTGTCAAAGCTGAGGGCGCCGCCATTGTCGTGACATCTGTTGCATGTCGCGCCGTCATTGCTGGCGAAGTGATCACGGCCCAGGGCCACTCGCGAGTCCGCAAAATCCAGCAGCAGGATTTCGAACTCTGAAGCGTTCTCCGTTCCCTGCACCTCATTTTCCTCTTCCGTCAAAAGCCTGCGGCCGAGCCAGCGCTGGAACGCCTCCAGGGCGTCGAGCTCATCGTCCGTGCCACGGCGAAAATCCACACCAACGGTCCTGTCCATGCTCAGCGTGTAGTGTTGCGCGATGGCGCCGGTGACAAAGGCGCGGAAGGATCCGTCGGCGTTCTCGTCAAAGAAGCCGTGATGGGTTTGGCAAGTGTCGTCGTCCTCCAGTACTTTCGGGGTGCCCGGCGATCCATCGCCCGACCAGCCGAGCTGAGGCAGCTCGAGTTCTACACCCTCACTGCATTCCGGGGGCAGGAGCGGTGTGCCGTGAAAATCACCTTCGTCCACAGCATCTTGAGTCATGTGGGTAGTCAGGTCCAGCGCCTGGATGGCCATGGAGGCGCGAAATACA
This sequence comes from Lysobacterales bacterium, assembly GCA_035292625.1. Classification (GTDB taxonomy): domain Bacteria; phylum Pseudomonadota; class Gammaproteobacteria; order Xanthomonadales; family SZUA-36; genus SHZL01. Next base: position 1,448 of record DATDPS010000088.1, on the reverse strand, counting down.
GGACCGGCATGGCCGTCATCGTCATCGAAGCAAGTTGGTTCGTCGCCAGGACACAGGGGAGCAGGCCCACCGGAGATGTTGAACAAGGCATGGGTTTTGATCAGATCAACGTTTTCGAACCCGGGCACAGTGGCCGCGAACACCAGATCCAGTTCCTTTTTGGTAAGTTTCTTGAGGCTGGAAGGAAATATGTCATATCCCTCTTCAGCAATGTGGCAGGTAGAGCAGGTCCGACCATTACCGTCGAACGTCTCTTCCGTGAAGACTCTGCGCCCTTCGTCGATCAAATTTGCCTGTTCTTCAGTCACCTGCCCCTGTGACTGGCTTGTGAATGCCATGCTGGCAATAATCGTCGCACTGAATAATATTCTGTTCATAAATTGACCTTGCTCATCAAGCTCATGCCTATGAAAGTTATATCCTCGATGCCAACCCGGCAGACACGCTGCACTCCAGTGATTTCGGGCCTTGAGGTAACCCCTATGTGTAAAGAATGCCGACTGAGTATACGCAAAAAAAACGCTGCAATGCCAGAATTTGGTAAATCATTGAATAGCACTTAAAGTTGAACCACCCCGGGTATCCCGGAGACTCGTCAGTGTGAGTCAAGCCGGCTTGGCCTGACCTTCCGGTTAATCATAATACGCCTGCTCGAGCGCATAGGAACTTTAAACCACCTTTCTCGCAATTCCGGTAATTATCGGTGGCTGATGGCTGACCACGAGCTGGCTCCAGGTGAGCTCCTGGTGACCATTGAGTCAGCGGAATCCTTGCCGGCACGGCTGGAGCCGGGTTCGAGATCCAGGTACGGGCCGACCGGATCGGCCATCAGCAGGCCACTAGCGCCCCTTGCGGTTCTGTCGTAGGCTTGACGCGGGGCCGGTAGCAGCTTAATTACAAAATGTCATTTTTCCGCGAGCTCAAGCGCCGCAACGTGTTCCGCGTGGGCATCGCCTACGCCGTGGTGGCGTGGGCGCTGCTGCAGATCTTCGACGTGCTTGACGAGATCCTCGAGCTGCCCCCCTGGGGCGGCAAACTGATCCTCGCCATGCTGATCATCGGCTTCTTCATGGCGTTGTTCTTTGCCTGGGCCTTCGAACTGACTCCCGAGGGCGTCAAGCGCGAGTCCGAGATCGACCGCAGCCAGTCAGTGACCGCGCAAACCGGCCGCAAGCTGAACGTGACAATCCTGGTGCTGATGGCGGTGGCCATCGCCTACCTGCTGTTCGACAAGTTCTACCTGGCGCCGCGGCTGGCCGCAAGCCAGGCAGCCGCCGTGCAGACCCCGGCCTCCGGGCCCGCCGAACCAACTCCGCCGCCGGCTGCGCAGGCCGCCGAAGCCCAGGTATCGCGTCAGTCCATCGCCGTGCTGCCGTTCGACAACCGCAGCCGCCTCGAGGAAGACGAGTTCTTCGTCGCGGGCATCCACGACGACCTGCTGACCAACC
>DATDPS010000087.1:0-3578 GCA_035292625.1 Lysobacterales bacterium | reverse complement strand
GGTGACAAAATTGATGCTATCGAGCACGAAAAGTATTTCAGAAAACAGCGTTTCATGCCGTGAACGGCTGCCGTAATCCTCGTTGATGGCATCAATTATGGCCTCACGGTTTTCACTGACCAGGCGCTTCAATTGCGCCAGGTCTGTTTGGCGCTGCTGCAGGCCGGGATTAGGCTGGGCCCGGCAGGCTTGCCGTTGCAAGGTGAGACAGGCGTTCAGTTGTGCGGCAATGACGCTGGCCTGGTTCGGTGCGTGCTCTTGCGGTGCCGTAATCATGGGTGTATCCCTGGAGGTGGCTGAACTTTGGCGCACCTTGGTTTCAATGTGCGCTCGCGACCGGTCGATTTTACTGCATTTCAGCGACGCTTTTGGTATACACAAAAGCCCAGGCCGCGTTCACCCAGGAAACGGAATACGCGATGCTGCCGGTCAGGCTCGGTCTGGCGGCGGATTTCGCACGCGAGCGCGGGTAAGCTAAGCTGTGCGGGGATGGGGCTTGGGGTCCGGCGCGCGGTTCTGGTTTTGAGGAGTCCACAGCATGAATCATTCGCACCTCGATGCACCACCACCCGGACACGACAAGTCGAATGCAGATTGTTGCGCCGGTCACGCACAACCCACCCCGAGTCTGACGACCGCTCCCGTATTGACCGACCCGGTTTGCGGCATGGCGGTGACCGCAGAATCGGCCCACCAGGCAGGGCATGAGGGCCAGTTGTATTATTTTTGCTCTGCCCGCTGCCGGGAGAAATTCGTGGCCAACCCGGCGAGCTGGCTGGACAAGGGCCAGGAGCCGGGCCCGGTTTCCACAACTGCCGATGCCTCCGCCGAGTACAGTTGCCCCATGCACCCGGAAGTCCGCCAAACCGGCCCCGGGACCTGCCCGAAATGCGGCATGGCGCTGGAGCCGGTCATGCCGACCCTGCAGGAGGACAACCCCGAATTGGCGGATTTCCGCCGCCGCTTCTGGTGGACTTTACCGTTCACGGTGCTGGTCACCGTGATCGCCATGTCAGGCGGCGCATTCGATACCCTGTTGGGGCGCTCACGTCCCTGGGTCGAACTGCTGTTGGCCACCCCAGTGGTACTTTGGGCTGGCTGGCCATTCTATCTGCGCTGGGTCGACTCACTGCGCAATCGCTCGCCCAACATGTGGACGCTGATCGGCACCGGCACCGGTGCCGCCTGGCTGTACAGCCTGATCGCCACCCTGGCGCCCGGGGTATTCCCCGAATCCTTCCGCAGTGACGGGCATATCGCGGTGTATTTCGAGGCGGCAGCCGTGATCATTACGCTCACTTTGCTGGGGCAGGTGCTGGAGCTCAGGGCCCGTTCCGAAACCGGCGCCGCCATCCGGGCGCTGCTGGGGCTGAGTCCCAAGATCGCGCGCCGCTTGCGTGATGACGGCAGCGAGGAAGATATACCCCTGGCCCATGTTCATCCCGGTGACCGGCTACGGGTGCGGCCGGGTGAAAAAGTGCCAGTCGACGGGGTGGTGCTGGAAGGGGCAAGCGCAATCGACGAATCGATGTTGACCGGCGAATCCATGCCGGTGGGCAAGAAGCCGGGTGATGCACTCATCGGCGCCTCGCTCAATACCAGTGGCGCATTGGTGATGCGCGCGGAGAAAGTCGGTTCACAAACGGTGCTGGCGCAAATCGTGCAGATGGTGGTCAACGCCCAGCATTCGCGCGCGCCCATGCAACGCATGGCCGACAGGGTGGCCGGTTATTTCGTGCTGGTCGTGATCGCCATTGCGCTGCTGACCCTGGTCTTGTGGGGACTGTTTGGCCCGGAGCCGAGCTGGGCATTCGGCCTGATCAATGCGGTGGCGGTGTTGATCATAGCGTGCCCCTGTGCCCTGGGGCTCGCCACCCCCATGTCCGTGACGGTGGCCACCGGCAAGGCGGCGAGCCACGGCGTCTTGTTCAAGGATGCGGCGGCGATCGAGCGCTTGTGCAAGGTGGATACGCTGGTGGTTGACAAGACGGGCACCCTGACCGAAGGCAAACCCACATTCCACGCTGTGATTCCGGCCGGCAGCTTAACCGCCAACGAGGTGCTGCGCATGGCGGCCAGTCTTGATCAGGGCAGTGAACACCCGCTGGCGCAAGCCATCGTCAACGAGGCAGGACGCCAGGATCTGCCGCTTTCGCCGGTGGTGGAATTTGAATCGGCTTCCGGCATTGGTGTGCGCGGCCAGGTTGATCATCAATCCGTGATTCTTGGCAACTCGGCATTGATGGCCGAACACGGCGTGGACTGGCGGGCTCTGACGCAGGAGGCGGAAGACCTGCGCCTGAAAGGCGCCAGCGTCATGTATCTGGCTATCGCGGGCGAACTGGCGGGCTTGCTGGCGGTCGCCGATCCGATCAAGACCTCCACGCCGGAGGCCATTGCCCAGCTCAGGGCCAGTGGTTTGCGCCTGATCATGGCCACCGGCGACGGCCTTACCACGGCCCTGGCAGTAGGTGGGCAATTGGGATTGGACGAAGTGCATGGCGAGATAAGGCCCGCGGACAAGGACAAGCTGGTCATGCGCTTGCAGGCCGAAGGGCGCAAGGTGGCAATGGCCGGTGATGGCATCAATGACGCGCCGGCGCTGGCCAGGGCTGATGTCGGCATTGCCATGGGCACGGGCACCGATGTGGCCATGAGCACGGCCCAGATTACCCTGGTGAAAGGCGATCTGCGCGGTATCGCCACGGCGCGGCAGATTTCAGTTGATACCGTAGGCAACATGCGCCAAAACCTGCTGTTCGCGTTTTTGTATAACACCCTGGGTGTTCCCATTGCCGCCGGTGTGCTATATCCGCTTACCGGGCTGCTGCTTTCACCAATGATTGCCGCGCTGGCCATGAGCCTGAGTTCAGTGTCCGTGGTGGGCAATGCGCTGCGCTTGCGTAAATAAGCGAAAGCCCGTTTGTGAATCTCGGGTTACGGGAATTTACGTATGGCGGAAACCGGTTCATTCCAGTAAGCTGGCACAGCTAAAGAAGAATCTGCCGGGTTCACCGACCGTGAACTTCGCGGGTTTGAGGCAGTCTACGCAGTGGTCGATGTGCTGCATGTTGCCATTGATGACTCATGAACCGAATTGGCTGGAGCACCAAGTGCAGGAATGCGCAACCCGGCAATAAAATTTCTGACAGTCTTCCTGGCTCTCGCCATCGCAGGCCAGCCGTTGCAGGCTTACGCCTGCAGCATGGACCTGATTCAGCGTCAGGATCATTCCACGATGAACATGAGTCACCCGGACGGGGTTGATTCTGAATGCTGTAACCCTGAACGCGCCAACCCACCGGGTGAATGTGCCTGGTCCATGAATTGTGGCTCCTGCCTCGCCAGTACTTCGATGGTTTCCCCTTTACCGCAGGCGGCACTCGTGTGCCTGCAAACCACAAGCTTCAATATCGACTCCGGCGAAGTCTTGCCGAGCCATTCCACTCCGCCTTACCACCCTCCAAGCTCCTGATCTGTCCCCCGCCGGGGTAGGTGTCTCGCACCCCGGATTATTGCTCGTTGAAGCAGGCAAAGCGCCCCGTGGCGCCTGACAGGTTTTGGAGAACGACATGATA
>DATDPS010000086.1:0-41217 GCA_035292625.1 Lysobacterales bacterium | reverse complement strand
TGAGATGGTGATGCCGGGGGACAATGTGAAGATGCAGGTGGCGTTGATTGCACCGATTGCGATGGAAGAAGGGCTGCGTTTTGCGATACGCGAAGGTGGCCGGACGGTGGGTGCAGGCGTAGTTGCCAAAATCCACGAGTAAGCAGAAAAACCGAGCAAAGCGAGAATTGAAAATGGCAGAGCAAAGAATCCGCATCAGACTGAAAGCTTTCGATCATCGTTTAATTGATCGATCTGCAGCCGAGATTGTGGAAACCGCAAGGCGTACAGGCGCCCAGGTGCTGGGCCCAATACCTTTGCCGACAAAAATTGAGCGCTGCACGATTCTGATATCGCCGCATGTGAATAAAGATGCGCGTGATCAGTATGAAACCCGCACCCACAAGCGTCTGATGGATATCGTGGACCCCAACGACAAGACTGTGGATGCATTGATGAAACTGGACCTCGCTGCTGGCGTAGATGTCCAGATCAAACTGTACTGAGTTGGATCGACACAAGCTGAAGAATAGGCAAAACGATGAAGATTGGATTGATAGGGCGAAAGCGCGGCATGACCCGGTTGTTCACCGAAGACGGTGAAAGCATTCCGGTTACGGTTATTGAAGCCCATCCAAACCGCGTGACACAGGTAAAAACTAACGAGAACGACGGGTATCGGGCCCTTCAGGTCACCATGGGTACCCGGCGCGCCAACCTGCTAAACAAGCCACAAGTGGGGCATTTTACCCGCGCCGGAGTGGAAGCTGGGGAAGGATTGTGGGAATTTCGGGTTCCGGCAGAAGAGGGTTCCGCGATAGAAACTGGCGCCGAGTTTACAGTGCAGATGTTCGAAGCCGGGCAAAAGGTCGACGTCACTGGAATCAGCAAAGGCAAAGGATTTGCAGGAGCGGTCAAGCGCCACAATTTTAGAACGCAGGATGCAACTCACGGTAATTCGGTGTCGCATCGGGCACCCGGTTCAATTGGCCAGAACCAGACACCGGGCCGGGTATTCAAAGGCAAAAGAATGGCCGGCCACATGGGGGCCGAACGCGTCACGACACAGAATCTGGAGGTGGTGCGTGTGGATCCAGAACGCAACCTGTTGTTGATCAGGGGTTCAGTGCCTGGTGCCAACGGTGGGCAGGTCACCGTGCGTCCTTCCGTAAAGGTACATTGAGGAGATGACGATGCAACTCGCAGTTGCCGGCGGCAAGAACATCAAGGTTTCCGACGATACCTTTGGGCGAGAGTTTTCGGAAGCCCTGGTCCATCAGGTTGTCACGGCCTACCTGGCCGGGACTCGGGCTGGCACCAAGGCGCAAAAGAATCGTGCTGCAGTAGCAGGTGGCGGCAAGAAGCCCTGGAAACAAAAGGGCACGGGCCGTGCACGTGCGGGTACGATTCGCAGCCCCATCTGGCGTGGTGGTGGAAAGACGTTTGCCGCGGTTCCCCGGGATCATTCCCAAAAAGTGAACCGCAAGATGTATCGCGGTGCTGTGCAAGCAATTTTGTCTGAATTGGTAAGACAGGATCGATTGGTCGTGGTTGAATCGTTTGAACTGGATCAACCAAAGACCCGGGAGCTAGTGAGTAAGCTTGCTGCTCATGATGTAACCACCGGTCTGATTGTTTCTGGTGAAATTCAGGACAACCTGTTTCTTGCATCGCGAAATTTGCCCGGAGTTTATGTTGTAGACGTTGCCGGCATGGATCCCGTCAGTCTGGTGAGCGCCGAAAAGGTGATCATGACCGTGGGAGCGATTGAGATGGTCCAGGAGTGGCTGGGATGAATAAAAATCGACTTTATCAGGTGTTGTTGGCACCGCGCGTAACGGAAAAAGCAACGCGGGTTAGTGAAACAGGCAACCAGTATGTATTCCGTGTTGTGCAGGATGCCAACAAGGCGGAAGTGGCCAATGCAGTTGAAAAACTGTTTGACGTCAACGTGGAATCAGTCCGCATTGTCAACGTAAAGGGCAAGAACAAGACATTCCGCATGCGCCCGGGTAAGCGCAGCGATTGGAAAAAGGCATATGTTCGCGTTCAGGAAGGTCAGGTTATCGATCTCCTGGCTGGTGAGACAGCTTAAGGACTAGTAGTCATGGCAATTGTTAAGGCAAAACCCACATCTCCCGGACGCCGTGGTGTCGTTCAGGTAAAGCATGATCACCTGCACGATGGTGCGCCGTGGTCAGGTTTGGTGGAAGCGAAACCGAAGACCGGTGGCCGTAATAATTACGGGCGCATCACGACGCGACACAAGGGTGGCGGGCATAAACAACACTACCGTGTTGTTGACTTCAAGCGAGATAAAGACGGTATTAAAGGACGAGTCGAGCGGATTGAATACGATCCCAATCGAAGCGCCCACATTGCACTGGTTCTTTATGTTGATGGTGAGCGGCGTTACATCATTGCACCGAAAGGCATCCATGCAGGTGACGAGGTGCTGAGTGGGCGGGATGCTGCAATCAGGCCGGGTAACAGTTTGCCTTTGCGCAACATTCCCGTTGGTTCAGTCGTCCATTGTGTGGAATTGACTCCGGGTAAAGGAGCGCAACTGGCCCGCAGCGCAGGAGCAGCTGTGCAGCTGGTGGCTCGTGAAGGACAACATGCAACCCTGCGCCTGCGTTCCGGTGAGATGCGCAAGGTCCAGTCGCACTGTCGTGCAACCATTGGCGAGGTATCCAACTCCGAGCACAACCTGGAGAAGCTGGGTAAAGCTGGCGCCAAGCGTTGGCGCGGTGTGCGGCCCACCGTGCGTGGCGTTGCAATGAATCCGGTGGATCATCCTCATGGTGGCGGAGAAGGCAGGACCTCAGGAGGCCGTCACCCTGTATCCCCGTGGGGAGTTCCCACCAAGGGCTATAAAACGCGCAAGAACAAGCGCACCAGCAAGTCCATCGTGCGTAAACGTTCAGGTAAATAATAGGTAGAGCTATGCCACGTTCGATTAAAAAAGGACCGTTCGTTGACCATCACCTGATGAAAAAGGTGACTGAATCAGTTGCGACCAATAACAAGCGGCCAATCAAAACCTGGTCACGCCGTTCCATGATCCTGCCGGACATGGTTGGTTTGACCATCGCTGTCCATAACGGACGCCAGCATGTGCCTGTCCTGGTCAACGACCAGATGATTGGCCACAAGCTCGGTGAGTTCGCGGCTACCCGGACCTTCAGAGGTCATTCGGGTGACCGCAAAACCAAGTAGGTATGTGACTATGCATGCGACAGCAATTTTAAGAAACGCGCGAATATCGCCGCAGAAAGTACGCCTGGTGGCGGACCAGGTTCGAGGCATGCCGGTCGACAAGGCCGAGCAGTTGTTGAAATTCAGCCCGAAGAAGGCTGCACACATGGTCAAGAAGGTATTGCTATCGGCTGTGGCCAATGCAGAACATAACGACGGCGCGGATATTGACGACCTGAAAATCGCAACGATCATGGTGGACGAAGGCCCGACACTGAAACGTGGTCGTGCTCGTGCCAAGGGTCGGGGAACGCGCATTTTGAAGCGCTGCAGTCACATCACGGTGACCGTGGCGGACAGCAATAAAACGGGGCAAGCATAATGGGTCACAAGGTACATCCAACTGGTATCCGACTGGGTATCTCAAAAGACTGGAACTCGACGTGGTATGCCGAAAAGGGTGATTACGCAGAGCAGCTCAAATCCGACCTCGAAGTTCGCGAGTTCTTGCGTAAACGCCTTGGGCATGCAGCGATCAGCCGCATTCAGATCGAGCGACCCGCCAAGTCTGCTCGCATCACGATTCATACAGCACGTCCTGGTATCGTAATTGGCAAGAAAGGCGAAGATATTGAGACGCTGCGCCGTGATGTGACTCAACTGATGGGTGTCCCGACACATATCACCGTGGCTGAGATTCGCAAACCGGAGCTCGATGCACATCTTGTCGCCGAAGGCATCGCACAGCAGTTGGAACGCCGCATCATGTTTCGGCGTGCCATGAAGCGGGCCGTCGGCAACTCCATGCGCCTTGGCGCCTTGGGCATCAAAGTCCTGGTCTCTGGGCGATTGAACGGAGCGGATATCGCCAGGAGCGAATGGTACCGCGAAGGCCAGGTGCCGCTGCATACCTTACGAGCAGACGTGGACTATGGATTCGTTGAAGCGAAGACGACCTATGGCGTGTTGGGTGTGAAGGTGTGGATTTACAAGGGTGAGGTTTTCGACCTTATGGATTCACATGCTGAAAACAAGCGCAACCAGGCGGTTGCAAGTTAGGAGATTGAACAATGCTGCAACCAAAGCGTACAAAATTCAGAAAGCAGCAAAAAGGCCGTAATCGTGGTTTGGCCCAGGTTGGTAACCGGGTTAGTTTCGGCGAGTACGGTTTGAAGGCTACGACACGGGGGTTTGTGACCGCTCGACAAATCGAGGCCGCCCGACGCGCCATCACCCGTCACGTCAAACGCGGCGGCAAGTTGTGGATACGGGTATTCCCGGACAAGCCTGTGACTAAGAAGCCAGTTGAAGTCCGCATGGGAAAGGGCAAAGGCAATGTGGAGTATTGGGTGGCACCAGTTCAGCCTGGACGGGTCATGTATGAGATGCAGGGTGTAACCGAGACCATAGCACGTGAAGCTTTTCGCCTCGCAGCGGCAAAATTGGCGGTCAAGACCACCTTCATCAAGAGGTCCGTATTGTGATGAATGTGCAGGATTTAAGAGCCAGGAACGAAGGCGAGTTGCGCGAACAACTCACGGAATTGTTGCAAAAGCAATTCAACCTGAGAATGCAAAAAGGCAGCGGGCAGATGGTTACACCTCATGACCTGCGCGGTGTGCGGCGTGATATCGCTCGCGTGCGGACCATTCTCAATGAAAAAACAAGAGAAGGTAAAGCAGCATGAGCGCGACCGTATCAGTCAAGAGCATCAAGGTGGGCCGGGTGGTCAGCAACAAAGCTGACAAGACTGTGACTGTAAAAATTGAACGCCAAGTAAAGCATCCACTGTATGGCAAGTACATAAAACGTTCTTCGAAAGTGCATGCGCACGACGAGGACAACAGCTGTGGTGAAGGTGACCTGGTCAAGATCACCCAGTGCCGGCCGATATCGAAAACCAAGGCCTGGAGAGTGGTTGAAATCGTGGAACGGGCCCAGTAAACCAAGTTCACTTAATGGTCGGATTGGGCATTAGCGAGGTAAGAGAAAATGATTCAGATGCAGAGCATGCTTGCCGCTGCGGATAACAGTGGTGCACGGCAAGTCCAGTGTATCAAGGTGCTTGGGGGATCCAAGCGTCGCTACGCGCGAATTGGCGACGTGATAAAGGTCACTGTCAAGGACGCAATACCACGGGGCAAGGTAAAGAAAGGCGAGGTTTATAACGCCGTTGTGGTGAGGACCCGTTCCGGAGTACGGCGCGGTGATGGTTCATTGATCCGGTTTGACGGTAACGCGGCGGTGTTGCTGGACAACAAACATGAGCCCATTGGGACGCGTATTTTCGGGCCCGTGACGCGGGAGTTGCGTTCCGAAAAGTTTATGAAAATTGTATCGCTGGCGCCCGAAGTGCTTTGAGCAGCGGGTACCGGTTGACAGGAAACAGAATATGAAACGCATACGTAAAGGCGATGAAGTAATTGTGACCACTGGCCGCAGCAAGGGTCAACGTGGGCATGTGCTGCGCGTCATGGGTGACAATCGAATGTTGGTGGAAAACGTCAACATGATCAAAAAACACCAGAAACCAAATCCCAGCGTGAACCAACCCGGTGGCATTGTTGAGAAAGAAGCATCGATTCACGCTTCAAATGTGCAAGTGTACAACGCGGGCACCGGAAAGGCTGATCGCGTTGGTTTCAAGACACTGGAAGATGGCCGCAAAGTACGGGTATTTAAGTCCACTGGCGAAGCGATTGATATTTAAGCCACTGCGTAAAAACGATTAGGGTAGAGCAATGTCCAGATTACAGACTTTTTACAGAGAAACCGCGGTGCCACAGTTGATGGAACAACTGGGCTTCAAGAACGTGATGGAGGTACCCCGGTTCACCAAAGTCACCCTCAATATGGGCGTGGGCGAAGCCGTGGCTGACAAGAAAGTCATGGATCGAGCAGCCGGAGATCTTGAGCAAATTTCGGGGCAGAAGCCAATAGTCAGGCTGGCTCGTAAGTCAGTGGCCAGTTTCAAGATCCGGGATGGCTGGCCGGTGGGGTGCAAGGTTACTTTGCGCCGTGAACGCATGTACGAGTTCATTGATCGCCTGGTAAACATCGCCATACCACGAATTCGGGATTTCCGCGGTCTCAACCGCAAGTCATTCGATGGCCGGGGTAATTACAGCATAGGCGTCAAAGAGCAGATCATGTTCCCGGAAGTTGATTACGACAAGATTGATGTGATTCGCGGAATGGACATCACAATCACCACTTCGGCAAAAAACGATGAAGAAGCATTGGCCCTCCTGCAGGCGTTCAACTTTCCGTTCAGGGCGAAATAATCAAGGGATTTATCATGGCAAAGACATCAATGATCAATCGTGAGTTTCGTCGCAGCAAACTGGTTGCGCGTCACGCCAAGAAGCGAGCGGAGCTCAAAGCGGTAATAGTCGACCCGAATGTGAGTTTCGACGTGCAGCAGGACGCCATCTTTCGCTTGCAGAAGTTGCCACGGGATTCGAGCCCGGTGCGTCACCGGAATCGCTGCGCGATTACGGGGCGGCCGCGCGGGTTTTATCGCAAATTCGGGTTGGGTCGCAACAAGTTACGCGAAGCCGCCATGCGCGGAGATGTTCCCGGTTTGCGCAAGGCCAGTTGGTAAAGAGGAGATCAGTAATGAGTATGAGTGATCCCATTTCGGACATGTTGACACGCATTCGCAATGCCCAGGCTGTTAACAAGGCTACGGTGAGCATGCCGGCATCAAAAATTAAAACCGGTATAGCTGCCGTCCTAAAAGATGAAGGCTACATCAACGATTTCCGTGCTATCGACCTGGAAGGCAAGCCGGGCCTGGAAATTACCTTGAAATATCGTGATGGCAGAGGGGTTATTACGCTGTTGCAGCGCGCCAGCCGGCCGGGCTTGCGCAATTATCGCGGCAAAGATGATTTGCCAAAAATCCTGAATGGGCTTGGTATGGCGGTTGTGAGCACTTCGCAGGGCATAATGACCGATGTTTCCGCGCGCGCTGCTGGACAGGGCGGCGAAGTCCTGTGTATCGTCACGTAAGGAGTAAGTCATGTCACGCGTAGCAAAACTCCCCGTTGTCTTGCCATCGGGCATCGAGCTGAATGTGCAGGGTGAGCAAGTCATTGTGAAAGGGCCCAAGGGAACCCTGACGCTGCAACTGCACCCTGGCATCAGCCTGGTTCAAGAAAACAATCAAGTAACTGTCAAGTCGGCCAATGATGCAAATCTGGCCATGGCCGGGACATTCCGGGCTCTGGTGAATAATCTGGTGACCGGGGTGACCGACGGCTTTGAAAAGAAGCTGACGTTGGTCGGCGTTGGGTACCGCGCACAGGTCCAGAAAAATACACTCAGTCTGTCACTGGGTTTTTCCCATCCGATTGAGTACACCGCTCCGCCTGGTATCACGATTGAATCGCCCTCGCAAACCGAAGTGGTGGTGAAAGGTTGCGACAAGCAACGGGTGGGGCAGGTTGCTGCAGAAATTCGCGCATTCCGCCCACCGGAGCCGTACAAAGGCAAGGGCGTTCGGTATGCCAGCGAGCAAGTTGCACGCAAGGAAGCCAAGAAGGCATAAAGCTGGAATCTTGGCACTGAGTAAAGGATTCTGAGCGGGTTTGACCGGCCAGGAAACGAAAGAGGAAATAGTAATGGACATCAAGAAGGCCGCACGTCTGCGCAGGGCACGCAAATCCCGCGCTCACATTCGCCGCCTTGGCAAGGCCAGGCTCACAGTGCATCGCAGTGGGCGGCACATTTATGCCCAGGTTATCAGCGCTGAAGGAGGTATCGTGATTGCTGCTGCTTCTACCTTGCAAAAAGCCGTGGGACAAGGCTTAAAAAGCAAATGCAACAAGGATGCAGCTGCCGCGGTGGGTAAGGCTGTCGCTGAGAAAGCTGTCGCAGCCGGAGTAAAGGACGTTGCGTTTGATCGTTCCGGGTTCCGTTACCACGGACGTATCAAAGTCCTCGCAGACGCAGCACGCGAAGTTGGATTGGATTTCTGAACCCGGTTCGTTTAGGACCGAGCGATACAGGTAAATAACATGGCGAACATGGAAAGAGAAAATAGCGACGGCTTGCTTGAGAAGCTGGTTGCAGTAAATCGAGTGGCAAAAGTGGTCAAGGGCGGCCGCATTTTCGGTTTCACCGCGCTCAGCGTGGTCGGGGACGGGAATGGGAAGGTCGGCTTTGGCTACGGCAAGGCCCGGGAAGTTCCAGTTGCAATACAGAAGTCCATGGAGAAAGCGCGGCGCAACATGATCAATGTGGATTTGCGTGAGGGCACGCTATGGCATGCTGTGAAAGCACGCCACTCCGGATCGCGTATATACATGCAACCAGCCTCGCAGGGAACTGGCGTGATTGCAGGTGGAGCCATGCGCGCGGTGCTGGAAACCGTTGGCGTGCACAACGTGTTGGCCAAAAGCGTCGGCTCCAATAACCCCATTAATCTGGTACGGGCAACCATCAAGGGATTGCTTGCCATGCAAAGCCCAGCCTTGATTGCAGCCAAGCGCGGCAAATCGGTTGATGAAATCATGGCTAACGTGGGTTAAGCATGATGGCCAAGAAGCTGAAACCTCAAATTTCTGTAACTCTGGTGCGCTCGCCAGCCGGCGCCTTGCCGAGACATCGTGAGTGCGTGCGCGGATTGGGATTGAAGAGAATGAACCATACAGTCGTGCTCGAGGACACTCCGTCAATACGCGGTATGGTCAATAAAATCGAATACATGTTGCGAGTGGAAGAAGCCTGAGCAGTCATTGTCTGGTGGTTCCGAGCACCGTTTGAATGGAAAGTATACTTATGAAACTGAACACACTCAGCCCGGCCACGGGCAGCAAACAACCCCGTAAGCGGGTCGGACGTGGTATCGGCTCCGGCCTGGGGAAAACTTCGGGTCGTGGTCATAAGGGCCAAACTTCCCGTGCGGGCGGATTCCACAAAGTTGGATTCGAAGGGGGACAGATGCCTTTGCAGCGCCGCTTGCCCAAGCGTGGATTCGCATCGCTCAGCAAACGGTACAACAGCGAGATTCGTCTGTACCAGATCCAGGTGTTGAAAGCAGATGTCATCGACCTGCAAGTTCTAAAGGCAGAGGGTGTCATTGGCCATGAAATTCGCAAGGTCAAAGTCATCAACACGGGCACGTTGGACCGGGCAGTGACGATAAAAGGCTTGGGCGTTACCAAGGGAGCTCTTGCAGCAATCGAAGCTGCCGGCGGCAGAGTAGAATAATGTCCCGTTCCCCATCACAGATGGCGGAGACGCTGGGCGGTCTTGGCCGCTTGACAGAGCTGCGACAAAGGCTCCTGTTTGTGCTGGTCGCCCTGCTGGTCTATCGCATTGGTACCTTTATCCCGGTTCCGGGAGTAAATCCACAAGCGCTGTTGCAATTCATGAATTCGCAGCAAGGCACGATTGTGGACGTGTTTAACCTGTTTACCGGCGGTGCGCTTGAACGCTTTTCGCTTTTCGCCCTGGGCGTCATGCCGTATATTTCGGCCTCCATCATTATCCAGCTGATGAGCAGCGCAGTGCCGCAACTTCAACAGCTGAAGAAAGAAGGCTCCGCGGGTCGGCAGAAAATTACCCAGTACACGCGAAATTTTACCGTGTTGCTTGCAGGAATCCAGGCCGGCGGCGTGGCATTCGCACTGCAGGGCCAGTCCGCCGTGGTGATTGCGCCGGGCTTTGGGTTCCTCTTCACGGCCATTGTTACATTAACAGCCGGTACAATTTTTCTCATGTGGCTTGGTGAGCAGATCACTGAGCGTGGAGTTGGTAACGGCATCTCGCTGATTATTTTCGCCGGCATTGTGGCGGGCTTGCCGCGGGCCATTGCCGGCACATTGGAACTGGTCAATACCGGCCAGCTGACCATCCCTGGAACGTTGATGATTATTGCTCTCGTACTGGGCGTTATTTATTTTGTGGTGCGGGTTGAACGCGGTCAGCGTCGAATCACGGTGAATTACGCTCAACGCCAGGGTCGCGTGGCATATCAAAACCAGTCAACGCATTTGCCGTTGAAAGTGAACATGTCAGGGGTTATACCCGCCATTTTTGCGTCCAGCATAGTAATTTTCCCTTCGACACTTGCCACCTGGTTCAGTGGGAGCGAAGGATTGAGTTTCCTGACGGATGTGTCTGCGGCACTGACCCCGGGAAATCTGGCTTACACGATTCTGTATTCTGTGCTGATTATCTTTTTCTGCTTTTTTTACACCGCCATGGTGTTCAATTCAAAGGAAACCGCCGATAACCTGAAGAAATCAGGCGCTTTTATCCCGGGTATCCGTCCTGGAAAGCAAACGGCGGATTACATAGATAATGTCCTCACGCGCCTGACCATGGTCGGATCCATATACCTGGTCGCCGTCTGCCTGTTGCCAGATATTCTGCGGGTTATATGGGCCGTGCCATTTTATTTTGGCGGTACATCTGTGCTGATTGTGGTTGTGGTCATCATGGATTTTATCGCCCAGGTGCAGGCACATCTGATTTCGCATCAGTACGACAGCTTGATGAAAAAAGCCAATTTGAAATCGTATGGCCGGTCTGGAGTCATTCGAAGGTAATTGCTTGGAAATCCCGCCCCGGGCGGCAGTGAAGCGTTGGTTATCAGACTGGCCGGCGCGTAAGCATTTGGAGAATTGTTATGAAAGTGCAGGCTTCAGTCAAAAAGATCTGCCGCAACTGTAAAATTGTTCGCCGCAAGCGGGTGTTATTTGTTATCTGCACGGATAAAAAGCACAAGCAGCGGCAGGGCTGATCAGTATGAATCAAATGGGTATTGGGCTTTTACCCAAGGGTTGCTTTCGATATACTATGCCGTTTGCTCTCGTGGCACGGAAAAGACAGGAGTTTAATGCATGGCTCGCATAGCAGGAGTCAACATTCCAGTACACAAACATGCCTGGTCGGGCCTGACGCATATCTATGGGGTGGGCCGATCGCGCGCATTTGAACTGTGCGCAGCCGTCGGCGTGAACCCGGAAACCAAGATCCGCGACCTGACGGAAGCCGAAGTGGAGGGAATTCGTGTAGCACTGGGGAAACTTACCGTTGAAGGCGATCTGCGTCGCGAAGTGGCCATGAACATCAAGAGGTTAATGGACCTGGGGTGCTATCGCGGTTTGCGTCATCGTCGCGGTTTGCCAGTGCGCGGACAACAAACCAAGACCAACGCCCGGACGCGTAAGGGACCACGCCGTCCGATCAAACGGTGATGACCAACACCCAGTCAGCCTTTTGCGCTGAAAGGTAAAGAACTGACAAGGCAGAAAGATTAATGGCTAAACCGATCAAGAAAAAGAAAGTGAAAAAGACCGTGGTTGATGGTATCGCCCACGTACACGCTTCTTTCAACAACACGATCATTACAATAACTGACCGGCAGGGTAACGCGTTATCGTGGGCTACATCCGGTGGAGCTGGTTTCCGCGGTTCACGGAAAAGCACGCCGTTTGCTGCGCAGGTGGCAGCGGAGAACGCAGGCCGTGCTGCCCTGGATTACGGGCTGAAGAACTTGGAAGTCCGCGTCAAGGGCCCTGGTCCTGGCCGTGAGTCATCTGTCCGTGCTTTGAATGCAGTTGGTTACAAGATAACTAATATTACTGATGTGACGCCGATTCCACACAACGGTTGCCGGCCTTCCAAGAAACGTCGCGTCTGACGGGGAATTATGATGGCAAGATATATTGGACCAACCTGCAAACTGGCACGCCGCGAAGGCGTCGACCTGGAGTTGAAGAGCCCTTCTCGTGGCCTTGAATCCAAATGCAAATTGAACCAGCCACCAGGACAGCACGGTGCTTCGCGCCGGGCGCGCCTTTCCGATTACGCGGCGCAGTTGCGTGAAAAACAGAAGGTTCGCCGCATTTACGGCGTGCTCGAGCGCCAGTTCCGCAACTATTACAAATCCGCTGCCCAGCAAAAAGGCGCGACCGGCGAGAACCTGCTGCGCTTGCTTGAAAGCCGGCTGGATAACGTTGTGTACAGGATGGGTTTTGCAGTTACACGTGCACAGGCACGACAAATGGTTTCGCACAAAAGCATTTCTGTGAACGGCAAACTGGTGAATATCCCATCTTTCCAGGTTCAGCCTGAAGACGTGGTGGCGGTTCGTGAAAAGGCCAGGAATCAACTGCGGCTCAAGGAAGCAATTACCTTGAGCCAGGATATGGATCTTGTGCCGGCATGGCTGAGTGTCGATGTTCAGAAAATGGAAGGCGTGCTGAAAAGCTATCCTGATCGAGCAGATTTGTCTGCAGAAATCAACGAAAGCCTGATCGTGGAACTCTATTCCAAGTAATACGAGCGGCTCGGCCAGATGTGCGAGACGAAGAATTTCACCAGGAAAACTGTTTAGAGGCTAATCCCTATGATGGGCGTTCTAGAAAATATGCTTAAACCCGGTGCTGTGGGTGTTGATGAAGTCAACCCAAATCGCGCACGGATTACACTGGAACCATTGGAGCGTGGCTTTGGACACACCCTGGGCAACGCACTGCGCCGCGTCCTGCTTTCCTCCATTCCAGGGTGCGCCATCGTTGAAGTTGAGATGGACGGGGTATTACACGAGTACACTGCAGTGGAAGGCCTGCAGGAGGACATCATCGAGGTCCTGCTGAACCTCAAGGGTGTTGCGCTGCGCATGCATGATCGTCAAACCGCTGTTCTGACACTGAGCAAGTCCGGTGCTGGCACTGTGACAGCGGGTGATATCCAGGTTGATCACACGGTTGAAGTTGTCAATCCTGATCACGTGATCTGTAACCTGACCAAGAACGGCAAAATCAACATGCGGTTAAAAGTTGCCCGTGGTGTAGGTTATCAACCCGCAACCCAGTGGGTCATTGGCGAGCAGGAAAGCCGCCCAATTGGGCGACTGCAACTGGATGCGTCTTTTTGTCCAGTTCGGAGGGTTGCTTATAGCGTGGATGCTGCTCGTGTAGAACAGCGCACGAACCTTGACAAGCTGGTGCTTGATATTGAAACCAACGCAACCATCAACTGTGAAGAGGCGGTAAAGCTTGCCGCTAACATACTTGCCGACCAATTGTCTGTGTTCGTGGATTTCAAGGCACGTCAGGAAGTAGCGATACAAGCTAAAGCACATGAAATCGACCCCGTTTTACTGCGGCCGATTGATGACCTGGAACTGACTGTACGCTCGGCCAACTGTCTCAAGGCGGAAAGCATTCTGTACATTGGCGACCTGGTGCAGCGCACCGAAGTTGAATTGCTGAAAACTCCGAACCTTGGTAAGAAATCCCTGACCGAGATCAAAGATGTTCTGGCTTCAAACGATCTGTCTCTGGGTATGAAGCTGGATAACTGGCCCCCGGCAAATCTGGTAAACGCTTGAACGTTACATACGTTTCACGCAGATAGAGAAAGGACAAGACCATGCGTCACCTCAAATCGGGAAGAAAACTGAATCGGACCAGCGCCCATCGCACGGCGATGTTTCGCAACATGTCGAATTCCTTGTTCCAGAACGAAATTATCAAGACGACCGTGCCACGCGCCAAGGAACTTCGCCGCGTTGCCGAGCCCTTGATAAGCCTGGCGAAGGAAGACAGCCTGGCCCACCGCCGGTTGGCATTTAACCGCCTGCGTGATCGAGCGGCGGTCACCAAGCTATTTGCCGAGTTGGGACCCCGCTATGATGGCCGGCCAGGTGGATACTTGCGTATTCTTAAATGCGGGTTTCGTGCTGGGGACAATGCGCCGATGGCCTATGTTGAACTTGTTGATCGCCCCCGGGCGGGTGAAGTAACTGCAGCCGGGTAAATCGAACCCCAGAAAACAAGCAAAAGGGCCCGGCTGTTCCGGGCCTTTTTCTTTTCAGACGCTTGAATTATACCGCTGTTGTTGCAAGGTCAAACCCGTTCCGAATCCATTCTTATCTGGTGAATTCCACTCAGGGTGGATCAGATCCGGCTCCCCAGTTGATAGATCAACAGGGCCCCGATATAGCCCAGCGAGGTCATGTAGGTCCAGGCGAAAATGGGCCAGCGCCAACTGTTGGTTTCGCGGCGTATGACCGCCAGCGTTGCCGCGCACTGCAGGCACCAGGCGTAAAACACCAGCAATCCGAGCACCATGGGTAAGGTAAAGACTGGTCTTCCGTCCGGCCATTGAGCCGACCTGAGCTTCTGGGACAAGCTGGAGTCGTCAGCCTCTGAACCCACGGCATAGAGCGTCCCCATCACCGCGACTACGACTTCCCGTGCCGGAAAACCTGCAATCACGGCCGATGAGACCCGCCAGTCCCAGCCCAGGGGCAAAAAAAGCGGCTCGATACTTCGCCCAATTCGCCCCAGCCAGCTTTGAGCCATCTGAGCTGCTGCGGCCTCGTTATGCGATTGCTCGGTCAACGCGAAATTGGCCGGACTTGCCTGGTTCGCACCGGGAACAACATCTGCCCGCGGGTAATACGCCAATACCCAGACAATTATTGCAACGGTGAAAATGACGGTTCCCGCGCGCCTGAAAAACACGCGCACGCGATCGAGCAATTTAATCAATACGGTTTGTAGATTGGGCTTGCGAAACTCGGGCAAGGCCAGCATGAAAGACGGCTTTGGACCACGCAGTGCCGATGATTTCAGCAGCCTTGCGGTAACCAGGCCGCCGGCAATTCCCAGCAGGTAGAGCCCGAACAAAACCAGGCCCTGCAGGTTGAACCAACCCAAGCTGTATTGCGGCACAAAAGCCGCAATCAGCAATGCATAGATAGGCAATCGTGCAGAGCAAGTCATGAATGGAGCCGCCAGAATAGTGGCAATGCGGTCTCGCCGGCTCGGAATGACCCGTGTTGCCATGATGGCGGGAACAGCACAGGCAAAACTGGAGAGCAGGGGGATGACGGACTGGCCTGACAGGCCGACAGCGCGCATCAGCCTGTCCATCAGAAAAGCTGCCCTGGCGAGGTATCCCGAATCTTCCAGCACGATGATGAACAGGAAGAGGATCAGGATCTGGGGCAGGAATACCACCACACTGCCAACTCCTGCTATGACTCCGTCGGCGATGAAGCTGGTCAGATCATTCGTACCGAGCTGGGTGACAATCCAAAAACCGGAACTGCTGGCTCCTGCCTCAATGAGATTCATGAGGGGAGCCGCCCAGGAGAAAACAGCTTGAAACACCAGGATCATGACGACAAAAAACATTAGCGTTGCGGGCCATGGCCGGTTCACAAAACGCGTGATTCGAGCACCGAATCGGATTAAAAGCGGTGCTTGCCGCTGGACGTCTTGCAGCACCTGTCGAACCCATCGATAGCGGCGCCTCGCTTCCACAGCCTGTGGTGGGTCGCCACCAAACAGGCTTTGACGGACAACTGCTATGTCATTGCGGTCCAGCAACGGGTGGACCTCTCCATCCGCATCGCGTTCGCCATGCAGCAGCACCTGGATGATATCTGTTCGGCAGAGTTTCGCTGCCGTTTGGTCAGACAGTTCCTGAGCGGCAAGGCTGAGTTCTGGCCAGGATTCAGGGAAACCCCTGGTGTTCTGGAAGTGCAGCTCCCCCAGCGCAGTTCTCAAGCTCTCAAGACCGTGCCCGGTGGTTGCAACGACCTCACATACAGGGATATCACCCAGGTATTTGCTCAGGGCATGCAAGTCAATGGTCAAGCCATTGGCATGGGCGACATCGATCATTGTTATGGCGACGACCGTTGGCAGTGACAATTCCAACAGCTGCTCAAGCAGGTACAAACCCTGGTACAGGTGGGTGGCGTCCAGTACTACCAACAAGCCGGAGGGTTTTGGCGTTCCCGCTACCCTGCCGAGGGCTACATCGACCGCAATTCGTTCGTCGACGGATTTCCCGCCCAGGCAGTAAATACCCGGTAAATCAATCAATTCAACCGCGCTTCCACCCAATTGAACGGTTCCCACGTGTTTTTCCACCGTTACGCCCGGGTAGTTCCCGGTCGTTTGCCGCAAACCGGTTAAACGATTGAACAGGGTGCTCTTGCCGGAATTGGGATTGCCGAGTACCGCTATGGAGCTCCGGGCTTTGTGTCGGATGCCTATTTCGTCCAGCGACACGGCAATGGTTTTTGCCTTAGCCACGAAGTGGTTCCGGGACAATCTGAAAGCGGCTGGCTTGCTGTTTGCGAATTGAAATCGACGCCCCATACATGCTGATTTCCAGTGGGTCCCCCCCGATGGCGGCGTTCTCAAACCGCACCAGGACGCCTTCAACCAGGCCGAGCACCATGAGGCGGACTATATCAGGGCTGGCAGTGTCAATCGATTCGATGCGGGCTGTTTGGCCGGGTTTTAGTTCTACCAGTGTCACAACTTCTCCATGGATGACGAGTACATGCAAATGAGAGTTATTCTCATTTGAAACCCATTGTAATTGAATACACCGGATGAAATACAGAGCCAGGTCAAATGTAAGCGTGAGGAATTGCAAGATGCGCAAATGAAGCGCACCAAAAACTCAATACATGGTCATTATTCCGACGCTTTAAGCGGCAGCAGACCGGTGCGCCCAATTGCCCTTTTTTACTACCCCGATGCAGGCATTGTCGCGGAAGTGATATAGCCAGTGGTTCAGGTCGGGCGCATCGATCAGTGCGAAGTCCGCCTGGTACCCAGGCAGCAGCGAACCGGTGGTGGTTTGCAATCCAACAGCCTTGGCTGCAACCGTGGTCGCACCCATCAAGGCCTCTGCCGGGCTCATGCCCTGGTTCAGGCAGGCCAAGGTCATTGCCAGAGGCAAGTGAAAACTGGGGGCCGATCCCGGATTAAAATCCGTGGCCACGGCAACCGCCGTGCCCGCGGCAAGCAACTGACGCGCTGGCATGTACCGCTCCCGCAGGTACAAAGAAGCCAGTGGAAGGCTGACCGCCACCACGTCCGCCTCGGATAAGGATTGAATTCCTTCCTTGCTGACATACTCCAGGTGCTCGGCCGAAACAGCGCCCAGCTCAGCGGCCAGCTTTGCTCCGCTCCCATCAGCGAGTTGATCGGCGTGAATCTTTATCCCCAGGCCATTCTCCCGGGCCGACTCCAGTATCAGCCTGGCTTCGCTGAGCGTGAAAGCGCCTTGCTCCACGAATATGTCACAGAAACGTGCCAATTGACGGCGCGCAACGATCGGTATCAATTCGTCACACAGGAGA
Source organism: Lysobacterales bacterium (assembly GCA_035292625.1). Taxonomy (GTDB): domain Bacteria; phylum Pseudomonadota; class Gammaproteobacteria; order Xanthomonadales; family SZUA-36; genus SHZL01. Next base: position 23,906 of record DATDPS010000086.1, on the reverse strand, counting down.
CGGACGTAAGCAGCGCGATCCTGTTCGAATTCCCGCGGCACCACGTGCGCTCCCAGGAAGGTGGGCACCAGGGTCATGCAGTGTTGCGACGCAAGGCGGCGGTAGACTTCAAGCTGTTTGAGTTCATTTTCAAGATCCAGTCCGTAGCCGGATTTGCACTCGACAGTGGTAATGCCAAGCCTGAGCATTGCATCAAGGTGGCTGCGCGCCCTGCGTTCCAGGCTGCCCATGCTGGCGCCCCGGGTGGCCGCAACCGTGCTGGAAATCCCACCCCCAGATCGGGCGATCTCGAGGTAGCTGGCGCCGCGCAATCTCATTTCGAATTCATCGCCGCGCCAGCCGCCAAAACACAGGTGCGTGTGACAGTCGACCAAGCCGGGCACAACCAACCTGCCGCCGCAGTCTGTAACCGGCTCGGAGCGGAACTGATCGGGTAAATCCTGGTGGGGCCCTGTCCAGGTGATTTCCTCCCCATTCCACGCGAGTGCGGCATTCCTGACCAGGCCAGCATCCTGCTGGGTTTTCCCTGGGGGGCACGTAGCGAGTTGGGAAATGTTCTGCAGGACAGGCACGGTGGCATCAAGCCGATATCAGAGCAATGGCCTAGAAACACGTTCCACTTCACCCGCCAGCACACCAGTGCGCAGCAGGTTTACGCAAATTTCCAGATCACTGCGGACTTCATAGTCCCTGTGCGCATGTGGAATTTGCTTACGCAGGAAGCGATGGGCCGTCAGTACACCGAAACCAGGCTTCAGGGGTTGCCTGAAATCAAGTGCTTGTGCTGCGGTGAGAAGCTCGACTGCCAACACATACTCAACGTTGTGCAGCACAGACAGCAGCTTGATGGCACTGATTGAGCCCATCGAGACGTGATCCTCCTGTCCCAGGCTGGTTGGAATGGAATCGACCGAAGCCGGGTGGCACAGCACCTTGTTCTCCGAAACGAGCGCCGCAGCGGTGTATTGCGGGACCATGAAACCCGAGTTGACGCCGGTATCATGCATCAGTAATTTGGGTAGTCCATCATGTCCCTCGAGCAGAAGATAGGTACGGCGCTCAGAGATGCTGGCCAATTCGGCCAGGGCGATAGCAGCAAAATCCAGTGCCAGCGCCAGGGGTTGGCCATGGAAGTTTCCACCGGAGAGAATGTCGCCATTGTTGAACACCAGGGGGTTGTCGGTGACGGAGTTCAGCTCGATCTCAACCACCTTGCTGCTGTATGTTAGGGCATCGCGGCTGGCACCGTGCACCTGCGGAACGCAGCGCAAGCTGTAAGGATCCTGCACTTTGCCGCAATCCCGGTGGGAATCCAGGATTTCGCTGGCTTCGAGCAATTGCCGGATATTGGCAGCAACCTGTATTTGTCCTGGATGTGGCCTGAGCTGATGTATCCGACCATCGAATGGCGAGGCGCTGCCTTGCAAGGCTTCCAGGCTCATGGCGGCGATGATGTCAGCTGCTTTGCACAAAGCGCGCGAACGCTCCAGCACGAACGCACCGTACGCAGCCATGAGTTGCGTTCCATTGAGCAAGGCCAGGCCGTCCTTGGCCTGCAACTGGATGGGTTCGAGGCCCATCTCCTGCAAAACGGGCATGGATTGCCGCTTGTTGCGGCGTTCCGCATCCCACACTTCCCCACGCCCCAGCAAGGGTAGGCACAGGTGTGCCAATGGCGCCAGGTCACCAGAGGCGCCCACGCTGCCACGGCTCGGTACCCACGGCAGGAGTCCCTTGGCCTCGAATGCCAGTAATTGATCGAAAGTGCTCTTGGAGATGCCGGACTGACCGAGCCCCAGCGCATGAATTTTGAGTTGTAGCATGAGGTGGGTTATCGGTGGAGGAACCGGGTCACCCACGCCACATGCGTGACTTAGCAGGATATTCTGCTGCAGCGCGGCGAGCTGGTCGGCACCAATACGCTTGTTGGCAAGAATGCCAAATCCCGTGTTGATGCCGTAGTGAGCACGGCCATCTTCCAGCGCGCGGAGCACCACCTCGCGAGAACGATCGAGGTTAGGGTGGCCGTTCCGCAGTGCAGCCATGCTGGCGGCAAGATCCTGGTAGAGGGTGGCGATACGAACGGCCGGCGGGGAATTTGGTACCATCGGCATTGAGCTCATCCGTTGATCATGGGTAGATCGATCCCGCGTTGGTTAGCGGTATTGATGGCTTCATCGTAACCCGCATCGGCATGGCGCATCACTCCGGTGCCAGGGTCAGCAGTCAGCACGCGTGCAAGTCTGCGGTCGGCCATTTCGCTTCCATCGGCAACGCAGACCATGCCGGCGTGTAGTGAGTATCCGATGCCTACACCGCCACCGTGGTGTACCGAAACCCAGCTGGCACCGCACGCTATGTTCAGCATGGCATTCAGAAGTGGCCAATCGGCTATGGCGTCGGAGCCATCCAGCATGGCCTCGGTCTCCCGGTTGGGTGATGCCACCGAACCAGTGTCGAGATGGTCGCGGCCAATAACCAGGGGCGCATCGACTTTGCCCTTTTTGACCAGCCAGTTGAATTTGAGGCCAGCTTCAGCCCGTTCGCCGTATTCCAGCCAGCAAATCCGTGCCGGAAGACCCTGGAAATGAATGAGTTTTCGGGCTTTGTTGATCCAACGGTGGAGCGATTCCTTGTGGGGGAATAATTCCAGAATGGCTTCGTCAGTGACATGTATATCCGCCGGGTTGCCACTCAAGGCTGCCCAGCGAAAAGGGCCAGCGCCCTTGCAGAACAAGGGCCTTATGAACGCGGGAACAAAACCTGGAAAATTGAAGGCTTCGGGCATGTTGCGCAAATCGGCGACCTGGCCTCTGAGGTTATTGCCATAATCAAAGCAGACAGAGCCCTGTTTTTGCAGGTCCAGGATAGCCTGGACGTGCACCACCATCGAGTCCAGCACTTCGTTGTCGTATTTTTCCGGGTCATTCCGGCGTAATTCGCTGGCTTGTGGCAGGGAATACCCCAGAGGAATATAACCTTCACGCAAGTCGTGAGCTGAGGTCTGGTCGGTAATGACGTCCGGAACGACTCCGCGACGGACGAGTTCAGGCATGACTTCGGCGATATTACCCAGCAGCCCCACGGAAAACCCGCTTTCGGCTTCATCCAGCAACTTCAAAGCCTCATCGAGGTTGGTGGATATACGGTCACAATAGCCTGTATCCACCCTGCGCTGGATTCGCCAGGGATCCACCTCGACGGCCAGGCATTTGCCATCATTCATGGTGACGGCCAGCGGTTGTGCGCCACCCATTCCGCCTAAACCCGCTGTAACCACCAGCTTGCCAGCCAGGCTGCCACCGAAATGCTGGCGCGCGCATTCGGCAAAGGTTTCATATGTGCCTTGCACAATGCCTTGCGAACCAATGTAAATCCAGGAGCCGGCCGTCATCTGACCGTACATTGTAAGACCCCGGGCTTCCAGCTCGCGAAACACCGTCCAGTTACCCCAGCGTGGCACCAGATTGGCGTTGGCAATCAGCACACGCGGTGCTTCCTCGTGCGTGCGGAACACGCCGGTGGGTTTCCCGCTTTGGATCAGCAACGTCTCATTATTGTCGAGTCGCTGCAGGGTTTGCACGATGCGGTCATAGCAATCCCAATTCCTTGCCGCTTTTCCGGTGCCGCCATACACGATCAGCTCATCCGGCTTTTCCGCGACGTCCGGATCCAGGTTATTCATCAGCATGCGCAGGGCCGCTTCCTGATGCCATCCGCGGCAAGAAAGCTTTGTCCCGGTGGGTGCCTTGATTTGTTTCTTGCTTACACTCATTATCATTTGCCCTTGGCTTGAAAAGCCTTATACAGGCTTTCCCGAGTGGAAACAGGGAAGCAAATTATACGGGAACCCGGATTTCCGGGCCGGGTCTTTGTTCCCAGGGTCGTTGTTTGCAACCGGATGGCCAATTCAGGAGTGATTGCCGGATGTCAGGTTTGTTCCGCCCAAGATCATGGTTTTTGCTGCTCGCACTTTTTTGCGCTTCCGTGCTCGGATATGCCTTGTACGTGCAGTATGTGGAGTTTCTGGACCCCTGCCCGCTGTGCATTTTGCAAAGAGTGGCCTACATGTGGATCGGGCTGATTGCGCTGGTTGCGGTCATTCACAATCCGGGCGCAGGGGGGCGCTGGTTTTACTCCGGCCTGATCGTCTTGGGCTGTGTTGCTGGAGCCCTCGTTGCCGCGCGACACGTGTGGTTGCAGAACTTGCCGCCAGACCAGGTTCCGGAATGTGGCATGGGTTTGAATTACATGCTCGAATCCCTGCCGTTCAAGGAAGTTCTTACGCGGGTGCTCTATGGCTCCGGCGAATGTGCTCAGATTGATTGGGTATTTGCCGGGTTGAGCATGCCCTGGTGGAACTTGATCTGTTACATTGGTTTGTCAATCATCACGCTGCTGGTGCTATTCCGCAACCGCAGTAGTTAACCACAAGTAATTGGAATCATAATGCAAAGCGCCAGGCCCCCAATACAGAAAGTCGAATTGCCTGAGAATTGGGCTCCGGCTTCCTGGAAAGACTTTACTGTCTTGCAGCAGGCAAACTATCCGGATCAGCAAGCTCTTGAGGAAGTGCTGCTTAAATTGAGCAGCCTTCCCCCTCTGGTAACCTCATGGGAAGTCAATGCACTGCGCGAGCAGATCGCTGATGCCCAGGAAGGACGGAGATTCCTTTTGCAAGGCGGTGACTGCGCAGAAACTTTCAACGAGTGCACTTCGCCATTGATAACGAACCGGCTCAAAGTGCTGCTGCAAATGAGCCTGATTTTGGTGCATGGACTGAAAATGCCGGTGTTGCGAGTCGGCCGTTATGCGGGGCAATATGCCAAACCCCGATCCTCGGACTCGGAAACTCGGGATGGCGTAACACTGCCGACATACCGTGGTGACCTGGTCAATTCAATCGAGTTTACATCGCAGGCACGGATTCCCGAGCCACAGCGATTGATACAGGCCCATGCTTGTTCCGCGCTGACGATGAATTTTGTTCGAGCGCTGGTTGACGGCGGGTTTGCTGATTTGCACCACCTGGAGTATTGGGACCTGAATTGGGTCGAGCACTCGCCGCTGGCTGAAGAGTTCCACAGGCTGGCGGAGAACATTGGACATTCACTCAAATTTCTGGAAACCATCAGCGGGCAGGATGCCGGTAGCCTGAGAAGGGTGGATTTTTTCACTTCGCATGAAGCCCTGCACCTGCACTATGAACAGGCTTTGACACGGCAGGTTCCGCGGCAGTGGGGCTGGTATAACCTGTCCACTCATTTCCCCTGGATCGGCATGCGCACAGCGGCGCTGGACGGCGCGCACGTCGAATACTTTCGCGGCATTCGCAACCCCGTGGGAATCAAGGTCGGGCCAGGCATGTCGGTGGACTGGCTGTCCCGCCTGCTCGACGTCCTGAACCCGGGGCGGGAGCCCGGCAGGATTGTGCTGATCCACCGCATGGGGGAGGAACTGGTCGAGAGCAAACTGCCAGTGTTGATCCAGGCGGCACAAGACCAGGGTAGTCCGGTACTATGGATTTGTGACCCGATGCATGGAAATACCGAATCCATTGGCTCGGGTATGAAAACCCGCCGCTTTCGTAAAATCATACGTGAAACGGATCTGGCTTTTGATATTCATCGGGCTTCGCGTTCGCGCCTCGGCGGGGTGCACCTTGAATTGACCGGAGAGAATGTCACCGAGTGCACCGGCGGTGCGCGTGACCTCTCGGAGGAAGACCTCAAGCGCGCCTACAAATCAACGGTTGATCCCCGCTTGAATTATGAACAGTCGCTGGAATTGGCTATGCTGATCGTAAAGAAGTACAGCTCAACGGTTTGAGTCTCATTGATTGCCACTTGCTGTTGCGCCTGCCGGTGGATGCGGGTGAACTTGACCCGGTCAAGCTGGTAATCGATCGGCGTCAAAAAGAGCGCCTTGCTTCCTGGTTGTGTGTGCAACTGAAATTCGGCAAGGGCTGAGGCAGTGTCGGCGAGGGCTTCACCCTTCGTTCCTGTCCCGGTCGGCTCGTTTGCGTTCGTGTTCTTCCAGGAACACCTTGCGGATACGGATGGATGCGGGGGTGACCTCAACCAATTCATCAGCTTCGATGAACTCCAGCGCCTGCTCCAGGGTCATTTTTTGCGTTGCACTCAATTGCACATTGTCATCTTTCAGCACGGTGCGAATGTTGGTGAGTTGCTTGGCTTTGAGTGGGTTGACGGTTAGGTCATTGGAGCGGCTGTGTATGCCAATCACCTGGCCAGCATATACATCAGAACCGGGCTCAATGATGAACCGTCCACGTTCCTGCAGGTTAAACAGCGCGTAGGCTACCGCTTTGCCAGTGCTCTTGGAAACCAGCACACCGTTATTGCGCCGTGAAATATCGCCAGGCTGATAAAGCCCATAGTGGCTGAAAACATGAAACATCAGTCCGGTACCGGCGCTCAGGGTGCGGAATTCATTCTGGAAGCCGATCAAGCCACGAGCAGGAATCTGGTAATCGAGGCGCACCCGGCCCCTTCCGTCCAACTGCATACTCTGCAACTCGGCCCGGCGCTCGCCCAACCGTTCCATGACCGCGCCCTGGTAGGCGGATTCGAGGTCCACCACCAATTGCTCATAGGGTTCCTCTTTGTGGCCATCCACCTCGTGGATGATCACTTCAGGACGCGAAATGGCCAGTTCGTATCCTTCACGGCGCATGGTCTCGATCAGGATGGACAAGTGCAGCTCTCCCCGCCCGGATACCTTGAATTTCTCTGCGTCGTCGGTTTCCTCGACGCGTAAGGCCACGTTGTGCAGGGCTTCCCGTAACAGGCGTTCACGCACTTGCCGGCTGGTCAGATACTTTCCTTCGCGTCCGGCAAACGGAGACTTGTTGACCAGGAAGGTCATGCTGATGGTCGGTTCATCCACCGTTAGTGGAGGAAGAGGCTCAGGGTAGCTGCGATCACACAAAGTATCTGAAATTCCGAGATCTTCGACACCCGTGAGGGCGACGATGTCCCCGGCCTGGGCGGACCCGACCTCAATTCGTTCCAGTCCGCGAAATCCCAGGACCTGCAATATCCGCGCATTGCGCTTGTTGCCCAGGTGGTCGATCACGCATATTTGCTGGTTGGGGCGCACTTCACCGCGCTGGATTCGGCCAATACCAATAACGCCCACGTAGGAGTTGTAGTCGAGCGATGATATGCGCATCTGGAACGGCCCTTCCAGGTCGACGCTGGGCGCTGCGACATGACGGATGATGGCTTCGAATAAAGGGCGCATGTCACCCTTGCGGTTGCTGTCATCGAGGCTGGCATAGCCGAGCAGGGCCGAAGCGTACACCACCGGAAAGTCCAGCTGTTCGTCGGTGGCTCCAAGCCGGTCGAACAATTCAAAGGTCTGGTCCAGGACCCATTTTGGGCGGGCGCCGTCTCGATCCACCTTGTTGATTATAACGATGGGGCGGAAACCCATTTCGAACGCTTTCTGGGTTACGAACCGGGTTTGCGGCATGGGGCCGTCCACTGCGTCCACCAGCAGCAACACAGAGTCCACCATGCTGAGTATTCGTTCGACTTCACCGCCAAAATCTGCGTGCCCGGGCGTATCGACGATGTTGATCCGCCAGTTTGACTCACCGTCATGCCAGGTGATTGCAGTGTTTTTCGAGAGAATGGTGATGCCCCGCTCGCGCTCCAGGACATTGGAGTCCATCACCCGCTCGGGCTTGGCAGCACGTTCCCCCAGCGTACCCGACTGCTGCAGCAACTGATCGACCAGGGTCGTCTTGCCATGGTCGACGTGCGCAATGATGGCGATGTTCCGAAGGTTTTCTATCACGATTAAGTACCGCAAGGCGGGGCGCGCACGTTACCCGTTTTCCGCTTGGAAATCAATGAAAACCGAGGTTTTTGAGGATAGCGGCCTGGGCGGGGGGAACGTCTTGGGGCAACTCCCAACCGGCGAAGTCCCGCCGCCGGGGGTAATCTTTGCGCAAGGTGTCAAACCAGGCTGACTGCTGTGCCGGGGACATGCCGGTAACCATGCGCAGGTTGGCATCGTCCCTCTGCACAGGACAACTGGCCAGAATCGCGTCTGCCGGTATTTGTACCTGATCTGGCTTGAGGGCATGCATTTCAAGACTTGCCAGCAGCTTGTTTTCAGCGGGCGGGGTGCTGAGCCATTTACAGAACTGGCGGTAAACCATCAGTGTGCCGGTCATTTTGCCATCAAGGCTGTATCCGGCTATGTGGGGCGTTGCGACGGTGCAGGCAGCAATCAGTCCCGGGTCAATTTCAGGCTCTTCGGGAAAAACATCAAGAGCCGCAAAGCCTCGTCCTGACACGAGCCAGTCGTGCAAAGCCCGGCTTTCTGTCACCTTGCCGCGCGAGGTATTGACCAGCAGGGCATGGGGCTTCAGGCAGCTGAGGAACCTTGGGCCAATCATTCCTTGTGTTGCGAAGGGTCCGGCCGTGTTCAGCGGTACGTGGAAACTGACGACGTCGCATTGCTTGATGTGATCAAGGTCACTAAGACCGCATTGACCCGTTGCGGCTTTGGGTGGATCATTGATCGTCAATCGTACGACACCCCAGGTCTTCAGCAGTCGGCAGAGACGGCTGCCAACGTTGCCAAAGCCCACGATCCCGATGCTGCATTCTTTAAGCTCGAAGCCGAGCCGTCTGCTGGCCAGCAGCATCATGGCCAGCGTGTACTGCGCTGCTGCATCAGCATTGCAACCGGGCGCGCACGCCCAGGTGATACCGTGTCGCTCCAACCACGAAATGTCGAGATGGTCTGTGCCAATGGTTGCAGTCCCGACAAATCGCACCGAAGAATCTGCCAGCAGGGCGGCATCGACCCGGGTGATGGACCGGACAATCAGCGCCTGGGCGTCGCGCAGCTGCTCCCCGATCAGTTTCCGACCGTCAACCTGCAGCACCTCGCCGTGCCGGGCAAAAGTTTCCTCATGCCCTGGAATGTTCTGATCGATGACAATCTTCATTTTTTTTTGCTGCATTATTATGCTTGCAATGCTCATTATTAACGTTGTCAACAAGTAGTGGGAAGTATTAATCGTCTATAATTATCGGGTTTCCCCAGCGGTCTGGCACCGGTTGGACCGCAGGTACCAAAATTCAGATCATAACCCAAGGAGTCAGGCATGAAATCTCCCGTTCGGATCGCTGTTACAGGTGCTGCTGGCCAGATAGGCTATCAACTCTGTTTCAGAATTGCGGCTGGTGACATGCTCGGCCCGAACCAGCCCGTGGTACTGCAGATGCTGGAAATCACTCCAGCCCTGGGTGGCCTGCAAGGGGTTGAAATGGAATTGCAGGATGCCGCTTTTCCCCTCCTGGCTGGAACCGTGGCGACGGATGACGCCGAACTTGCTTTCGGGGACGCGGATTTCGCTTTATTGGTTGGCGCCAGACCGAGGGGACCCGGCATGGAGCGCAAGGACCTGTTGTCCGCCAATGGCAAAATCTTCGGGCCCCAGGGAAAGGCAATGAATGAGGTGGCCAGTCGCCGCATCAAGGTGCTGGTGGTGGGTAACCCAGCCAATACCAATGCTCTGATCGCCAGCGCATCAGCTCCTGACCTCAATCCGCGCAATTTTACGGCCATGACGCGATTGGACCACAACCGGGCATTGGCCCAGCTGGCAGCTAAAACCGGTGTGCATCATTCCCTGATCAATAAAATGGTCATCTGGGGTAATCACTCGTCCACCCAGTATCCCGATATCCGGTTTGCGCAGGTTAATGGCAAGGCTGCAACCGGATTAGTGGAACAGGACTGGTACCGCGGCACTTTCATTCCTGTAGTGCAACAGCGCGGCGCCGCCATCATCAAGGCACGCGGCGCTTCAAGCGCCGCCTCAGCTGCCGCAGCTGCGGTCGATCACATGCGCAGTTGGGAGCTCGGTACGCGGGAGGGCGACTGGGTTTCAATGGCTGTGCCTTCCGACGGTAGTTACGGTATTGCCCCGGGAGTGGTTTTTTCCTTCCCTTGCGAATGCAAGGGTGGTGATTATCAAATCGTCCAAGGCCTGGAAATAGATCAGTTCAGCCGCAGCCGCATGGATGCCACCGATGCGGAATTGCGCGAGGAACGTGCGGCAGTTGAGGACCTTCTTTGAGCTCAGCAGGCAGCAGATTGCGGCAGGCGGTTGCCGGGCACGCGCCACTCCAGATGGTTGGCACCATCAATGCTTATGCGGCACGCATGGCCCAGGCGATTGGCCATAAGGCAATCTATCTTTCCGGCGGGGGGGTAGCGGCCAACTCCCTGGGTTTACCGGACCTGGGCATCTCCACCCTGGATGATATTTTGACTGATGTAGAGCGCATCACCCAAGTTTGTAACCTGCCTTTGCTGGTGGATGCCGATACGGGTTTCGGCGGCGCTTTCAGTATTGCCCGCACGGTGCGTTTACTGATGCGGGCCGGCGCTTCTGGCATGCATATCGAAGACCAGGTCGCGAGTAAACGTTGCGGCCACCGACCTGGGAAAGAAATTGTCTCCATGTCCGAAATGGTGGACCGGGTTAAAGCGGCGGTGGATGCCCGCCACGATGGGCAGTTCGTGATCATGGCGCGCACCGATGCCCTGGCCGTAGAGGGCATGGAAAAAACCATGGAACGTGCCTTGGCTTGCGTGGAGGCGGGTGCGGATATGATCTTCCCCGAAGCCATGCGGGAAATTGGCCAGTACATGGAGTTCAAGCGGGCCGTGAAGGTGCCCGTCCTGGCTAATGTCACGGAGTTTGGCCACACACCGTTGTTTACAACCGCCGAGCTGGGTGCTGCCGGCGTAGATATCGTGCTGTACTGTTGTTCGGCCTACCGGGCGATGAACAAAGCCGCAGAATCAGTTTACCGGGCCTTGTTCAAAGATGGCCACCAGCACAATGTGCTGGAACTCATGCAAACCCGCGCAGAGTTATACGATTACCTTGGATACCACGAATACGAATTCAAGCTGGACGAGTTGTTTGCAGCCAGCAAGGACCCCCTCTCCAAGGACGAAGTGGAAAATGGCAGATAAAAACACAAGTGCGGGTTTGCGGGGTCAATCTGCAGGCCAGACTGCCGTGTGCACCGTGGGGGCGGAAGGCAACAGCCTGCGATACCGGGGCTACGACGTAGTGGAGCTGGCCGAGTATTCGACGTTCTACGAGGTGGCGCATTTGCTGTTAAAGGGTCATTTGCCCAGCCAGGCTGAGTTGCTTGCATGGCAAGCCAAGCTAAAGACTTTGCGGGGACTGCCACCGGCATTGCAGCAAGTGCTTGAGCTCATCCCTGCTGAAGCCCATCCCATGGACGTCATGCGCACGGGCTGTTCGTTCCTTGGCAATATTGAAGCCGAGGGGGATTTTTCCCGGCAACTGGATGTTGCAGAACGCCTGTTGGCTGTTTTCCCATCCATGGTCGTGTACTGGTACCGCTTTAGCCATGAAGGTGTGCGCATCGAAACCCGGACCGATGATGAAAGCATAGGCGGACATTTCCTGCACATGCTGGCGGGCAAGGTACCGGGTGACCTGGAGTGTCGGGTGATGGATGTTTCATTGATTCTTTACGCTGAACATGAATTCAATGCCTCAACGTTTACCGCGCGCGTTTGTGCGTCAACCCTTTCAGACCTGTATTCCTGCATCACCGCTGCCATCGGATCGTTGCGTGGTCCCCTGCATGGCGGAGCCAATGAAGCCGCGATGGAAATGATCGAGAAATATTCATCGGTGGAGGATGCAGTGGCAGATGTCATGCGCAGGCTCGAAACCAAGGGGAAAATAATGGGATTTGGGCACGCGGTTTACCGTTTGCGTGATCCGCGCAATGCCATTATCAAGGAATGGTCACGCCGGCTTGCACAAACCGGGAACGATGCCACGCTGTTCGAAATTTCCGAAGCCATTGAGCGCACCATGAAAGAACAGAAAAACATGTTCGCCAATGCCGATTTCTTTCATGCCAGCGCTTATCATTACATGGGAATTCCTACCAAGCTGTTTACCCCGCTGTTCGTGATCTCCCGCGTGACCGGATGGTCGGCACACTGCTTCGAGCAACGCGCCAATAATCGCATCATTCGCCCAGGCGCAGACTACATTGGTCCGGCAGAGCGTCCCTATGTGCCTATTGAGCAGCGCTGATCGGGTTTTACTTGCCATGCCTCCAGGTGGTAGATCACCTGGACTTCACCCTCCACCCGTAGAGCCCCGCCCAGGATGCTGAAAGGCTCAATGTCAAAGTCGGACTGCAACAGCTTGAATTCACCCTGGGCCAGCAAGCGGCCTTCGTTCGGAGTCTCCAGGTGAATGATTACCGGAAAGCTGGAGCTTGCTCCGTGTAAGGAGATCGTGAGCGATGCCTGCAAACCAGCTGGAGATTCACTTTTGCCTTTGATATGTAAATGAACCTGTTTCCAGACATCGGTTTCCAGCACTTTCGATTGTAGATTCCCAGCGGTCTTGCTGATGTCTGTTGGGGTTGGCTGGGTGTCCAAGCCGTATTTTTGCCTCAGTTCAGGCTCATCGACAATCAGGGTTGTAAGATCCAGGCGAACATCTGCTCGCGAGTTCTGTGGCTCACCATCTGGCCGCAGCAGCATGCCTTGCATTTCCCGCGCCGCAATGACGTGGTCATGACCGAACCGGGCCAGTTTGCCGCCGCGGCGGACCAAGATCTCCGCCTGGGAGTTCTCACTGTCCACGCAATACACCTCATCCATGGGCTTCTGATCATATTTTGCGCGCGGAAAATCAGGCAGAACTTGCGTTGTCGGGCGCGGATACTGCCCGGGCTGGCTGCAGGAAAGCAGGGCGGTCACCAGCACCAGGGGTGGCCACCTGGCCTTCATGGTCGAATGGCCAGGTGAACCTCGAAACGGACCCTGACGTTATAGGCGATGGATGGGTCTGTGGCCCATGCGCCGGAGCCGATTCCGAAATCCACGCGTGAAAGGGTCAGTTCACCCGAGATGATGGCATTCTGCCCCGCCTCGCTCCAGTGGAAGGAAACGTTGACGGGCTTATCCACTCCCTTGATCGAGACCACCCCTTCTGCCAGATAATTTGCCTCCCCCAAATGAAGAATCCTGTCGCTCTTGAATTCAGCCTGGGGAAACGTTTTTGCATCAAACCAGTCGGGTTGCGCAATTGCTTCGTCAATGTCCGTGCTGCCGAGGCTGGCGGAAGTGACATCCACCGTCACCAATAGAAAAGATTCGGCCAATTGCTCGGGGTCCAGATTTAAATCGACGTTGAATTGTTTGAACTGCCCTGGGGCTTCTGCCCCTTCATATTTGGTGGTGAACTCCAGCATGCTTTCCGCAGAAACGGATGCCCAGCTTGACGCATAAGCCTGTGTAGCCAGTATCCCGGATGTCAGGGTTACGATCCAAATTATGCGCTGCATCGATTTCAAGGGTTTTGCTCAACACCCAGCATGCGCAAAAGGACGTTATCCCGTTTGTGAAAGTGATGCCAGAGTGCAGCGGATACGTGCAGGATCAAAAGCGTCAACATCACGGATACCAGGCATTCGTGCCACCATTGGAATAGATCACCTTGATTCTCGTTCGGATCGATCAGGGCTGGCCAGGGCACGGTGCGAAAGAGACTGAGCGGCACGTTTTTCGCCGAGTTCATAAGCCAGCCACTGAGAGGGATGGTAACCATCAGCGCATAAAGCCCCAGATGATTAAGCCGAGCAGCGATTCGCTGGTTCACAGGTGTGCCGGGCCCGAATTCCGGCCTGGGGTTAAAACAGGCCCAGAGCAGACGCAAAAGGGCCAGGAAAAGCAGTAGTATTCCAAAGGACTTGTGCCACATCATTAAATTCAGCTTGGCAGGAGACAGGTGGAGACCTTGCGCATACTTACCCAGCACAATCTGGCCGATGAGCATTGCTGCCATTGACCAATGAAGCATTCGGCTGAACCAGCCCCAGGACTTTGTCGTATTCCTCAACATGCGTGCTTTCCCCGTGCTGGAACGCACTAAAATATAGCATGGCGGAACTGCCATTGCCTCGATCGGGTACGTCTTGAATGGTAGGTCGCAGCCATGGATACCGCACGATAAGCAGTTTGAATTCCGCGTTCCTCACGATGCTTCCAGTCGGGTAAAATAGCCATTTATAGCCAGCAGGGAAAACCAGGCATGTCACACATCGGAATCCGCAGCGCTCAGCGCCCCAAGCCAGACCAGGTAATGGTCGACATTGCAGACTATGTATGCGATTACGAGATCCGGAGCGATGAAGCCTATTCGACTGCGCGTTATTGTTTGATGGACAGCCTGGCCTGTGCCATGTTGGCGATGGAGTTTTCTGGCTGCACACGTTTGCTGGGCCCCATGGTGCTGGGTGCGGAAATGCGCGGCGGGGCCCGTGTGCCGGGCACCTCATATGAACTTGAACCCGCCCAGGCTGCATTCAACCTGGGTGTTCTGATCCGGTATCTTGATTTCAACGACACCTGGCTGGCGGCTGAGTGGGGCCATCCTTCAGATAATCTTGGCGCTATTTTACCGGTTGCAGAATACGTCTCCCATTGCAATATTGCCCAAGGAAAAGCACCTTTGAGTATGAAAGACGTTCTGACCGCCATGATCAAGGCGTATGAAATCCAGGGCGTGCTGGCCTTGGAGAACAGTTTCAACCGAGTGGGCCTGGACCATGTACTCCTGGTGCGTGTTGCTTCAACTGCAGTAACGACACACATGCTTGGTGGCAATCGTGAGCAGGTTATCGATGCCGTGTCCAACGCCTGGATCGATGGCGGTGCTTTGCGTACTTACCGCCACGCACCAAATACCGGTTCGCGCAAGAGTTGGGCTGCGGGGGATGCATGCCGGCGAGCCGTCACCCTGGCACTGATGGTCATGCGTGGTGAAAAGGGTTATCCGTCAGCGCTAAGTGTGGGTGTATGGGGTTTTTATGACGTACTTTTCAAAGGCCAGCCATTCAAGTTGCAACGCCCTTATGGCAGTTACGTGATGGAAAATGTACTTTTCAAGATATCTTTTCCGGCGGAATTTCACGCCCAGACAGCTGTGGAATGCGCGATGATATTGCATCCAGTGGTAAGGGATCGCCTGGATGACATCAAGATAATTACCATTGAAACGCAGGAGGCGGGTCTTCGCATCATCGACAAGACGGGTCCCCTTGATAACTACGCGGACCGGGACCACTGCATCCAATACATGGTAGCTGTGCCATTGATTTTTGGCGAGCTCACGGCCAACAGTTATAACGATGATGTGGCTGCCGATCTGCGCATCGATGCCGTGCGGGAAAAAATGGAAGTACGGGAAAACCAGACTTTCACTCGCGACTATTTTGACCCGGAAAAACGCGGAATTGGCAACGCCATACAGGTTTTTTTTACCGATGGAACCAGCACCGAGCGGGTGGAATCAAGCTACCCGATTGGACACCGTCGCAGGAGGTCCGAGGGCATCCCTGTGCTGGTGGAAAAATTCCGCAACGCAGTTGGCACCCGGTTCAATGCGGGCCGCCTAAAGGAAATCGAAGCCGTTTGTGGGTCGCAAGACGGGTTGGAATCGTTGCCTGTGCCCGATTTCGTCGATGAATGGGTAACGTGAGCAATTATTGACACGCAAGTAAAAAGAACCGCTGATTCAGTCGTCCTTTTGTCATGCGAAACTGTAAATTTATCCTGGGGAGCCTCTGATCAAATATGCACGCGCTCCGCGCATCATTGATCAGAGGCTCCCTAACTCAACGCTTCATGAAGTTGAAGAATTCTTCATTGGTTTTGGTGGCTTTCATTTTGTCCATCATGAACTCAATGGCCTGGGCTTCATCCATTGGGTGCAATAGTTTGCGCAGGATCCACATTTTTTGCAGCTGATCGGCGCTAATCATCAATTCTTCGCGGCGCGTGCCAGACCGGTTGATATCAATGGCTGGATATGTGCGGCGCTCGGCGATCCGGCGGTTAAGGTGAATTTCCATGTTGCCAGTGCCTTTGAATTCTTCATAAATGACTTCGTCCATCTTGGACCCGGTATCTACCAGGGCAGTGGCGATAATGGTTAGGGACCCGCCTTCCGTAACATTGCGGGCGGCACCGAAAAATCGTTTTGGTCTTTGCAGTGCATTGGCATCGACACCACCAGTCAAGACTTTTCCAGACGAGGGCGCCACCGTGTTGTAGGCGCGGGCGAGGCGGGTTATCGAATCCAGAAGAATAACGACGTGCAGCTTGTGCTCAACCAGGCGCTTGGCCCTCTCAATAACCATCTCGGCGACTTGCACATGGCGGGAAGCAGGCTCGTCAAATGTGCTGGAAATGACTTCCGCATCGACTGAACGTTGCATTTCAGTGACTTCTTCCGGGCGCTCATCAATCAACAGGATGATCATTTTGCAATCGGGATGGTTGGCCCGGATGCTGGTGGCTATATTTTGCAGCATGATGGTTTTACCCGCCTTGGGCGGTGAGACAACCAGGCCACGTTGGCCTTTACCGATCGGCGCGACCAGGTCGATGATGCGTGCTGTAATGTCCTCTGTGCTCCCGTTGCCGCGCTCCAGTTTGAATGGCTCGGTTGGAAATTCGGGGGTGAGGTTTTCAAACAGGATCTTGCTCTTGGCTGCTTCCGGCGGTTCATAGTTGATTTCCTGAACCTTGAGCAGGGCAAAGTACCGTTCACTGTCCTTGGGGGGGCGAATCTTGCCTGAAACCATGTCACCAGTGCGAAGGGCAAATCTGCGAATCTGGCTGGGAGAAACGTAGATATCATCCGGTCCGGCGAGGTAGGAGCTATCGGCTGAGCGCAAGAATCCAAATCCGTCCTGCAGGATTTCAACAACGCCGTCGCCAAAAATGCTTTCCCCCCCCTTGGCGTGTGCTTTGAGAATGGAAAAGATGACTTCCTGTTTGCGGGATCGCGCGACACCTTCAAGTCCCATTTCGTTGGCAATTTGGAGCAGTTCGGAAACGGGTTTTTGTTTGAGTTCAGTCAGGTTCATAGGATTTTGGATGCTCTGTAACATGGGACGGCTGGGTAGAAATTGGAATTTCAGTGATCAATGAGCGCGAGCCCGGAGCCTGGGTCAAAGGTTCGGCTGTTTAACTTCGGCGTGGCTGCGGCGAAAAACCGCCCGGAATCAGCAAAATAATTATCTGTGCTTGGCTGAATCGAATTTTAAGTGAATCAGCTTTGGATCAGCGAAGCTGAGTAACCGGGTGGGAGGCCCAGCTCAGATGGCATAAAATTAACACGATATGAATACAGCGTCCAGTTATTGAGGTGACAAGAGGCCTGCCCCGGACCGTTTGGGTGACGGAGCTGGCCGGTGCAATCAGACTACTTCATCCACGAAGGCTTTGAGTTGGCCTTTGGTGAGAGCCCCCACTTTGGTCGCTTGAACTTTCCCATCCTTGAATATCATCAGCGTAGGAATACCCCGGATGCTATAGTGCATCGGCGTTTGGTTATTGCTGTCAATGTCCATTTTTGCAACTTTCAGCCGTCCGCCATATTCATTGGCTATCTCTTCCACGATGGGTCCAATCATCTTGCAGGGCCCGCACCACTCCGCCCAGTAGTCAACCAGAACGGGACCTTCTGCTTGCAGCACTTCCTGGTCAAAACTGGCGTCGGTTACGTGGGTTATATTGTCACTCACTGGTTTTTCTCCCGGGTTCACGCTGCATCTTCGCTGGTACATGGAGAGCGGCGCGGTTAATATGATCGATGTGCAAGGCCAGAATGCGAACCGCTGAAAATCGGGGTCGTCATTTCAAAGAGCCGCCTGACGATATCAAGGCGCATGCTTGGAATATCAAGCGACGCTTTCCGAATTATACGCCTTTCACCAAGGACCGGTTACCCCGGATATTTCCTACAAGTGGACTTCCACATGACCGAAAAGAGTACCAACAATTCCCTGAGTGAAATGGAATTTTCTCAGCTCGAGCTGGCTGAACCGGTGCGCAAAGGACTGAAGCTGGCTGGGTTCATCCACTGCACCCCCATCCAGGCCCTTACCTTGCCTGTGGCCCTGAAGGGCCATGATGTGGCGGGTCAGGCGCAGACGGGGACTGGCAAAACCGCGGCTTTCCTGCTGGTTTTATTTGAACGATTGCTCAAGAGCCAGGCAAACGCCGATCGCCGGCACCCAAGAGCATTGATCCTCGCCCCAACCCGCGAACTGGCCATGCAGATCCATAAGGACGCCATGCTGCTGGGTGCGGAGACCGGACTGAATATTGGGCTGGCGTACGGCGGTGTGGATTATGAAAAACAGCGCAAGCAGCTGGAAGCCGGTGTTGATATCCTTGTTGGCACACCCGGCCGCGTGATCGATTTCTTCAAGCAACATGTATTCAAACTGCACCAGATCGAGGTCATGGTGCTGGACGAAGCAGACCGGATGTTTGACTTGGGCTTTATAGCTGACATTCGTTACGTGCTGCGCAGACTTCCTCCGCGGGGCCAGAGACAATGCCTCATGTTCTCGGCAACATTGTCATACCGGGTGCTTGAGCTGGCATACGAGCACATGAATGATCCTGACCTGCTGAAGGTGGAGTCAGCGCAGGTGACTCCCGATCATGTGCATCAAACGGTGTTCTATCCCGCCAATGAAGAAAAGATCCGTTTGCTGGCCGGCTTGTTGAAGCAATTCGAGGGTGGCCGCATCATGGTATTCACCAATACCCGGGCTGCCACCGAACGCGTTGAACGCACATTGAATGCGAACGGTTTTCATGCGGCAGCCATTTCAGGTCGGGTTCCGCAAAAGACACGCCAGACGCTTCTGCGTAAGTTCCATGACGGTGGCGTTCCCATCCTGGTGGCTACCGATGTTGCGGCTCGTGGCTTGCACATCCCCGATGTCACACACGTCATCAATTTTGATTTGCCACAAGATGCACCCGATTACGTTCACCGAATTGGACGCACCGCCCGGCTCGGGGCCAAGGGAGAGGCGATCAGTTTTGCTTGTGAAAACTATGCGTTCCATCTGCCGGAAATCGAGGAATATATTGGCTACACGATTCCTGTAGAGCAGGTGGAACCGCGACTCGTGATGGACATCAAGAGACCGCCGCCGGCACCGGCATCGTCAAGATCAACGCGTAGCGGAAGTGGGCATTCCCGCAGCAGCCATGGCAAGATCGGTTCGGCCGCGGCTACAACAGGACGCCATCGCCGCAGGCCTGCGGGTTGAGCGAGATCCATGCCCGAACAATGATCACGTTCGAACACGTCAGTAAACGGTATCCCGGCGGTAACCATGCTCTGAGCGATGTCAATTTTCACCTGGCTCCAGGTGAGATGGTTTTTCTGACAGGCCACTCCGGCGCTGGCAAAAGTACTCTGTTGCGCTTGATTCTGATGTTGGAACAAGCTACACGTGGCCAAGTGCTGGTCAATGGTTTGAACCTCAGCCGCACCTCCATGCGATTTGCCCCCCGGGTCCGGCAGGGCATCGGCATGATTTTCCAGGATCACAAGCTGCTGCGGGATAAGTCAGTCTTCGACAATGTTGCGCTACCTTTGTTGATTGCCGGTTTGCGCTATGCGGAAATCTGTAAGAGGGTCCGTGCTTCACTGGACAAAGTTGGCTTGCTGAGCAAGGAAAAATCCTGGCCATTGGCTCTCTCGGGCGGGGAGCAACAAAGAGTTGGCGTTGCCCGGGCCATCGTGGGTAGACCACCGGTGTTGTTGGCAGACGAGCCCACGGGCAACCTGGACCCGGATTTGTCAGCAGAAATGTTCGGACTTTTTCGGGGATTGAACCGGTTGGGGGTGACGGTTCTGGTTGCGAGCCACGATTTGGCTTTGATAAGACGCATGGGTGAACGTGTTTTGGTGTTGAAAGCGGGACAGCTGATAGACGACATACCGGCGGATACCACATCCGGGGTCACTTCTTGAAGCGGATCCAATTCAGGCGCTGGGTCAGGGCATGGAGCCGGCGCCAGGTATACAGCCTGCTTTCCAGCCTTGGGACGCTGCTTAACCATCGGTTTGGGACAATCATGACGGTGCTTGTGCTGGGTATTGCAATGGCTTTACCCATAGGCTTGTACGTGGCCTTGGACAATCTGCGCGGAATCGATCTGCAAACGAATGAGTGGGGATCGATCACGGTTTTCCTGCACAACCGGGTTACTGAACCGGAAGTCGCAGAGCTCATCAAGACCATCAATGAACGGGGGGACGCAGTTGCCGCGGCAATTTCGCCGCAACAAGGTATGCAAGAATTTCGTGCCACGTCCGGGTTTGGCGCAGCCCTCGATGTGTTGGAGTCGAACCCCCTGCCCTGGGTGCTGTCGGTCAAGCCGGAGGTGCGAGTGGACAGGGACTTGGCCAAGTCAGTTGATGATCTCGCCGGCTGGCTCGGGACCTTGTCCGCCATAGAGTCAATCCAACTTGACTACAAGTGGATGCAGCGCTTGGCTGGTTTGTTGAACCTGGGCAACGCCCTGGTATCCATTCTCTCACTGATGTTCTCACTAACCGTAGTCGTGGTAGTGGCCAACACCATCCGCATGGACGTGGCGAATCGGTCTGAGGAAATTGAAGTGCTGGCGCTGGTTGGGGCAGGGGATAGCTTCATTCGCCAACCCTTCCTGTATTCAGGGTTTTGGTACGGGCTTCTGGGTTCAGGCCTGGCGTTAGTGCTGCTCTCTGCAAGCTTGGCATATTTACAGGCGCCTCTGGCCACTCTGCTGGACGCCTACGGCAATACTTTCATTCTGAAGCGATTGGATCCGGTGCAGGTGGGTTGGATGCTGCTGATGGGCGGATCGCTTGGTTTCCTGGGGGCCTGGGTATCAGTCGAGCGTTACCTGCGCATGCTGCGCCGTGGAGGGTTACTGGGCCGCATTTGACCTGGTTTTCCACGCGTTGATCAGGCAAGTGAACCTGAATGGTTTTAATCGAGGGAACGCTCAGCCAGCAAGGCTGTCGAACCGGGCAATAGAAAGCTTTTCAATGCAAGGTGGGAGTGTGATTTCACAGGTTTTAAGCCGGAAATGATATAGCCGGAAAGTAGCATTTCGTGTTACACTTTCACCCGGTTTCAGGAGGTTAAATGAGCAAAGAATTGGTACTGACACACCTGCTGGTTCCCGCTGGGACGGGGAGCCTTGAGGCCTATATTCAGGAGGTCAACAAGATTCCCGTTCTGTCTCTTGAAGAGGAGCAGGACTTGGCTCGCCGTTACCGGGATAATGATGAATTGGAGGCGGCGCGCCACATGGTGCTGGCGCACTTGCGCTTCGTGGTGCATGTCGCCAAAGGGTATACCGGCTATGGTCTGCCGCTTGGAGACCTTGTTCAGGAAGGCAATATCGGCTTGATGAAGGCGGTAAAACGGTTCGATCCGGATCATGGAGTTCGGCTGGTTTCATTCGCCGTGCACTGGATTCGAGCCGAAATGCACGAGTTTATCCTGCGTAACTGGCGCATCGTGAAAGTAGCCACGACCAAGGCCCAACGAAAGCTTTTCTTCAATTTACGCAAATCCAAAAAACGTCTTGGCTGGTTAAGTCACGACGAGGTCAATGCCGTGGCTGGGGATCTTGGGGTGAAACCCGAGGTGGTGCTGGAAATGGAGTCGCGCCTGTCCGGGCAGGACATTGGTTTCGACTTGCCGGCAAACACCGATGATGATGCGTCCACGTTTGCACCGGCCGCGTTCCTTGAAAGCCGCTCGCTGGATCCGGAAATCGAGGCAGAGTCTGAAGACTGGCGTTTACACAGTGATACTTTGCTTTATGCCGGGCTGGATGAGCTGGATGAACGCAGCCAGGACATCATTCGCAGCCGCTGGCTGCAGGACGACAGCAAGATTACCCTGCAGGAACTGGCCGACAAGTACAAGGTATCTGCGGAACGGATCCGGCAACTCGAGGCGAACGCACTGCGGAGAATGAGGGCATCCATGACCGCCTGACCGTAACCAAACTGTTATCATCGAAACGGCCTCCTTCGAGAGGCCGTTTTGGTTTTGATCAATGATCGGAGTAGCAAACAGGTGAGTGAACCTCTTTCCCGGTTTGGCCGCCAGTGGCTGGTGATGAAATTCGGTGGTAGTAGCGTCAGCTCGGCTCAACGCTGGACGACTATTGCAGAGCAGGCAGGGCGCGGAATTAAGTCAGGCCGGCATGTGCTCATCGTGGTTTCAGCCTTGACGGGGGTCACTGACCTGCTGACCGGCCTGGCAGACGAGAGCAGGCAGTCCGGACGGAAGGGCATTCTTGACGAAATAGCAATCCGTCACCGCCGTCTGATGCAAGACCTGGCGCTGGGGTCCTGCCCTGAATTTGAGGATCGCTGGCAGGAACTGGCAGCCTTGAATCTTGAGAACCAGTTTCCATTGAACGCCGCTTCCAGGGCTGGATTGTTGGCCTATGGCGAATTGCTGTCCAGCGCCCTCGGAAAACGGGTGCTGCAGCAATTCGAATTGCCCGTTGTTCTGCAGGATGCGCGCCATTGCCTGCATGCCGCAGTGCAGGGTGTTCATAACCCACTAACCGTACGCTGCCTTGACCACGCAGATCCGGCCCTGGAAGAGCAGTTGGCCGATCAAAGTCAACTGCACATTACTCAAGGGTTTATTGTGTCCGGACCGGATGGTGAAACCTGCCTGCTTGGCCGTGGCGGGTCTGACACTTCGGCCGCGTTGTTTGCGGCACGACTGCAGGCCGTTGCCCTGGAAATCTGGACAGACGTCCCGGGCATGTTCACTGCCGATCCGCGCGTCGTTCCTGATGCGCGCTTGCTCAATAACCTTGGCTACCGGGAAGCGCAGGAACTGGCTTCCATGGGCGCCAAGGTCTTGCATCCGCCCAGCATACAACCGGCTCGCCGGCACCGAATCCCTGTCTACATCAAGGATACCCAGCGGCCCGAATTTGCGGGTACGTGCATCAGTTCGGAAGACCGTGAGGCACAAGCCCAGGTGAAGGGCGTAGTAAGCCGTGCCGGGGTCACCCTGATCAGTATGGAAAATCCTGCGATGTGGCACCAGGCTGGTTTTCTGGCGGATGCCTTCACAGTATTCAAACAGCATGGCTTTTCTGTTGACTTGATTTCGACTTCAGAATCAACCGTAACGGTCAGCCTGGACCCGGAATCCGCTGAAAATTCGGATGGCGCGCGGTTCGATGCGTTTATCGAGGAGCTGACTCACCTGTGCCGTGTCGAATTGCGCCGGGACTGCGTTTCCATCAGCCTGGTGGGAAATTCAATCCGAACCATATTGGGTAAACTCTCCGGAGCGCTGGATGTTTTCCAGGATCGCCAGGTCCACCTTGTCACCCAGTCAGCCAATGATCTGAACCTCACCCTGGTCGTGGACGCGGAACACGCGGATAGCCTGGTGCGGAAACTGCATCAACTGCTAATCGTTTCACACTCCGGAAGTCGAGCTGAGTTTGGGCCCAGCTGGATTGAATTGAACCGTCCAGTGGACAAGGCGGTGAAAAGGATCGCATGGTGGGAAACACACGCAAATGCCTTGATCGAATTCATGGGGGGGCGCGAGAGCGCATACGTTTATCACCCGGAGTCCATGCGGAGTGCTGCGCGTCAGCTGCAGTCGTTGTCGTCTGTCAACCGGGTACTTTACGCAGTCAAGGCCAATGACCATGAGCGGGTGTTACGGCTCATGGCGCAAGAAGGCCTGGGTTTCGATTGCGTATCACTGGCCGAACTCGAGCACGTGCAGAGCGTGGTTCCGGAATTATCGCCGGAAAAAATCCTCTTCACACCCAATTTCGCACCGCGGGAAGAGTACGAAGCCGGGTTCGCCAAGGGGGCTCGTATTACCGTGGACAATTCCTGGATACTGAATCAGTGGCCAAGTGTGTTCAAGGGAAAAGATATCTTTCTTCGCCTGGACCTTGACAGTGGCCAT
>DATDPS010000085.1:0-40594 GCA_035292625.1 Lysobacterales bacterium | reverse complement strand
GAGGCCGACACTGGCGGCCCGCTGGAGCAGCCGGTGCTGATAGGGCGCATCACTCCCGGGGACAGCGTGGGTGAAATCGGCTTGCTGATTGGCGCGCCGAGGGCTGCCGGTGTGCGTGCCATTCGTGACAGCCAGTTGATTCGCCTCGACCGTAACGCATTTGAACACCTTTCGCAGCAGCACCCTTCGCTGGTGATGCGGCTGGCCGCGCGGGCGGCCTCGCTGGTGCAAAAGCCATCGGCCCTTGCCTCCGGGGCGACACGAAACCTCAGCGCAGTGGCCTTGCTGCCGCTCGATGCGACGGAGCGCACACTGGAATTTTGCCGGGGCCTGGCGGAACAACTGAAAGCCCATGGCACCATCCGCCTGCTCGATCTTCACGGCCTTGAAACAGCCGGTGCCCCGGTCCACCGCTTGCCGGAACACGAGCCGGTTCCGGACGCCCTGGTGCAGTGGGTGCAAAAGCTGGAGGACGATACCCGTCTTCTGGTATTCCAGTGCGAAGCCCGCGATTGTGCATGGACCCGTTTCTGCCTGCGGCAATCGGACCTGGTCATCCTGGTGGGCGAGCATGGACGCGATGCGGCGGTGCGCCCGTGGGAAGCGCGGCTTGGGATCGGCGACCGCGGCACCAGCCTGCGCCGCATGCTGGTCTTGTTGCAAGGGCCCTCCAGTCAAGCCATTGTGCACACAGCGGATTGGCACCTTGGCAGGGTGCTGGATTTTCACCTGCACGTCCGGGCCAACCGGGCCGAAGATATCGCCCGCCTGGCGCGCGTGGTTGCCGGCGAAGCCATTGGCCTGGTGCTGGGTTCGGGTGCATCCCGGGGTTTCGCGCACCTCGGCGTTTACCGGGCCTTGCGCGAGGCGGGTGTACCGATCGACTGGATCGGCGGTACCAGCATCGGCGCCATCATGGGCGCTCTGATGGCCATGGACCTGCCGCCGGAACGCTGCATCGAGGTCGCACGTTCCTGCTTTGTTGGCGGCAAGCCTTTCAGCGACTACACCCTGCCGCTGGTCTCACTGTTGGCCGGGCGCCGGATGAAGCGGCTGATCCGTTCGCAGGCCAGCATGAATATCGAAGACTTGCCGCTGCCGTTTTTCTGTATTTCCAGCGACCTGGATGAGGGCAAACTCAACCTGCACCAGGCAGGCAGCCTGTCGCGGGCCCTGGAGGCTACCGCTTCCATGCCAGGTATACTGCCACCGACCGTGATCGACCGGCGCCTGGCCGTGGATGGCTCTGTGCTCAACAGCTTGCCGGTCGACGTGATGTGGCAGCAGGCGGTAGGACGGGTGATTGCCAGTGATCTGTGTGCGCAACGCTCGCGCTCGGTGGATTACGCCGACATTCCTTCTGCCTGGACTTTGCTGCGCAGTAAACTGTTGCCCCTGGGCAAACGCTACAGGGTTCCGTCATTGATGACGGTGCTGCTCAAGGCCACCGAACTTGCGACCCTGCAAAACGTCCGGACCCAGGGCGAGCGCGCCAGCCTGCTGCTGCAACCCGATGTGCGGCGCTTCGGCCTCACCGAGGTGCGCGCGTTCGACCGCATTGTCGAGGCGGGTTATCTCAGCGGGCTGGAGAAAATTGGTCAATGGCTGGCGGAAAACCGAGGGTGAGTTCTGCCGGTCGCTCGCTGTGCTGTGCCGGGCGCGGGGCATTTGGGCCTTACCTCCGCGATCGGTTCAGCCTGTTGATGGAAAAAATCATCTCCCCTGTAATGTTTGGCGCATGAAACAGGTCTATAACGGTTAATCCCACTTCATCCCGATGCGTGTGCCATGAGAATCGCCAGACCGGTCAAATCTTCTGAAATTACCAGCGAAGCCAATTACCTCAACCGGCGCAAATTCCTGCGCAGTTCCGGCCTGGCGCTGGCCGGTGCGGCGATGGCGGTCAGCGTGCCCCGGCCTTCATGGGCGGCGGTAAAAGAATTACACACCACGCCAGGCCCGTTCAGCACGGACGAAGCGCCTAATACCTGGGAAGACATCACCACCTACAACAATTTCTACGAGTTTGGCACCGGCAAGGAAGATCCGTATGAGCATGCACAGGCGTTTGTGACCGAGCCCTGGACGGTCAAGGTGTCCGGAGAATGCGGTAAGCCGGGCAGTTATGCTTACGAAGACATCATTGGGCCACATGCTCTGGAAGAGCGCGTCTACCGGCATCGCTGCGTCGAGGCCTGGTCCATGGTCATCCCCTGGGTGGGCATTCCGCTGGGTGACCTGCTTAAACGTTTCGAACCAAACTCGGATGCAAAATTCGTACGCTTCAAAACCCTGCACGACCCGGAACAGATGCCGGGCCAGCGCCGCGCCGTCCTGCAATGGCCCTATGTCGAAGGCTTGACCATTGCCGAGGCCATGCACCCATTGACCCTGATGGTGGTTGGTATCTATGGCAAGTCACTGCCCAACCAGAACGGTGCGCCGCTGCGGCTGGTAGTGCCCTGGAAATACGGCTTCAAGGGCATCAAGTCCATCGTGGAAATCGAGTTTACCCGGCGGCAACCAAATACCAGCTGGGAGATTGCGGCGTCCAGCGAATACGGTTTTTATGCCAACGTGAACCCCGCGGTGGATCACCCGCGCTGGAGCCAGGCCAGCGAGCGGCGCATCGGCACAGGCCTGTTCGCCGCCAAACAGCCGACCCTGATGTTCAATGGTTATGCCGAAGAAGTGGCTGGACTGTATAGTGGCCTCGACCTGCGCAGGAATTTCTGATTCCCTGCATTCACCGGGCTTTCGTGCACGACCATGAACCAGCGATCCTTCCGCCTGTTGAAAATTATTTTGTTCCTGGCCTGCCTCATGCCATTGGTGACGATGGTGCTGGCGGCCTTAGCTGTGGCCGGGATGAACCTGGGCGCCAACCCGATCGAAGAGCTGATCCATCGCTGCGGCCTGTGGGGGCTTAAATTCCTGCTCATTACTTTGGCCATCACACCGCTGCGGCGCCTGAGCGGCTGGAATTGGCTGATACGCTTGCGCCGCATGCTGGGGCTGTTTGCATTTTTCTATATTTGCCTGCACTTCACGGTGTACGCCGGCCTCGACCAACGCTTCGACCTCGCCGCCATTGGTGAGGATATTCTCGAGCGGCCGTACATCACGCTGGGTATCAGCGGACTCGTGTTGCTCATTCCACTGGCGTTTACCTCCACCAATGGCATGATGCGCCGCCTCGGCCGGCGCTGGACGCAGCTTCACCGGCTGGTCTATGTCGTCCCGGTCCTCGGGGTCTGGCATTTTTACTGGCAGGTAAAAAAGGACATTTCCGAGCCCCTGATTTATGCTGGCATCCTCGCCGTGCTGTTGGGCTATCGGGCGGTTACGGCCTGGCAGAAAAAACGCCGCGCCCAGCTGCGGTCAGACCCGTCACTGGCTACATCCTGAAAACAGGGTCACCCAAGAACCACTCTGACCTCACGAATCAAGGGAGTTGTCATGGCCGTATTGCGCACACCGGATGAACGATTTGAACACCTGTGCGGATTTCCGTTCCAGCCGCATTATCTTGAAATTCATGATGCTGACCTGGGCAAGCTGCGCATTCACTACCTGGATGAAGGCCCGCGCGACGGCCGGGTAATTCTGTGCCTGCATGGCGAGCCAAGCTGGTGTTACCTCTATCGCAAGATGATCCCGGTCTTTACCGCCGCGGGCTTCCGGGTGCTGGCTCCGGACCTGGTTGGGTTCGGACGATCCGACAAACCCGCCGCGCGCAGCGACTATACCTATTCAAAGCACGTACGCTGGATGAGCGATTGGCTGGCGGCTGCCGGCGCGGAGCAGGTTACCCTGCTGGGACAGGACTGGGGCGGCTTGATTGGCCTGCGCATGGTGGCGAAAAACCCGGCCCGTTTCGCGCGTTTTTCACTGGCGAATACCGGGCTGCCCACCGGTGACCAGGGTTTCGGCGAAGCGTTTGAGCGGTGGAAAGCATTCAGCCAGAACGATCCTGAGTTCGATACCGGTGCCATCGTCAACCTGTTTGGCCGTGGCAGCCTCAACTCCGAAGAAGTCGAAGCGTACCGGGCGCCGTTTCCGGATGACGCCTACAAAGCCGGCGCACGCCAATTTCCCATGCTGGTGCCGACAACGCCGGACAATCCGGCCTCAGAGGATAACCGCCGGGCATGGCAACAGTTGATGCAATGGGAAAAGCCGGTATTGCTGTGTTTTTCCGACAACGACCCGATCACCCGGGGCGCCGACAAAGCTTTCCTGAAGCTCGTTCCGGGAACCCGCGGCCAGCCGCATTGCACCCTGAAGGGCCATCACTTCATCCAGGAAGAAGATGGGGAGACCTGGGCGCGGGCGGTGGTGGACTGGATGGGGACTACTGCCTGGGGCTAGCCCGGCGTCAGCCATCGCACCATCTGCCGGGTTACCTCGGGGCTGCTGAGCAATTCCATGTGCTTCATGCGGTGGGCAATCCATTGTGATGCTGCCACAAAGTCCAGTTTGCGCCTGGCGTCGTCATGGTGGCCGAGTGCGCTGTGCAGGGGTACGAGGCCATCGCCAACCAGGCGGTCCGCCAGGAGGCTGCGCTTTGCGGCCATCGTGGCCGCCACGGTGTGGCAGGCCACACCCTCCGGCAGAGGCACGATCTGGCGCTGGTCGGGAGTTCGCTGAAAGCGGTCCTGGCCGTGCCCGTCTTCGTCCAGCAGATGGCCGTAGCGCAGGTCGGTGATCCCGGCGCTGCGCAACTGACCCAGCGCAGCGAATGGCCGGGTATAGGCCGAGCTGGTAAGGAGGGCATCAGCCCAGTTGCCGAACCGCTCCAGCGGAGCGCCATGGTGCGGCGTACCCAGGAACACGATGTTTTTCAGCCGCTCCGGCCAACGCATTCCCTCTTGCCGGGCGTAGTGGAAAGCGCTGCGGATCAACAAGCCTCCCATGCTGTGGGCCACCACGCTCAGTTCTTCAAGCGCTACGGGCCAGTGGGCAAACAGTTGTTCCAACTGGATTGACAGCTCGCGCCCGTTGCGTGAAATGTGCAAGCCAGAGTTGTAGTGCAGATACACCGGGGTGTAGCCCAGGGCCGCAGCCAAAGCGGCACCGTGGTCGCTGATCTGGCCTTGTTGCTGTGCATGCCGCCGCAGGTCGCTCATGCACAATCCGTGAATCAGCAGCAGGACTTTACCCGCAGGTGCAAGTATTGGCGGCAGGGCATGCCAGTTCAGGACCTCGTTGCCGTAACGTAGGCTCATGGTGCTTGCCAGGGGGTTGTTGGTGGCGACCAGGCGGTCGCCCATCACGCCATTGAGCGCCGCCAGTACCGCGGCGCGTTGCGGCGTTTCGGGCTTGGTGGCGGCGTCCGATGCAAACAGTACTTGCAGCGCGGCCAGCATCGTATCGACGCTAACACCCACCAATTGCGCTACCGCGTGGACACTGCGGTAAACCAGTCCGGTGATGCCGCGGGTTTGTCCCGGCGCAGTGCTGCCGGGGATGCCCATGGTGGCCAATACCGAGTGGTGCACGCCTTCAGTGATACGGGCCACGCCGCCGGTGGCCTGGACTACCAGTTGGGCGATCGCACGGATGTCCGAGGCGCGCAGGTGTTGCAACGGGCCGTCGGCTGCTGACCTGATTGGGTTGGCGGATTTCATTCCACACTAATTGGGCAACGTTACCTTGAATTCAATGGCGTCCAGTTGCGCCGGAGACATACCGATACTTTGCATCAGCTTTCGCGATGAGGCGCTGGCGCTTTCCGGCGCCGGCAAAATCCTCAAGCGTGAGTTGCGCGCGCCGTTCTGGCAGGGGCGCGACCGGCAGGTAGGCTAAACCGGTACAAGTCTACTGTTGGTTTGCAGCATGGATCATTCAGTCTGAACAGAGCGCAGATCGAACTCACCCATGTAGGGAAGCCTGGTTATTGCTTCAAGTTGAATGGCCATTTCGCTTTCGAGATGCGCAACAATGGCCTGAAACTCCACCTGGTCTCTGAGTGATGCGAGATTTTCATTGTCAAGGCTGAATGTCCAGTTGAAATTCCATCCGTCATTAACGGCAATCTGCAAGGCATCAAGGGCCGCGTCTATTTCCCCGTTTAAGGCAAGCAGCTCGATATCGACGATGTTGAGCAGGTAACCATGAACACCGGGAGGCTGGGTTTCCTCGTACCAGGTCAGGCCGGCCTTGATGAGTGCTTCTGTAGTTTCCGGGTCGCCTGCGACGCGCATCAACAAGGCCAGATCCGCGGCACTGTTAACGTTATCGACTGTGATTTTCGGGCTGTCCCGGAACAGCTCTGGATGAAGGGTACGATACCAGGCGATGGCTTTTTCGAAATTGCCAGTTTCCAATGCCTCGTCGCGCACCAGGCGCAGAAAGACATGATTAGATGACCAGCGGTCATCCAGGCCTTCTTCCAGTGCGCGGTGCGCGATGACAGTGGCTTCTGCAGTATTGCCACGGTGCATGAGCAACTGTGCCAAACATTTCAGAACAGCCGGTTCTTCCGGCCCGAGTTGCAGTGCGCGATCCATGTAGCGGTCTGCCCAAAGAGGGTTTCCGAGCATCTCGGCATACCAGCCGAGGTGAGACCAGTTTTCAAAATCTTCCGGATCCGTAGAAAAGCTCTTGATAAACCACGGCCACGTCAAGTCGAAGCGCCCTTCCCAGAGGTAGGCCTGCAGCATGGCGAAGTTGCCCATCGCATTGGCCGGGTCGATTTTCAGGATGCGCTCTGCGTACTGAACATTTTGCTCAGGATTCCCAAGGTACATTTCAGATTTTCCGAGTTCGAAAAGAATTTCAACTGACAAGGGATTATTTTCCAATGCTCTTTCAAGCAGTGGTATGGCCGCACCTGGCCGGCCTGTCATGCGCAGGTATTTGCCGTACAAGCCAAGACTGTTTGGATCCCCGGGATCGAGTTCCAGAGCTGTGTTAAAGGACGTTTCGGCACCCGCAATATCGCCCGTTCGGAATTTCAACGAGGCCAGCAGTGCATGCGCTTCCGGAAGACGGTCGTCAAGTTCCAGTGCACGTGAAATAGCGGGCCGGGCGCTGGTGACGAACTCGGCTACATCAATCATCCCGGTATCCAGCATTTGATTGAGAGCGTCAGCAATTGCTGTCCAGGCCTGGGCGTAGTCCGGATCGAGTCTTGTTGCCTGAGTAAAATAGTCATTGGCCAAGCGCAGGGACTCAAATGAAGACCTGCTTGCTTGTTGCTTTCCTAACAAATAGCGGTTCAATGCTTCTGTATTTTTGGTCGGCACCGAATCGAGCAGAATCTCTTCGGTGGGAGATAGCTGCGCATGCAGGGCATCCGCAATCGCTCGCGCAATATCACTTTGCACATCGAAGACATTACCTGCCGTAAGTTCCCGGTCGTAGGTGGTGGCCCACAGGTGATCCTCCCTTTGTGCATCAATTAACTGCACATTGATTCTCAAACGATTGCCAGCGCGCTGGACCTGGCCTTCAAGAACCGTTGCCACTCCGAGTAATGTGGCGATTTCGGGAAGGCTGAGTTTGGGATCCAGGCGCTCAACCGAGGTGCGCGAAATGACTTTCAAATCACCCAGCCTTGAGAGCAACGTCAGCAGTTCGTCATGCATTCCAGCTGAGAAAAACTCAGAATCCTCTGCATCTGCACTGCGATTTTCAAAAGGCAGTATCGCGATGGATTTTTCCAGGACAGAAAGTTCGGCCGGGGAGACGCGGGCGCTGTCGAATCGGGACTCCCAGACAAAATAGGCCAACGCCAATCCAAGAACGCCAATGATGAGGAAATCCAGTTTGCGTCCGGTCCGGGTGGTGATGGACCGGCCTCGGTCGATTTCACTTTCGCGTTTTATACCCTCTGGCGTCAGTTCAAACGCCCAGGCAAAAATAAGTGCAAAAGGGAATCCAACCGCGAGGAAAAACAGCAGGACCCGGAAGACCCAGGCCGGGGCGGGCATGTTTCCCAGCATGACATCGGCAATCTGCAGCACCAGCCATGACAGGACCACGTAGGCAACTCCTACGCGAAAGACATTACGGCGCTTGAGTTCGCTGAAAAAAGACATCGCCGGGCTCTGGATGGAAGTTGCCTGTCGTCAGATTACTCGTTTGCCCGGCAAATACCAATCGCGGAACCCAGGGACAAAACGCGATCAGGTCTTGCGCTTGTTGCTGAAGCGGCGCTTTTCCGGATAGGGGAACACGTCCTGCTGGCCGCCGTCGATGATGGTCTGCCGCGTATCGTTCCAGTACTTCACAGTCGTGAGCTCGCGATGGTTGCGGTAAAACTGCTTGCGCGCCTCCGGGTCGGGAAAGAAAAAGGAACCAAAAGTCTCCGGGAATACATCGTTGTCCTCGATGGAATACCAGGGCTCGGTGGACAGCTCGTCCGCCATATCCTGCGCCGGCGGAATCTTGCGGAAATGGCATTCCGTCAAGTAGCAGATTTCATCGTAGTCGTAGAACACCACACGCCGGTGCCGGGTGACACCGAAGTTCTTGTGCATCATGTCACCGGGGAAAATATTGGCCCCGGCGAGGTCGCGGATGGCGTGGCCGTAATCATTGATCGCCAGGCTGCGCTGTTTGGGCGCGGCCTCGGCGAGATACTTATTGAGCGGCGTCATGCGCCGTTCGATGTACACGTGCCTGATCACGAGGTTGTCGCCATCCCGTTCGATGGATGAAGCAGCAAGGTTCTGAAATTCTTCCAGCAGTTGCGGGTCGATGCGTTGCAGCGGAATGGCGACATTGGAATATTCCAGGGTATCCGCCATGCGCCCCACGCGGTCATGGAATTTGACCAGCAAGTATTTTTCGCGCACCTGGCCGCGGGTCATCTTCTTGGGCGGATCGAAGTGATCACGAATGAGTTTGAACACGAACGGGAAGGAGGGCAGGGTGAATACCAACATCACCGTGCCCTTGATGCCAGGCGCTATCACGAAGTTGTCACGCGAGTGCGCCAGGTGATGGTGCAGCTCGCGGTAGAACAGGGTTTTGGCGTGTTTTTGCAGGCCCAGCATGGCGTACAGGTCGACGCACGACTTGGTGGGCATGATGGACAACAGGAACGACACGCAGGCCGATGGAATCTCCATGTCCACCATGAAGTAGGCGCGGGAAAAACTGAACAGCACCGAGACATCCACGTCCTGCATCAACACGCAGTCCACGAAAATCCGCCCAGCGTTGTCCTGCAGCAAGGGGATGATCAGAGGCAGCACTTCGTGGCCGTTGACCTGGCGGCCTACGATGTAGGCGGCCTTGTTACGGTAAAACAGGGATCCCAGGATCTGCAGCTGGTGATTGGGTTGAGCCTTCCAGCCGTAACCTCGCTGGGAAGCCAACCCATGTTCGAGGTTGCGAACATCACGCTGCAGGTTTTCAAAGCGGTTGGCCAGGCCGAAGTCTGTCAGTATTTCCAACAAGCTGCGCCGCAGGCCGTCAGCCTCGGGGTAATAGGCCCGGTACGTCTTGCCGCTGCCCTCCAGGTGTTCGGTGTTGAGCGTTGGGCGCCAGAAAATGTAGGCGTTGCGGTAATAGCGGCGGTGCAGCACGCGACAGGCCACCGAGTTGTAAAACGTCTCCGCACATTCTGGCTGCAGGTGATCGAGCAGCAGCGCGATGTACTCTATCTTGATGGTGGGCCAGAGCTTGTCGTTGCTGCTGGCGGCTGGAAAGCGCTGGTTGAGCTGCTCGACCGTTTCGCTGACGCGCCGGTCATAGCTGCGGATGCGTTCAGCCTGGTCCTCCCGCCCGCTTTTCCAGTCGGAGTGCTCGAAATGCTCCCGCGCCCGGGCGCTGAACTGCTGGAACACGGCGTAATGCCGGTTGAAACCATCCAGGATGGTCTGCGCGACACCCTCAATGACACCCATGGTCTGTCAGCGTCCGGTCAGTTCTCCGGGCTGACCGGGTGGGTGAACAGGGTAATACCGGCAGCGTCAACGGCAGAGCGGAACGCAGCAACGTCCTGCTCAAAGTACGATTTCATTTCCGCCTCGGCGCTGGCCAGGCGACTGCGCGCCAGTTCCTTGTACACGCTGGCCGCTGGGGTCTCGGCAGCAAGTGAACTGCCGATATAGAACTGGGCCAGGCCGACCTGGTTGATCACCCGGTCTTCATCGTAAACGTAACCCCTGGTCTCCGGAGCGACACGGAATTTTGCTTCCAGCGCATCAAGGCCCTTGCGCAAATTGGCGCCTTGTTGGCCCAGGCTT
This sequence comes from Lysobacterales bacterium, assembly GCA_035292625.1. Taxonomy (GTDB): domain Bacteria; phylum Pseudomonadota; class Gammaproteobacteria; order Xanthomonadales; family SZUA-36; genus SHZL01. The sequence continues at coordinate 30,392 of DATDPS010000085.1, read as the reverse complement.
TTCAAAGCCTCATTGTCCGATGCATCCGCCTGCCGGGCGATCAATGCATCGACGGTGCCGATGTCATCGCGCGTGCGCACGATCAGTTCCACCGCGTTAACCGCCGACTCCTGCATGGCCTGCAATTCCAGCAGGCTGCGATAGTTCGCCTCGCGGTCGGCAGCGCTGACGCTGCTCCTCGGGTCGGCCATGACGGTAACCGCGACGGCTTTTTCCACGCGCCCCGTGTCATCGTCTCCCAGGCTGAGGCTCAGCTGGTAGTCTCCGGGTGGTACTTCGGGCCCGGGCGGCAGGTCAGCATCTTTTTCTGGAGGGATCGGGCCGGGCAGAGGCCGGACGCCATCATGGGTCTGGTCCCAGGCCAGGCGATTGATGCCCTGCAGAACGGGCTGCGTGAAACGGCGCACGGTTTCACCCTTCTCATCGGTGATGACGACTGCCACCTTGGGAGCCTTGGCGGCATCATCGCCCGCCGCCGATGCATCTTTTTCACTGGCCTGGCTGGCAGTGCTGGCGCGCTCGCTGGCCTTGCGCTGTTTTTCCAGGTCTTCGTCCGGGTGTGGCAGGTCGTTTCCACTGGCCAAGTAGGTGAGCATGACGCCATAGGGCTCGTTGGCTGCCCGGAACTCACCGGAGCCGGTAAAGCGGGTGGAGGGTGTTTGCCGCGCCACGTATTGCTGCCCGGGTGTAACCGAGAGAATTTTCAAACGCTGCTTGAAATCATCCACGCCGAGCGTGCGCAAAGCGCTGTAGTCATCGATCACGTAGACCGAGCGGCCGTGCGTGCCCAGCACCAGGTCGGCTTCGCGCTTCTGAATGGCCATGTCCATGACAGACACGGTGGGCAAACCGGCCGTGAAGCGTGTCCAGCTGGCGCCGGCGTCGACCGAAAAATACAAGCCGAACTCGGTGCCGATGAACAGCAGCTTGGAGTCCACCGGGTCCTGCAACACGGAAAGAGCGTAACCGGAAATATCGGGAGTCACGATGTTGGTCCAAGTGTCACCGTAACCATCGACCCGGTAAGCGTAAGGCTTCATGTCCGAACGGCGGTGGTCATCGAACACCACGAAGGCCGTGCCGGCCTCGTGTGGCGAGGGCGCGATCATCGGCACCCAGGCGCCGGTGGTGACGCCTTTCACCTTGGTATCCACGCGGGCCCAGCTCTGGCCGCCGTCGCGCGTGACATGCACCCGGCCGTCGTCGCTGCCCACCCAGATGGTGCCGCGCTCGATGGGGCTGGGCGCAATGGCGACGATGGTCGTGTGGTTCTCGGCCGCTGTGACGTCCGGCGTGAGCCCACCGCTCTGACGAAAGGTTTGCATGGACGGGTCATTGGAGGTCAGGTCCGGGCTGATCACGGCCCATGAATTGCCCCGGTCGGTGGACTTGTGCACGAACTGGCTGCCGTAATATATGGTGGCCGGGTCGAAGGGGTCCTGCGCCAACGCGGAATTCCAGTTGAAGCGCAGATCGGTCTCCGGTGGTTGCGGGTCGGGGCGGATCAGCCGCTGCTCGCCGGTGTCGAGGTCCCAGCGCACCAGGTAGCCACCCTGCGACATGACGTAGCCGCGGCGGGAGTTTTGCGGGTCAGGCAGAGTGTCGAAACCATCGCCGAAACCCACTTCCTGCCAGTGCAGGTTGCGGATTCCGCCGTTTTCCCATACCTCCGACGGACCCCGCCAGGAGCCGTTGTCCTGCAGTCCGCCATAAATGTTGTAGGGATGATCGTTGTCCACGGCGATATGGTAGAACTGCGACAGCGGCAGGTTGCGCACGAAGCGCCAGGTTTCACCGCGGTCGCGGGAAATGGCGATGCCGCCGTCATTGCCGATGATCTGGTGCTTCGGGTCGCCGGGGTTGATCCAGAAAGCATGATTGTCGATGTGGATGGTGTTGGACGGGTCGCAGCAGGCAATCACCGGGTTGATTTCAAAGGTCTTGCCGCCGTCGATGGACACCCTTAGCTGGGACTCGATGTTATAAACGCGATCGGGGTTTGCAGGGTCGGCCGCCACTTCCGTGTAATAGAACGGCCGCACGGCGATGTCGAATTGCTCGTTGACGCGGGTCCAGTGCTCGCCGCCATCGGTGGAACGCAGCATGGCGCTTTTTTCCGCTTCCACCAGGGCATAGACGCGGCCCGGTTCCGCGGCGGAGGGGGCAATGGTGATGCGGCCGAGTTCGCCGGCGGGCAGCCCGTCATCTTCAGTCTTCTGGCTCCAGGTGGCCCCGCCATCCCACGAAATATACAGGCCGGAACCCGGCCCGCCGGACTTGAAGAAATAAGGCCAACGCCGGTGTTGCCACAGGCTGGCGTAGATCTTGTCCGGATTGAACGGGTCGATCTTGACGTCCGTACCCCCGGTTCTTTCATCCACGTACAGGATTTTTGCCCAATTCGTGCCGCCATCGGTGGTTTTGAAAATTCCGCGTTCACTGTTCTCGCCCCACAGGGTGCCAAGCGCCGCCACGTAGACAATGTCCGGATTGTCCGGGTGTAGGGCGATGCGGTTGATGCGTTCTGAAGTTTCCAGCCCGACCTGTTTCCAGGTATGACCGCCGTCGATGGTCTTGAACAGTCCGCCGCCGATGGACGTTGAATTGCGCACAGCGCCTTCACCGGTGCCGACCCAGATGATATCCGGGTTTTTCTGGTTGATTGCAACGGCCCCAATGGAGGCCACCGGCTGGTCGTCGAACACGGGAGTCCAGGTCAAGCCGCCGTTTTCCGAAATCCACACGCCTCCGGTCGCCACACCGATCACGATGTGGTTGGGGTTGGACTCAAGCGCATCAATGGACGAGATACGGCCGCTGACGGCAGCCGGTCCGAGTTCCCTGGCCGCCATGCCTTCCAGCAGCCTGGGGTCAAACGCGCCCTGGCTACCCAGGGGTAGGAGCATGAAAACCGCGCTCAGGATTTGAAAAATGCGACGCCTGGCAATGAAATCGGGCACGAGGAACTCCTTGGATGGGTTGGACGGGAATGGGTTAATGTCAAGGGTTCATGTTAAGCAGCGGAAAGTCAACAGTGGATACATTTCATGCTTTCGCCGCGCCGCGATTCAGCTATAATCGCGCCTGGTTCCGTAGGAGTTTAATTGTGAAAAATGTACTGATACTACTGCTGGCCGGAATGTTCCTGAATACGGCCCTGGCCCAGACCGAGTCCGCCGAAGAAGAGGACTATACTGTCGTGCTGCCGGAAGCAGCGCAAAAGTGTATTTTACCCGCCGCGCCGGATGCCATCCCGCCCGAAGCGACCAAGGAGCAGCTGCTGGTTGCCAAAGAGGCTGTTGCCGGCTTCCAAAAAGGCCTTGAAACCTTTCGCGCCTGCCTGCAAGAGGCAGAACAGAGCCCCGATCTGACCGCGGGCAACAAGCAGGCCCTGATTGCGTCGTTCAATTATTCCGTTGACTCAGAAGAGCGCGTGGCCACGCGCTTCAATGAAGCGGTTCGCAGCTACAAGGAACGCACAGCGGGTGCGGCGGGCACCGATAACACCGAGAACCGGTAATTCACGACAGCCAGCCAACCTGCCCGACCGGGCAGGGCATTGCCATGAGTATGAGTCCAGCCCTGGCGCAGCACCGCTTGGTACGCACCAACGGCATTGATATTCGCCTCGCCGAAGCGGGCCCGGAAACCGGCCCGCTGGTGGTATTGACCCACGGCTGGCCGGAATCCTGGTATTCCTGGCGCTACCAGATCCCCATCCTGGCAGCGGCTGGATATCGCGTGGTTGCGCCGGACATGCGCGGCTTCGGCGGCAGCGAGGCGCCGCAGGACATTGCATCCTATGACGTCCTGCACCTGGTGGAAGACCTGGCCGGCCTTCTGCCGGAATGTGGCGCCGATGAAGCGGTGATTGTCGGCCACGACTGGGGCGCCGTGGTGGCCTGGCATTGTGCTTTGGTGCACCCCGATCGTTTCCGCGCCGTGGCCGCGTTAAGTGTTCCTCATTTCGGCCGTCCCGGGAATGCGCCGACGCGCGTCTGGAAACAGCGTTACGGCGATAATTTCTACTACATTCTTTACCACCAGCAGCCCGGCATAGCTGAAGCTGAATACGATGCGAACCCGCGCGGCTTGCTGGAAATGCTTTACGCCGCTCCTGATACACCCCGCGAGCCGCCGCTTATCACCGATGCCGGGAAAAACGCCGGCGGTTGGATCGGCCGTTGGGGCAGGCCAAGCCAGTCGCCGGATTGGCTGACGGCGGCCGATCTCGATTACTACGTGGAAGAATTCCGTCGCGCGGGCTTCCGCGGCGGCCTCAATTATTACCGCAACTTCGATCGCAACTGGGAGATCACGACAGGGCTGGACCAGGTGGTGCACGTGCCCGCCCTTTTCATCGCCGGTGACCAGGACCTGACCGTCGCCCACCTGGGGCTGGACCAGTTGCGTGAACGCATGGGCCGCTTCGTGCCTGATCTGCGCGGGCTCGTTTGGCTGGAAGGAGCGGGGCACTGGATCCAGCAGGAGCGTCACCAGGCGTGTAACCAGGCCCTGTTGTCGTTTCTGTCGGAAATATAAACCCGAAAAGTCCACTGGCGGGCGCCCGGACAAGGCGTGCGCCTGCCCGGGCTTTTCCGTACACTGGGCGCGATTTTCAAATCAGGAAAATTTGCCCATGCATCCCGCCCGATTTTTTCTGGCCGCGCTGACGGCCCTGTCAATTTGCTTGACTGCGTCAGCCGCTGGCGCGACCGAGGACGACACGCCAGAACACCCCCTTTCCGATATTCCGCTGCGCTCGATCGGCCCGGCGCTGACTTCCGGTCGGGTGGCGGATTTCGCTTTCCACCCGGTGCAGCGTGAGATCCATTACGTGGCCATGGCCAGCGGCGGGGTGTGGAAGACGGTCAATGACGGCATCACCTGGGAGCACGTCTTCAGCAAGGAAGGCGCTTACGCCACGGGGGTGGTAGCCCTGGACCCGGCCAATCCGGACATCGTGTGGGTGGGATCCGGCGAAAACAATTCGCAGCGCAGTGTCGGCTATGGCGATGGCGTGTACCGCTCACTGGATGCCGGCAAAAGCTGGCAGAACATGGGCCTGAAAGACTCGGGCCATATTTCCATGATCCGTTTTGATCCGCGCGACGCGCAGGTGGTTTTTGTCGCGGCCCAGGGCCCCTTGTGGAGTCCCGGTGGAGACCGTGGCTTGTACCGCTCGAACGATGGCGGAAAAAACTGGGAGCGCATTCTTTATGTCGACAAAAACACGGGCATCAACGAATTCCTGCTCGATGCCCGCAACCCGGATGTGATCCTGGCCAGCAGTTACCAGCGCCGCAGGCACGTTTGGACCCTGATCAACGGCGGTCCTGGTAGCGGCGTGCACAAATCTTTGGACAGCGGTAAGACCTGGCGCAGGATTTCTAGCGGCCTGCCCGAGGGCGAGCTCGGCCGCATCGGTCTCGCGGCCGCGCCCTCTGCGCCCGCGGTGGTCTATGCCATTGTCGAGGCCACTGAGAAAGACCGCGGCGTGTACCGCAGCGAGGATTTTGGTGAAAACTGGGTGAAACAGTCCGAGCTCAGCACCACAAGTCCGCAGTATTACAATGAACTGATCGTTGACCCGCAGAATCCCGATCGTGTCTACGCCGTCGATACTTTCACCCAGGTGTCGGAAGATGCGGGTAAAACCTGGATCAAGCTGTCCTTCGAAAACCGTCATGTGGATGACCATGCTTTGTGGATCGACCCGGAGAATACCGATCACCTTTTCATCGGCGGCGATGGCGGGGTTTTCGAAAGCTGGGACCGGGGGCAGAAGTGGCGGCATGTACAAAACCTGCCGACCACACAGTTTTACCGCGCAACACCTGACAACGCCGCGCCGTTTTACAACATCTGTGGCGGCACGCAAGACAACCAGACCCTGTGCGGACCGAGCCGCAACACCTATGCCGATGGCATCACCAATGCGGACTGGTGGATCGCCCAGTTCGGCGACGGCTTCAAGGCCCGCATCGATCCGACCGACCCGAACGTAATCTATGCACAATACCAGCACGGCGGACTGGTGCGTTTTGACCGCGTCAGCGGAGAACGCCTCGCCATCACGCCACAGCCGCCGGCTGGCGTGAACGATTACAAGTGGAACTGGAATTCGCCGCTGATCATTTCACCCCACGACCACCGCCGCCTGTATTTTGGTTCGGAACGGCTGTTCCGTTCCGACGATCGGGGCGAGAGCTGGGTGGCTGTCAGCGGCGACTTGAGCCGGCAGATCGACCGCAACCAACTTGAGGTCATGGGACGGATCTGGAGCGTGGATGCGATTGCCAAGAATGCGTCCACTTCCTTGTACGGGTCCATGATCGCGCTGGATGAAAGCCCCCTGGTGGAGGGACTGTTGTATGCCGGCACCGACGACGGGCTGATTCACGTCAGCCCGGATGGAGGACAAAGCTGGGCCCGGGTGGAGCATTTCAAGGGCGTGCCCGACATGTCCCTGGTGGAAGACATCATCGCTTCCCGGCACGATGCCGGCGTGGCGTATGCCGTGATCGACAATCACAAACGCGGGGATTTCAAGCCCTATGTGCTCAAGACCATCGACCGCGGCCAGGTTTGGTTTCCGATCTCCGGCGATTTACCCGCACGGGGCAGCGCCCATGCCATCGTGGAAGACCACGTCGACCCAAATCTGCTGTTCGTAGGCACCGAGTTTGGACTATTTTTCAGCCAGGATGGGGGTGAAAGCTGGAACAAAATGGAGTCCCTGCCAACCATTTCGGTCAGCGACCTGGAAATCCAGCGCCGTGAAAACGACCTGGTGGTAGGCACTTTCGGTCTGGGCTTTTACATCCTGGACGATCTTTCCCCGCTGCGCACCCGGCCGGACGGACTCAGCGCTGAAGCCACGCTGTTCACCCCGCGCGACACCTGGATTTTCATTCCGGACAGCCGCCGTGGCTGGGGCGGCAAAGGGGATTACGGCTTCGGTCGCTACAGCGGCGCGAACCCGGACTTCGGCGCGATCTTTTCCTATTACCTGGCCGACGACCTGTTGTCGCTGAAAGCTCAGCGGCAAAAAGGAGAACGGGAACGCGCGGAAAAGGGCGAGGACACCCCCTATCCACAGTGGGACCGGCTGAAGCAGGAAGACCTTGAGGAGGATCCGGCCATCATCCTGACAGTGCGCGACAGCGATGGCCAGGTCGTCCGCCGCGTTTCAGGCCCTGTGACCAAAGGCTTTCATCGGGTGGCCTGGGATTTGCGCTATCCGGCTCCAGAGCCCATCAACCTGGAGCCTTTGGAAATTTTACCCTGGGAGAAACCTCCGCTGGGTGCGCTGGCGGTGGCCGGCACCTACCAGGTCACTCTGTCCAAACGGGTGGAAGGCAAGCTGGCCGACCTGGCCGGCCCCCAGCCCTTTGTGCTCAAGCCGATGTTCAGCAGCGGACTGGTCGGTTCTGACCAGGACGCCCGCCTGCGCTTTGAACTCGAAGCCGCGGAACTGTACCGCGCCGTGGCGGGGGCTGACCACGCGGCAGGGGAGGTGCAGACCCGCATTGATCATTTGAAAGTTGCCGTGGATGAAACCCCCGGCGACGTGGAGGATCTGGCGCAGGAAACCCGTGCGCTGGATCGACGACTGCGGCAGCTGCGGGTGAGCCTCAGCGGCGACACCACCCGTTCCAGCCGCTACGAGCCAGTGCCCCCGTCCATCAGCGCGCGCATCGGCTTTATCATCGGCGGTTCATGGGATAGCCAGTCGGCGATTACGCCCAACTTTATTGACTCCCTGGCCGTGGCTCGCAGCGAGTTCACCAGCGCACTGGCTGGGCTGAAAGCACTGTCGGCTGAGCTCGCCAGGCTGGAAGCGGCGGTGGAGGAGAGCAAAGCACCGTGGACGCCGGGCCGGATCCCGGACTGGCCCTGAGCCATGCGTCAAGACCCGCCCGGACCCGGGCCGGGCGGGAAACGATCGCTGATGAAGCGCTGGTGCTTCTTGCGCAGCTTACTCGGCCACTGCCGCCGGGGCGGGCTTGGAGCTTGCCCGGTCCAGCCGTTCGCGCAGGGACGTTGCCCAATGCCGCAGCATCCGCCGCGCGTCGGCCTGGTTGGACACGCTGGTGGTCCATTGCAGGTAACCGCGGTAGGGCGACTCGCGGTGATCGCTGGCGGTGGCCAGCAATTCACCTGTGACGGAGTCGTACAGCGCAAGCTTCAGCGTCATCTCACCGGCTGATTCGGTGTATTGCCTCGACCTGCCCGCGGAACTGTTGGTGTCCGGAGCATTGATGTCCAGGTCGACAATGGCTGGCTGGATGGTAAGCACGTTGGCGCCGCTGCCTGCGGCCATGACGTAGCCGTTGTCCTTGCTCAATTCTTCGGTAAAAACCTCGCCAAACAGTTCGGAGAGCCGCTTCTTCATTTTCTCCATGTCCGACGCTTTTACCTTGAACGGATCATAGCGATTCTGGTCACGCTGCCAGTTGCGGCGAAAAGCCACGCTTGCCTCTTCCAGCTTGATTTCCGTGTATACGCTCCAATCCACATCGGGATTGGCATAGATTTCTCCGCGCCGGTCCTTTTCAAGCAGTTGCAGGCCTTCGCTGGAAAGCTGCGGAGCGGCGTCGTCGCCCATGGCGCTGAGGGAAATGGCCAGTCCGGTCAGGGCCGGGAAAAGCAATTTGCGGGTGAGCAGGCTGTTCATGTCTAACACCTCCTGGGATTGATAATGAATTGCATGGTTAGGATACCCGAAATCCGGCCAGGTTCCCTGGCCGGCAAACTAGTCCCCGGCGCCCGCCAACTGCTCTGGCAAGAATTGACCTGGGTCATGGCGGCCGGAATTTGTATGTGCTTTCCAAGCCGGAACAAATGTGCGAAACTCGCCCGCAATCCGATCGCTAGTACAGGAGACCGGATGAAACAAAATTCACTCGCAAAGACATTGACGTTAAGGGCAGTCCGAACCAGAGCCAGAACCTGATCAAGATACGAATTACCCCGGGATAAAACCATGAAATGCATGTACTACCTTGCGCCCTCTCTGGTGAGTACGCACCAGATTTCCGACGATCTCCAGGCCGTGGGTATCGACGACTGGCTGCTGCATGTGGTGTCGAAGGATGAAGCCGGGCTGAGGAAGGAAAAAATCCATTCCAGCAACTGGCTCGAGACCACCGACCTGCTGCGGGACGGCTTCATCGGCGCCAATTTCGGCTTCATAGGCGGTGTGGTGGCCGCGGGCGCACTGATGTTGTTCGAACCTTTCGGGCCGGGAGTGCCCGGTGTTGTCTATTTCTTCCTGGTGCTGGTGGGCACCCTGTTTGGAGCATGGGTTGGCGGCCTTACCGGTATGGACAGCGAAAATCGCAAACTGCGGCGTTTCCACGATGATATCGAGGCCGGCAGGTACCTGATCCTGATTTATGCGCCCAAAGGCAAGGGAGTCCGGATCCGGCAAATGATGAGCGAGCGGCATTCTGAGGCGCGGCACGTCGCCACCGACCGTCACTTCGTCAACCCGTTCGGCAAGGTCCAGCGCCGGCGCCGCAGGGAGCAGCGCCAGCAAGAGAGCGCGTTCGAATAACAAGGGAAAATAATAATATGGCAATTGCGATTGGAATCCTTGTACTGGTCGTCGTAACCGTTCTTTTCCATTTTTTCAGTCCCTGGTGGTTTACCCCCATTGCCGCGGACTGGGCTGCAATGGATACCACCGTCGACATCACCTTCTGGGTCACCGGGATCGTCTTCATTCTGCTCAACGCATTCCTCATCTGGGTGGTGATCCGCTACCGGCACCGCAAGGGATTGAAAGCGCACTACGAACCGGAAAGCCACAAGCTGGAGTGGTGGCTGACCGCCATAACGACCGTTGGTGTGATCGCCATGCTGGCGCCGGGCCTGTGGGTATGGGGCCGGATCGTCACGGTGCCGGAAGGTGCGGCCGAGGTTGAAGTCGTTGGTCAGCAATGGCACTGGAGCTTTCGCTTTCCGGGGCAGGACGGCGTATTTGGCCAGACCAGCATTGCAGGAATGAATAGCGACAACCCCCTGGGATTGAAACCGGATGACCCGGCCGGCCTGGATGATATCCTGGTCGCCGATGGTGAATTGCATCTGCTGGTGGGCCAGTCCTACAAATTCGTCCTGCGCTCCAAGGACGTACTGCACAACTTCACCGTGCCGCAATTTCGCGTGAAAATGGACCTGGTGCCCGGCATGACACCTTATATCTGGGCCACCCCCAACCGCACCGGTCGTTATGACATCCTGTGTGAAGAACTGTGCGGTATCGGACATTTCGCCATGCGCGGAGCCGTGGTGGTCGACGAGCAGGCTGACTTTGAAAAGTGGCTGGCTCATTACCCCACCTTTGCCGAGGTGCTGGATCGCCCACCGGCGGATGCAGTGGCGGGGCAGGCCCACTACGCGGTGTGCAGCGCCTGTCACGGCGCCCAGGGTGAAGGCAATGTCCTGCTCAATGCGCCTCGCCTGGCGGGGCAGTCGGCCTGGTACCTCAAGCGCCAGCTGAACAATTTCAAGCACGGCTTGCGGGGGGGCGATGACGCTGACACGTTTGGCGCGCAAATGGCGCCGATGGCCGCCACCCTGACTGACCAGGCCGCGGTCGAAAACGTCGTGGCCTACATCGCGACATTACCCGATTCCGCAGCGCCGGCAACCATCACCGGGGACACAGGGCGGGGTGAAAAAATCTACGGCACCTGCCTCTCATGCCACGGAGCGCAGGGCCAGGGCATCTGGGCTATGAATGCGCCGCGCCTGAATGGCTTGAATGACTGGTACCTGTTGCGGCAACTCGGAAATTACAAGCAGGGCGTTCGTGGCGCGCATCCTGCCGACCTCTATGGCAAGCAAATGAACCTGATGATGGGCGTTTTGCGTGATGAGCAGACCATGCGCGACGTGGTGGCTTTCATCAATACCTTGTGACACAAATGGCAATCAGGGCCGAAACAGGAGTCTAGTTCGATGGCATATGTTGCAATCGCCGACCGGGATCACGAGCAGCACCTGCATGATCCGCAATCGTTTATCACCAGGTACATCTGGAGCCAGGACCACAAGGTCATTGCCATCCAGTATTCCCTGACCGCAATTTCCGTCGGCCTGGTCGCATTGGTGCTCAGCCTCGTTATGCGCCTGCAACTGGGATTCCCCGACACCTTCTCGTTCATCACCCCCAGTGAGTACTACCAGGCCATCACCTTGCACGGCATGATCATGGTCATTTACCTGCTGACTGCCCTGTTGCTGGGCGGGTTCGGTAACTACCTGATTCCGCTGATGTGCGGCGCCCGGGACATGGTGTTCCCCTACATGAATATGCTCAGTTACTGGGTGTATCTGCTGTCGGTGCTGGTTTTGTGTTCCAGTTTCTTTATCAGCGGGGGGCCGACCGGGGCGGGGTGGACCCTGTATCCGCCGCAGGCGGTGTTGCCGGGCACGCCCGGAGTGGGCGGGGGCATCGTGCTGATGCTGGTCTCTCTGGTGTTGTTCATCGTCGCCTTCACCATGGGTGGCTTGAATTACGTCACCACCGTTCTGCAGGCGCGTTGCCGCGGCATGACCATGATGCGCATGCCGCTGGCCGTGTGGGGTATTTTTACCGCTACCATCCTGGGCCTGCTGGCATTTCCGGCGCTGCTGGTGTCGGGCATCATGCTGTTGCTGGACGCGGTCGTCGGCACGAGTTTCTTCATGCCCGCGCTGTTGTCCATGGGTGAAGAATCGAAGCACACGGGCGGCAGTCCCATCCTGTTTCAGCACCTGTTCTGGTTCTTTGGCCACCCTGAAGTCTACATCGTTGCGCTGCCGGCATTTGGCGTGATCTCCGACCTGGTGGCGGTGCATGCGCGCAAGAACATCTTTGGCTACCGCATGATGGTGTGGGCGATCCTGGCCATCGGCGTGATTTCCTTCGTCGTCTGGGCGCACCACATGTACGTCAGCGGCATGAACCCGTATTTCGGCTTTTTCTTCGCCACCACCACCCTGATCATTGCCATTCCTACCGCATTGAAGGTGTATAACTGGGTGCTGACCCTGTGGCGGGGCAATATCCACCTGACCGTGCCCATGCTGTTCGTCATCGGTTTCATTTTCACCTTCATCAACGGCGGCATTACCGGCCTGTTCCTCGGCAACGTCGCCGTCGACATGCCGCTGTCTGACACTTATTTCGTCATCGGCCATTTCCACATGGTCATGGGCGTGTCGCCCATCCTGGTTATTTTTGGTTCGATTTATCACTGGTATCCCAAGATTACGGGACGCATGCTGGATGACCGGCTCGGGCGAATCCATTTCTGGTGCACCCTGTTTGGCACCTATGCCATTTACCTGCCGATGCATTACCTGGGAATACTGGGCCTGCCGCGCCGTTATTACGCGATGGGCGACACCTCGTTCATCCCCGATTCCGCCCAGGCCATGAATGCCGGTATTTCCATCGCCGCGTTTTTCGTCGCCCTGTCACAGTTGATCTTCCTCTACAATCTGTTCCGCAGCCGCACCCACGGCAAACCTGCCGGCGGTAATCCATGGAACGCGACGACACTGGAATGGCAGACACCGCAAACCCCGCCAGTGCACGGCAACTGGGGAGCCGAATTGCCCGTGGTGTACCGCTGGGCCTATGACTACAGCGTGCCGGGCGCGGCGCAGGACTTCATACCGCAGACCATGGCCCCCGAAGACGTGCCCAGGGAAGCTGGCAGCAGTTATGACGGACGCGAGGGCACGCACTCTTGAGTCTGTTGCAGAAATTGATGGCCAAGCCCTGGGAACACGCGGGGGAAATGGAAGGCATACACGGCGGAAACCCGGTCGGGCAGCCGGCCGGCCGGGCCGGCCTGTACCTGTTCCTGGCGGTTGTCACCAGCATGTTCCTGTTGTTCACCATTTCACACCAGATGCGCTCTGCCTACCCGGACTGGAGGCAGGTTAGCGAGCCGGGCATACTCTGGTTCAACACCGCCATCCTGGTATTGGCCAGCATCACCCTGCAACTGGCCCGCAATGCCGCCCGGCGCGGAGCGCGCGTGGTGAGCCGGAATGGGGTAGTGCTGGGTGGCGTGCTGACCCTGCTGTTCATTGCAGGCCAGGTGCTGGCCTGGAAACAGATGCTGGCGGCGGGATTTTTTGCGCGGGAAAATCCGGCGAACGCTTTTTTTTACATGTTTACCGCGATTCATGCATTGCACCTGCTCGGCGGACTGTGGTTCCTGCTGGGCGCCGTGCGTTGGTCGATCAGGTCGCCGGACGATGCGCGTCTGCCGATGCGTGTTGAATTATGTGCGACGTATTGGCACTTCCTGCTGCTGGTCTGGTTCTTGCTGTTTTACCTGCTGAGCAGCAGTTGAAAATAATGATCAGAGACCCCCAAGAGGACATGGCATGACACATGAGGCCCTAGCCGCCAACCCCGCAAGCGAAATCCTGGCTGGTAACCGGGGTGTGGTCGCTGACATCTCCGGCGACAAGCAGGCTTTCCATGTGCCGTGGGGTAAGGCCATGATGTGGATTTTCCTGCTCAGTGACACCTTCATATTTTCCTGTTTCCTGCTCGGCTACATGACGGTGCGCATTTCCACCACCGTGCCGTGGCCCAACCCGAGTGAAGTGTTTGCTCTTTCCTTCGGCGGCGAGCCCATTCCGCTGATCCTGATCGCCATCATGACCTTCGTGCTGATCACGTCCAGCGGCACCATGGCCCTGGCGGTCAATTTCGGCTATCGCCGCAACAAGAAAGCCACCGTGCTGCTGATGCTGGCCACCGCCCTGTTGGGCGCGACTTTTGTTAGCATGCAGGCTTTCGAGTGGACCAAGCTGATCATGGACGAGGGCGTGAGGCCCTGGGGTAATCCCATGGGAGCGGCACAATTCGGAGCGGCTTTTTTCATGATCACCGGTTTTCACGGCATGCACGTTTCAGCCGGCGTCATTTACCTCAGCGTGGTGGCCTGGCGGGTCGGCACGGGATTCTATGACCGCAAGAAGGGGGGTAATTACGAAACGGTCGAGATAGCCGGCCTGTACTGGCACTTCGTCGACCTGGTCTGGGTATTCATTTTCGCCTTTTTCTACCTGTGGTGACGATACGGTCGCCGGGTAATTCGGGCCCCAAGGAGTAATCGACATGGCACATGCAGAAGGCCACCAGGAGCACCCGCTCAGCATCTATTTCTGGATCTGGGGGCTGTTGTTCATGCTCAGCGGGTTTTCCTACGCAGTGGACTATTTTCACCTCGAAGGAATGCTGCGTTGGAGCTTGATCCTGACCTTCATGTTTCTCAAGGCTGGCTTCATCGTCGCCGTGTTCATGCACATGGCGTGGGAACGCCTGGCGCTGATCTATGCCATTCTCGTTCCGCCACTCTGCCTCACCGTGTTTATCAGCCTGATGGCGGTTGAAGGCGATTACACTTTCCTCACCCGCTTGGTGGCTTTCGGGCCAGCGGCGGAAATTATCGCGCCGCACCACTGAGCACCGTGCACCGGAGCTGATTGCAAGAGCGGATTCAATCAGTCCGGCATCAGTCCTTCAGGCCCTAGTAATGCTGCAGGAAGCGGTGGGGGTCCAGGCCCGGGTCATGCTTGAATACAAGCCCCGCCTGGCTTAGTTGCTCAGGTATTGATCCGGTCTTGTAGCCATCGAAAAAATCGCTCGCGCCGCCGACGTGCTCGCCAGCGATGAAAATCTGCGGCACCGTGGGCGAACCCGTGCGCTCTCGCAGGACCTGCCGCAGCTTCCGGCCCCAGCCCGTGGACTGGAATTCCTCTGAACCGAGATCGATTTTGCGGTGCTCCAGTTCCAGCGCCGCGAAGAACTTCTGCGCGGCGGCGCAGAACTCACAATAGGCGAGAGCGAAAATCACCACGGGTTGCGCCGGGTCGCCGATGACCTCCGCCACGAATTGACGCGCTTGATGGATCAGCATCGCTTCGTCATGCTGCGCCAGGTCCGGGACGGAGCTTCTTTCAGTCATGGGGAGATTTACCCGGCGGGTGCTGGAGCATGCGGGATTATAGACTTTATCCGGCTGGCGCAGCAGCCCCGGCGGGAGCCATGAATCGCCCGCATGTTTGACTATTCGGACAGTGGAAACCAGAATCACCGGCACGTGGACAGCTCATCCTTTATCGATTCCGCATTTCCCCTGTGTGACCTGCACCGGCACCTCGATGGCAGTATCCGCCTGCAGACTATTCTGGAGTTGGCGCACCAGCACGGCATTGCATTGCCGGCTCACAGCGCGGAAACACTGCGGCCCCATGTCCAGGTGATGAGTGCTGAATCGGGCCTGATGGAATTTATTGCCAAGTTCCGTTACCTCACCGAAGTCCTGGTCGATGCGCATGCCTGTCAGCGGATTTCCCGGGAAAATGTCGAAGATGCCGCGCGCGAAGGAATTGACTACATCGAGCTGAGGTTCAGTCCCTGGTTCATGGCCCAGGCCCACCGGCTCAATCCGGCGGCGGTGGTGGAAGCGGTGGTGGATGGGGCCCGGCAGGGCCAGGCCACAACCGGCGTGAGAACACAGTTGATCGGCATCCTCAGCCGCACCTATGGCCCCGAAACCTGCACGGCCGAACTGGAGGCATTGTTAAGCCAGCGCGACGGATTGGTTGCGCTCGATCTGGCCGGGGATGAGAAAAAATTTCCCGCTGCCTTGTTCCGTGAACATTTTCGCCGCGGCCGTGACGCTGGACTGCGCATCACCATCCATGCCGGTGAAGCCGATGGCGCGCACAGTGTCTGGTCAGCCATCGAGGACCTGGGGGCTGAGCGCATTGGGCACGGCATCCGGGCAGTTGAAGATGAACGCCTGCTGGACCACCTTGCCAACCGTGGTATCGGCCTCGAGGTGTGCCTGACCTCCAATGTACAGACCAGTACCGTAGCTGGCTTCTCCAGCCATCCGGCGCGACGGCTTTTGCAGTCCGGTGTGAAACTGAACCTCAATACCGACGACCCCGGGATCAGCGGCATCGACTTGCCGCACGAATACGAGGTGGCCGCTCCTTTGGCCGGCTTGACCCCGGCCATGACCAGGCAAGCGCAGATTCATGCTCTGGACATGGCGTTTTTGAGCGCCGCGGAGAAGTCTTCCCTGCTGGCCCGCAAACAGGCGGGGTGTTCACAGCAATGATAACCATACTTTAATGCGTGAATATGAATACAGGATAAATATTACACGTATTTCGAGATACACGATAAACCGATATATCAAGGTTCAGACCCGGTATGCCCCCAGGCGCGGTCGCTGCAGCCAATTCTTTTCATGCCAGTGCGAACTGGCGTCGGCGAAATGCATGGTGAATGCATGGCGGGAATGGTCCGAGCGATTCTGCGAACTGTAATGCGGCATGTGGTCGTGAAAAATAACCAGGCTGCCGGCCGGCACTTCCACGGCTACGGCTTCTTCCTCCCCGGGCCAGGGCCAGCCGCCGATGCTGCGTAACTCGCCGCGTCGCGCCACGTGGTCGTACTCGTAAATGTCACGCAGCGCGCTGCGATGCCCGCCGGGCTGCACCCACAGGCAGCCATTGTCGCGATGGGCATCCTCGACCGCCACCCAGAACCCGACCACTGGGCCGGGCTCAGCGATCAGGTAACTGGCGTCCTGGTGCCAGCGCACTTCGCCGCCGATGCGCGGTTGCTTGAAGATATACATGGTCTGCCACAGCAGTGGATCGGCATACCCAATCTCACGCAGCGTCCGGGACACCATGGGCTGGCGGCAAAAGGCGTCGAAAGCCGGATCCAGGTCGTGCAGGGCATGGCCAATCTTATTGATGGCCAGGGTCTTGGCTCGCACCAGTTGTCCTTGCTCATCGAGCGCGTCCTGTTCCAGGAAACAGTGGATGGCCTCGGACGAGGAGCTGAAGTACTCGTCCCGGCCCTGGTCGCGATCCCGGGTGCTGAATACGCTGCGGTGGCGGTCGATGTCAAACTCTTCCACGATATGCAGCGCTGCCGCGCGGATCGACGCCAGGCTGGAAGCGGAAAACGCCCCTTCAATGACCGCGTAGCCGTTTTTTTCGTAGTCGTCTTTCAGGCTTTTTCCGTGCATGTTCCCGTCCGTATTCAGCTGGCACGCAGCACCGTCACCGGTGGGTGCCTGATCACTCGCCAGGTTGCCGCCACGCCGCTGACGCTGACCAGGATCATGCCAGCAAGTGGCCCGGTCAGCCACAGTGCCATACTGAATTGGTAATCGAGCTCGAACATCCGCGTTGCCAGCAGGAAACCGGCCAGGCTCGCGCCGCTGGCCGCCAGCACACCTGCCAGCAGTCCGATACAGACGAATTCCGCCGCAACGCCGGCCAGCACGCGTTGCCGCGACGCACCGAAGGTGCGCAGCATGGCGCTTTCGTACCGCCGCTCGTCCCGGGTTGCCTGGACCGCGGCCCAGAGCACGGTGAGCCCGGCCAACAGCGTGAACACAAACACGGCCTGCACTGCAAGGGCGACCTTGTCCATCACGTCACGCACCTGTGACAGCATGGCATCCAGGTCCAGGGCAGTGACACTGGGAAAGGCCCGCATCAGGTCCATCGAGGCCGTGCGCTGGTCCGCGGCGACGAACAGGCTGGCAATGTAGGTGGCGGGGTAGGAGTCGAGCACGCCGGGGGAAAACAGCATGAAGAAATTGGGGCTGAACGAGTCCCACTCGACGGAGCGCAGGCTGCTGACGGCGGCTGACAGGGTCTCGCCGGCTATGTCGAATTCCAGCACGTCGCCGAGTTTCAGGCCCAGCTCGGCGGCAAAATCCTGTTCCACCGAAACCTCCGGCTGCGCCGGACTTTCCTGCCAGAAGCGGCCAGCGACGATGCGGTTGTCATCCTGCAGCTCAGCGCTCCAGCTGAGGTTGGCATCGCGCCGGGCCCATTCTTCCCCCTCCGGGTCCTCGAACGTCATCTGTGTCACGTCCTGGCCATTGATGGCGGTCATACGCGCACGCACCAGCGGCACGAAGCGGGGCGCGGGGATACCGCGCTGGCGCAGAAAATCTTCCATGGCCGGCACTTCATGCGGCTGGATATTGACCAGGAATTGGTTGGGCGCATTGTCGGGCAGGCTGTGCCGCCAGTTATCCATGAGTTCATTGCGCACCGTGGTGAGGAGCAACAGGACCATCAGGCCGAGACCAAAGGCGACAATTTGCACGATGCTTTCGCGGCCACGGCGGGCCAGATTGGCCAGGCCGTAGCGCCAGGACACGCCGACCATGCCGCGCAAGCTTTGCAGCAGCCGGACCAGCAACCAGCCAGCCAGGCCCAGGGCGATAAAGGTGATCGCGGTGCCGAGCAAAATGGCCATGACCAGGCGTGCATCGCGCACGATCCACAGCAGCAGCATGACCAGGGCCAATATGGCGGCGATCCAGCTAAAGCCGTAACGCAAAGGAGGCGGAGCCACATCGCGGCGCAGCACCCGCAAAGGCGGCGTCCTGCTCATCTGCAGCAGGTCCGGCAAGGCGAAGCCTGCGAGGATGCACAGCGCGGTCATGACGCCGAGCAGGGCAGGTGCCATTCCTGCCGGGGGCAGTGCCTGGCCTATCATGTCGCGCATCAGCCAGGCCAGTCCCTGCTGGGCCAGGAAGCCCAGGACGCTGCCCAAGGCGCCGCCGGCCAAGGCCAGGACCAGCAACTGCAGCAGGCTGGAACGCAACAGCCAGGAACGGCGCGCCCCCATGCATTTCATCAGCGCGATGCGGTCGCGGTGCCGATGTGAATACCGCCTGGCGGCCATGGCTACGGCCACGGCCGCCAGCAACACCGAAACCAGGGAAGCGAGGTTGAGGAACCTGCCGGAACGATCCATGGCGGAGCGGATTTGCGGGTTGGTGTCCTTGATGTCGCTCAATAATTCACCGGCCTCAAGGCGGTCTTCCAGGTCTGGCTTGACGCCTTCGATGGCCTGGCGGGTGCCGGACAGCAGCAGCCGGTAGGATACCCGGCTGCCGGGCTGGACCAGCTGTGTGCTCCCCAGGTCGGCCTGGTTGATGAGCAGGGTCGGGGCCAGGTCAGCAAAGCGCCAGCCTTCGTCCGGGCGGTGTTCGAGCACCCGGGTCAGCTTCAATCGCGCTGCACCGATTTCGATGTCGACACCCGTATCCGCGCCCAGACGTGCCAGCAGGCGGGGGGAAGCCCAGGCTTCACCCGGTGCCGGTATTGCGGTGGCAATGGTTTCTTCGCCCAGCAAGCGCGGCGCGGTTTTGAGTTGTCCCCGCAAGGGATAGTTTTCGCTGACTGCCAGGACGCCCGCCAGCGTGTTGGCGGGACCGGCGAACACCACGCTCGGCATGCTGGCCGTAGTGGCCGTTGTCAATCCGGCGGACGCACCAAGGACTGCATGTTCCGGGTTGATTTGGCGCGTTGATGAAATGCGCAGGTCAGCTGCCAGCGATTCCGCGGCGCGAATCGCCACCGCCTGGCCCACGCGGTCGGTCAGGAAGGCTACCGCGGTGAGGGCCGTCACCGCGACCAGCAAGGCAGTCACGAGGACGGTTAGTTCCCCCGAGCGCCAGTCACGGGCAAGCAATCTCAAGGACAAGACGACAGTTTGCGCCCGCGCAGACATCAGGCTTGCGGCTCCGGCGCCGGGACAAATCGCCCGGCTTCCATGTACAGGATACGGTTGCAGCGGGAAGCCAATGAAACGTCGTGCGTCACCAGCACCAGCGTGGTGCCCGCTTCCTGGTTGAGTTTGAACAGGAGATTGATCACCGTTTCACCCGTGCGCTGGTCCAGGTTGCCGGTGGGTTCATCGGCAAACAGCACCGCCGGGCGGACGACAAAAGCGCGGGCAATCGCCACCCTTTGCTTTTCGCCGCCGGACAATTGGTGCGGGTAATGGGCTTTGCGCGGTTCCAGCCCCACGGTCCGCAAAGCTTCGATCGCGGCCTGCCTGGGCCGGGTGACGCCTGCCAGTTCCAGGGGCAGCATGACATTTTCCAGCGCCGTCAGTGAGGGCAGCAGGTGGAATGACTGAAATACGAAGCCGACGTGTTCAGCCCGCAGCGCGGCGCGGCCGTCTTCATCCAGCGCGGTGAGCTCGCAGTCGCCGAGCCAGACTCTGCCTCCGCTGGGAACGTCCAGGCCGGCCAGCAGTCCGAGCAGGGTGGACTTGCCGGCCCCGGATACGCCGACAATGGCAATGCTTTCGCCGCGCGTGACTTCGAGGCTGACTTTGTCAAGTATGGTGAGTTGGCCCTCGGGACTGGTAACCTGTTTCAGCAGGTCTTCAGCCTTCAATACAGATGGTGTATTTTTCATGCGGTTAATTTTTTCAATGTGCATTGCTCTGGCCCTGGGTTTCGCTGCGCCTGCCGGCAGCGTCAGCAACGGCAGTGACAGGGTGCTTCTGGTCCTCGGTGACAGCCTCAGCGCCGCCTTTGGGATGGAATTGCAGGAATCCTGGCCACAGCTGCTGCAGGACCGGCTTACCCAAGATGGTCACGCTTATCGCGTTTTCAACTCAAGCATCGTGGGCGATACCACGCAGGGCGGGCTCGCCAGGCTGCCCAGGTTGCTGGCTGAACACGAGCCAAAAATCGTCATCATCGAGTTGGGTGGCAATGATGGTTTGCGCGGCCTGCCGCTTGATGTCACCCGGGCCAACCTGAAGTCGATGATCGAACAAAGCCAGGCCATTGCTGCCCGGATTATCCTGGCCGGCGTTTATTTGCCGCCCAACTACGGCAAAACCTATACGGAAAGGTTCAGCGAAATGTATGTTTCACTGGCGGGGGAAACCGGGGTTAGCCTGATTCCCTTTCTGCTGGAAGGCATCGCGCTCGATCCGGGTCTGATGATGGAGGATGGCATTCACCCCACGGCAGCGGCGCAAGTCTTGATGCTGGACACGGTCTGGCGGGCCCTGGAGCCGGTATTGCAGTGATCCGGCACCGGGCAGACCCTGATTATTCACACGGCCGTGTCCTGTTTGCGGTCCTGGCACTGTTGACGGCGAGCTGGGCCTTGATGGGCTGGTTCGACCTGCCTTTCCAGGTCCGCGCAGGTTTCGATACGGACGGCCAGCACGTTGTGAGCCGTGTAGAGCCGGGCAGCCCGGCCGCAGTGGCTGGATTGCTGGCCGGAGACACCATCACGCATTTCAATTCTGTGCCGGCCTCGGATGCTGCCGCCCTGGCCCGCCGGCCACGCAACAAACCTGGCGATACGAGCATCATCGGTATCGAGCGTGGAGGCGAACCGGGCCGCCTCACCATACGCTATGTGCCGTTGCCGGAGCGCAATTTGTTCCTCGCCCGGGCAGCAACCATCGTGGGGTATTGCTTTCTGCTGTTGCCGCTTGCGGCCTGCCTGCGCCGCCCCAATGTGACCACCACGGTGCTGGCTGTCATGGGTACCGGATTGAGCCTGGCGTTTTTCACCGGGCCGCACATTGCCGATTTCACCCTGCGGGCGATGAGTGTCGCCATCACCAGCCTGTTCGTATTGACCGGCGTAGCGGCGCTGCTGCATTTCCTGCTGACATTCCCGCAGCGGCGTCCCCTCCTGGGCCGGCCCGTAGTCCGGCGGCTGCTGTACCTGCCGGCATTTTTCTTGTGGCTCCTGATCGCCTGGAGGGCGCTGTTTACGCCGCCCGCCAGCAGCGCACTCAACGCGCTGACCCACTGGATGGCCGGGGCGGTGATCGGTGGGTACCTGCTGGTCAGCCTGTTCCTGCTGCTGCGTAATTTCAGCCGCACGCACAAGGCGCAGCGCAAGGCGCTCGGCCTGAACTGGATGTTGCTCGCGACCATCGCCGGAATTGTTCCGGTAACCATCGCCCAGCTGGTCCGGGCTTTCTCGCCCATAGCAGCCTTGCCGGGCCAGGACTTTTATTTCATTTCCCTGGGCTTGATTCCCCTGGGCTGGTCCTGGTCGGCCAGCAGGAGCCCGGTTACATGAATATGGTAGCCGGTTGCTCCAGCATCTGTTTGAGCGCCTGGATCATGGCCGCGCCATCGTAACCATCCACAAATCGATGGTCGAAGGAGGAAGACAGGTTCATGAGCAGGCGGATGCCGACCTGGCCTTTGTGCACTGCCGGCCGCTCCACTGCCCGGTTGACACCGATGATGGCCACTTCCGGCAGGTTGATGATGGGCGTACTGACCACGCCGCCCAGTTTGCCCAGGCTGGTCAAAGTGATCGTCGAGCCAGTCAGTTCATCGCGGCTGGCCGTGTTGTCGCGCGCTGCTTTGGAAAGCCGGCGGATTTCCATCGCCAGGTCATCCAGCGAACGTGATTCAGCATGCCGAATTACCGGGACTTTGAGCCCGTCGCTGGTTTGCGTGGCGATGCCGAGGTGCACCGCGTGGTGGCGAATCAGCACATTCCGTTCTTTATCGTAATGCGCATTGCACTGCGGAAATTCCTGCAACACCCGCACCAGCGCAAGGGCAATGAAAGGCAGGAAGCTCAGCGCGTCCTGTCCGTCCGGGCGCCGGCTGTTGAGGTGTCGGCGTAATTCTTCCAGCACGGTGACGTCCACTTCTTCCACGTAGGCGAAATGCGGCACCTCCAGGTTGGCTTGTTCCATGCGCTGGGCAATCTTGCGGCGCAAGCCAATCACCTTGATTTCGGTCGTTCCGGTGGCTTTTTTTCGCTCCGCCGCAACCGGAACAAGGGGCTTGGCCGGAACAGAGCCGGCCGCGCGCCGGACCAGGAATGCTTCCAAATCGGACTGTAGAATCCGCCCCTTCGGACCACTGCCCTGGATCTGGCCAAGGTCCACCTGCTCTTCGCGGGCACGCTGGCGTATGGAAGGGGACGTCTTGACCTTGTCGTTGTCGGTTTGTGGCCCGCTGCCGGCTGCGGGGGCGGCGGCCGCTGCTTTCTCCAGCTGGGTTTCAAGGCCGGTTTCGGGGCGTCCTGGCGGCGCCTTGTCGGCGCTGTTGGCAAGGTCAAAAATGATCAGGGGTGTGCCGACGGCAATCATGTCACCCACTTCGCCCGCAAGCTTGATGACACGGCCGCTGACCGGTGAGCTCAGTTCAACTGCCGCCTTGTCGGTCAGCATGGCGCAAATCGCGTCCTCTTCGCGCACCGTGTCGCCGACTTTCACCATCCACTCGGCAATTTCTGACTCTACCGTGCCTTCACCCAGGTCGGGTAACTTGAAGATGAACTCGCTCATCGCGCCTCCATGACTTTGCGTATGCCGGCAAGCAGTCGTTTCTGCCCGGGAAAATACTGCCATTCAAACGCGTGCGGGTAGGGCGTGTCCCAACCGGCTACGCGTTCGATCGGCGCTTCCAGATGCCAGAAACACTCTTCCTGAATGGTGGCCGCGAGTTCGGCACCATAACCGCCAAAGCGTGTCGCCTCATGCGCCACGAGGCACCGGCCGGTCTTTGCCACCGATTGGCGCAGAGTGTCGACATCGAGCGGCATCAAGGTGCGCACGTCGATAATTTCGGCACGCACGCCAGCCAGTTTGGCGGCAGCCTGGGCCACGTGCACTATGGTGCCATAAGTGATGATGGTGAGTTCATCGCCTTCTTCCACCACCGCAGCTTTGCCCAGCGGAACGTTGTAATACTCTTCCGGCACTTCACCCAGCGGATGGCTGGACCAGGACACGGCAGGCTTGTTCGGGTCGCCGTCGAAAGGTCCGTTATAAATCCGCTTGGGTTCGAAAAACACTACCGGGTCATTGGATTCGATGGCGCTGATCAGCAGGCCTTTGGCGTCAAAAGGATTGGACGGCATCACTGTCTTCACCCCGGAGATGTGCGTGAATATCGCTTCCGGGCTTTGCGAGTGGGTCTGGCCGCCACGAATGCCTCCGCCGCAGGGCGTGCGAATGGTCACGGGTGAATAAAACGTCCCGTCACTGCGGTAGCGCAACCGCGCCAGCTCGCTGACCACCTGGTCGAAGCCGGGATAGATGTAATCCGCAAACTGGATTTCAGCCACCGGACGCAAGCCGTTGATGCCGAGACCAATGGCGGTGCCGATGATGCCACCCTCCGCGATCGGTGCGTCGATCACCCGGTGCTCGCCATATTTCTTGTGCAGTCCCTCGGTGCAGCGGAAAACACCGCCGAAAAATCCAACGTCTTCACCCAGGATTACCACCGAAGGATCCACCTCCAGCATGATGTCCAGGGCAGACCGGATGGCCTGGATCATGTTCATCTGTGCCATGCTCAGAGGCCCTCCAGCGCCAGCATTTCAGCCTGCTGGCGTTTCAGGTGCTGGGGCATTTCCTCGAAAACGTCTTCGAACATTTCGTGTACGTCGAGGAATGGGCCCTCGGTCATCGTGCCGAAAGCACAGGCCTGCTTCCAGCATTCCATGACGTACTGCTTCATCTCCTCCTCAAGTGCGGAGTGCTGTTCTTCCGACCACAGCCCCTGCCTGATGAGATGGTTCTTCAGGCGCGCCATCGGATCGCCCAGTGGAAATACCGCCCATTCATCCTTGGGCCGGTAGCGCGAGGGATCATCGCTGGTGGAATGAGCGCCGCCCCGGTAAGTCACCAGCTCGATCAGGGTCGGCCCGCCCCCGTTGCGCGCCCTTTCCGCAGCCCATTCGGTCACAGCGTGGACGGCCAGCAAGTCATTGCCATCCACGCGGATGCCGGGTATTCCCAGGCCAAGGCCGCGGGCCGCGAAGGAACGCCTTTCGCCTCCGGCCACGCCCTGGAAAGTGGAAATGGCCCACTGGTTGTTCACCACGTTGAGTATCACCGGCGCCTGGTAGACGGCGGCAAAAGTCAGGGCGTAATGGAAATCGGCCTCCGCGGTGCTGCCGTCCCCCACCCAGGAAGAGGCGATGTCATCGTTGCCCTTGATGGCCGCAGCCATGGCCCAGCCCACCGCCTGGGGGTATTGTGTAGCCAGGTTACCCGATATGGTGAATACGCGGTTTTTCGCGTTCTGGTAAAACACCGGCATTTGCCGGCCACGGCAGAAATCGTGCGTATTCGACAGGCAATGACTCATCATTTCCACCAGCCCGGTTTCCCGCAGGATGTAGAGACCCTGGTTGCGATAGGAAGGAAACAGCATGTCGCTGGAACGCAAGGCCAGGCCGGCGCCAATGGACACCGCCTCCTCTCCCAGTGATTGCATGTAAAAGGTGATCTTGCCCTGGCGCTGCATGCGTTGCATGCGATCGTCATACTGGCGCACCAGCATCATCAGCCGCAGGGCTTCGAGCAGGGTGGACGCGTCCAGCCGCGGGTTCCAAGGCCCCTGTGCCACGTGCTCTTCGTCGAGCACGCGTACCAGCCCGTTGGCCAGGAATTCAATCTCCGCAACGCGCGAATCTGTCGCGGGCCGGGCCACCTCGCCCGCCAACGACAGGGCCAGGTAGCTGAAGTCCGGCGCTTCACCGGGCCGGGCGGCCGCATGTGGTATATGCAACCGGGATTTTTGCTTCATGATTCTGATTCCTCGAGGATGTACGTGCTCATTGATTTCATACTCCGTGGGATCAGCTGATGCTGTCCTTGCTAACGGCGGTTTATGTCATGCCGCTGCCGTCATTGGCCCTGCGCGCCCTGCGTGCGTTCAATGGCTTCGCGCATGATTTCCAGCGCGGTCAGGTCACAGGGCGGCAGTTCAGCATCGCTCTGGCCCAGCGGAGAGACGCGCTCACCCCAGCGGATCAGCCCGGCAGCTCGCGTCAGTCCGGCGCCAAAAGCGGCCAGCAGAAGCATGCTGCCGGAATGGATGCGTCCCTGTTCCAGGGCTTCGGTCAGCGCGACCGGTATGGTCGCCGCCGAGGTGTTGCCATACTTGTTAATGTTGAGTACCACCCGGCTCATGTCCACTCCCAGGTGCCTGGCGAGCGATTCGATGATCCGCTCATTGGCCTGGTGGGGGATGACCAGGTCGATTTCGCTTTGTTGCAAGCCCGTTTCCTGCATGACGAGGTGGATTTCTTCAGCCATACCCTTGACCGCCCGGCGAAAGATTTCGCGTCCGTCGAAGCGGACACCGAAAACAGGGTAATTGTCCACGAAGCGATTGCCCGCCGTGCCGAAATTGGGCACCAGCAGCGCTTCCAGGGCATCGCTCTCGCAACCGAGGTGACAAGCCAGCAAACCTGTTTCCTGCTCGCCGGGCTCGAGCACCACGGCACCGGCCCCGTCGCCAAAAAGCACTGCCGTATCGCGCAAAGACCAGTTGAGGAACCAGGTAATTCTCTCGGCGCCAACTACCAGAGCCTTGCGGTATGAGCCGGTTCGGATCATGGCGGTGGCGACGTTCAGTGCGTATATAAACCCGCTGCAACCTGCGTTGAGATCGAAAACTGCGGCGTTCATGGCGCCCATCTTGCGCTGGACGTGGGCGGCGGTGCTGGGAATAACGGTGTCCGGCGAACAGGTGGCAATGATCAGCAAGTCGACTTCTTCTGGCCTTGCCCCGGCGGCCGCCAGGGCCCGGTGACCGGCAACGCTGGCCAGGTCACTGACGGGCACGTGAGAAACCCGGCGCTCGCTGATGCCGCTGCGACTGCGAATCCACTCGTCGCTGGTATCCAGCACGCTGGCCATGTCGGCATTGCTCATCACCGCTGGCGGCATGCACTTTCCCCAGCCGGTGATTTCAGCGTATCTTCGCATTTTTCTCTGCAGTGCCGGGTTCAGGGGCCGCCATTATAGACCGCATTGGGCAGCAAAGAGAGCAGTTTTGTCGCTGCGCCAACCGGCAACCGCTGGAGTCCGGCCGGCTACAGGTTGGCCACAAAAATCGCCGCTATGGACAGTGGCGCCACCAGGCGCAACAGCCACAGGAAAAGTTGGAAATGCCACGGCCGGGCCAGGCGTAATTCTTCTGCCAGCGCCGTCTTCGGCAAACGCCAGCCGGCAAACAGCGCCAGCAACAACCCGCCCAGTGGCATCATGATGTTGGCGGTCAGGTAATCCAGCACAGCAAAAAAGCCGGCGCTGGAAAACCGCTCGATGAATCCCAGCGGATACCAGCCCAGCCAGATATTGAAGGAAAAAACCGTTCCCAGGCCCAGCACGAAGATGGTCACGCAAACCAGGTTCGCCGCCGGGCCGCGTTTCAGGCGGGTGACCTCTTCCACCCAGGCGGTGATCGGCTCCAGCACGCCGATCATTGAAGTCAGTGCAGCAAAGAACAGGAGCAGGAAAAACAGCGCGCCGAAAAGTACGCCTCCGGTCATCTGTCCGAAGGCAATTGGCAAGCTGACAAACACCAGCCCTGGCCCTTCCCCGGGGTCAAGGCCGTTGGCGAAGACGATCGGGAAAATGGCAATGCCGGCCAGCAATGCTACCAGCGTGTCCGCGCCAGCAATGATCACGGCTGACCGGGCAATGGATATGTCCTGGCCCAGGTAAGCGCCAAATCCGAGCATCAGTCCCATGGCCACGCCAATGGAAAAGAAAGCGTGGCCAATCGCCATCAGGACGACCTTGCCGGTGACCGCGGACAGGTCGAACGCAAAAAGAAAACGCAGCCCTGCCGCCATGTCGCCTTCCACGGCGCTGTAAGCCACCATCAGCAGCAGCAAGCCAAACAGCGCCGGCATCAATATCCGGTTGGCCTTTTCAATACCTTTTTTAAGCCCGCGATAGAGGATGCTGGTGGTTATCCCCATGAACACGGCGTGCCAGGCGGTCAGCAACCAGGGGTCGCTTTGCAAAGCCGAGAACTGGGCACTGATCGCCGCGGTGTCCTGTCCAGTGAAGCTGCCGTTGCCTGCCTTGAAGATGTAGGCGAGAGTCCAGCCGGCAATGACGCTGTAATAAGTTCCTATCAGGTAAGCGGCCAGTATGCCAAGCCAGCCCACAATCGACCATCTGCCGGAGGAACCAAACCGCCGGGCAACGAGAAACAGGGAGCGGGGCGGGCTTTGCTTGCCCATCCGGCCGAGGGTGATTTCTGCGATCAGGATGGGCAGGGCGACAAAGAGGATGACCAGCAGGTAAACCAGCACAAAAGCGCTGCCGCCGTTGGCGCCAGTGATGTAGGGAAACTTCCAGATATTGCCCAGTCCCACCGCAGCGCCGATGGCCGCCAGCAGGAAGCTGGTGCGCGAGGTCCAGTTGTCATGCTGCTTGAAGGCTGTCATCAGTGTTTCAACACCACGGTGCGTTTGCCATTTTCAAACACGCGGTGTTCGGCGTGCCAGCGAACGGCCCGGTTGAGCACCACACTTTCCACGTCCTGGCCGAGCCGCTCCAGTTCGGCAGGCTTCATGGTGTGATCGACGCGTTCCACGCCTTGCTCGATGATCGGACCCTCGTCCAGGTCCATGTTGATGTAGTGGGCCGTTGCCCCGATCAGTTTCACGCCCCGCTCCCAGGCCTGGTGGTAAGGCCGCGCGCCCTTGAATCCGGGCAGAAAGGAGTGATGTATGTTGATGGCCCGGCCGGCCAGCTGCTCGCAGGCATGGGGGGTGAGGACCTGCATGTAGCGGGCCAGCACCAGCAGTTCGGAGCGGGTCTCCTCAAACAGGTCCAGAATGCGCGCTTCCTGTTCGGGTTTTTTACCGGGCGCGATAGGCAAGTGGTGGTAATCCAGGCCATACCATTGCGCCAGTGAACGCTGCTCATCGTGGTTGGAAACCACGCCGGTGATTTCTATGGGCAAGTGTCCGTCGGCCCAATGATGCAGCAGCGAATTCAGGCAATGGCTTTGCCGGGAAACGGCGATCAGGGTGCGAACCTTGCCCTCGGCCGGAAAAAACGCGAAACGCATGCCGAACCGGCGCGCCACCTGTTCCTTGAAATTCTTCTGCATGGCGGCGAGACCTTCATCACCCAGGGCGTCGTCTTCAAACACGGTGCGGATGAAGGACTTTTGCGCCACGTCATCCACGAAGTGTGACATTTCGGTGATCAGGCCGCCGCGTTCGGCTATGAATCCGGTGACCTTGGCAACGATGCCCACCGTGTCGGTGCAGCTGGCTTTGAGCGTATAGGAGGAACGGGACATCAGGGCACTCCATGCGTTTGCGTAAGTTGTTCGGCATGCGGTATCGAAGCAAGCAGCAGCTTCCAGGTGTAAAGCGCGAGGCTGCGATCAAGTATCAGGTCAAGCACATTCTCGCTGGATTGGCCGCCGGGGCGGTGCTGGTGAAGCACCACACCGGTGTGTTGCAGGCGGGTGCGGGCGCAATGTGCGCCCCCGGTCCAGTCGCGCTGGATGTCCAGGCCACACAGCTTGTTGAGCAGCCAGGGCGCGCCGCTACCCGAGAGGCGAAAAACGGTGAAGGCGGCCGACAGGTCCAGCAATGCGGTGTGGCGGGGTTCGATGGCAGGCCCGAGCGAGCCAGCCAGGTGGTTGAAATCCTGGAATTCGCTGAATACCAGCCATTCTGCCGGCGCCAGGCACAGCACGGACGGGTCTTGCCCGATGCTTTGATTGACCTCACCTGGCAGTGGAATGTTGCCGGGCGCCAGCGCCGCCTCAAGTGTTGCGGCAGGCAGCAAACTGTGCAGGCGCAGCAAGGTGGTGCAGTCCAGTTCACGCAGGTCGATGCAGGCGCTGTGGTAATGCCGCTCCGCCAGGCCGGATTGTTGCAGTGCCGTTGCGGGCCTTCGCCCGGCCAGCTCCTGCCAGCGGGCTGTTACGGCAGCAAGGTGTGGTTGGGTGTTCATGTTTTTTTCATGTTTTCATGCGCTCATTCTGCGGATCAAGGAAGGCCATGGGAACCACGCGCACCGGGTAGCGATCGCTTTCATCGACGACCGTGAGCAGGGCGCCCTGGTGTGCGCGGCCAGCCCGCAGCATGCCCAGCGCCAGGTAGCGCCCAAGATGGGGGCTGAACGCGGCCGAGGTAATCCAGCCGTCCGTCAGCGCGGGTGCGTTGCGGCCTTCGCCCAGCAGCAGGTGGGCGCCCGCGCGCATGCGCTGGTGTGTGTCCACCGCCAGCAATCCAACCAGCTGCTTGCGCTGCGGGTCGAGGCTGGCCGGCCGGAACAGGGAACGTTTGCCGATGAAATCTGTGGTCTTGGCACGAGCCACCCGGCCCCAGCCGATATCGTCCGGCGTGGTTTCACCATCGGTGTCACTGCCCACGTGCAGGTAACCCTTTTCCAGCCTGAGCAGCATCAGCGCTTCGATGCCGTAGGGTACGAGGCCAAACGCTGTTCCGGCCGCCAGTGCCTGGGCCAGGAAGCGCGTGGCCTGGTTGGCGGGCAGGTTGACTTCAAAACTGCACTCGCCGCTGAAACTGACCCGCAGCACGCGCACGGGCAACCCGGCGAGTTCGCCCTCGGCTACGGCCATATGGGGCAAGGTACTGGCGGAGAGATCGATGGTGCTGCCCAGGGACTGCAGCAGTTCGCGGGCCCGTGGTCCGGCAAAGGTGAAATTGGCCCATTGCGTCGTCACGTCATCGACCAGTACCCGCAGCCCGGTCCACTCGCACTGCAACCACTCCTC
>DATDPS010000084.1:0-4744 GCA_035292625.1 Lysobacterales bacterium | reverse complement strand
CCACGCCCTGGATGCGGCCGAAGCGGACGAGGCCGTGCGCGTGATACTGCTCACCGGCGAAGGACGCGCGTTTTCCGCCGGCTTCGATCTGGACATGGGCATTGCGGAGGAGCCAGCCGACGTTCTGCCCGAGGCCATCGTCAAGGCAGCCATCCGGCGCGAGCTGCGCGCTGATTTCGACATCATCATGCGTTTCTGGGATTGTCCCAAACCGACCATCGCCGCCGTGCACACCTATTGCCTCGGCAGTGCGATGGAAATGGCGGTGGCCTGCGACATCACGCTGGCGGCCGCGGGCTGCCGCTTTGGCGCGCCGGAAGTGAAGTTCGGCAGCGGCATCGTGGCCTTGTTATTGCCCTGGTTCTGCGGTCCCAAGAAAGCCAAGGAATGGTTGCTCAGCGGCAATGATCGCATCAGTTCCGAGGAGGCCGAGGCCTGGGGCCTGGTGAACCGCGTGGTCGAGCCGGAACAATTGATCGATGCAGCGCGCGAATTGGCGCTGGAAATTGCGAGCAATGACCAGTTGGCAGTGCGCCTGACCAAGCAGGCCATCAACCGCAGTTTGGAAACGGCCGGCATGCGCCTGGCCCTGCTGGATGCCCTGGAGGCCGATGTCGAGATCGAAAGCACGGAAACCGCGGAATCACGCAAGTTCAACGAGATCCTGAAAAACGAGGGAACCCGGGCCGCCATTGCCTGGCGCAGTATGCAGGCACGTTAAGAACTGGACGCATCCGGCGAAAAACCAACCCATGGAAGCAAACCATGATGCCAGACCATGAAGCCAGACCATGAAAATTAAGGACGCTTACGGCGAATTTGCCGCTTATCTCGAAAAAGAACCGGAAACCCGCTATCTCGAATTGCTGGCGGCCGACATGAACGGCATCCTGCGCGGCAAGCGCGCCGACGTGGACGATGCGAAAAAAATATACATGAACTCGGTCAACTGGTGTGCCGCCACCCTGGTGCTGGACGCCAAGGGTGGAACCTTCGACAGCATTCCCATGGGCGGCAACGACGGTGATCCGGATGTGCGGGCTCATGTCGTGCCTGGAACCCTGGCCCCGGTACCCTGGGCCAGGAGCCCCAGCGCCCAGGCCATCGTGGAAATGACTTTTTTCGATGGCACACCTTATCCCTTCGATTCCCGCCAGGTGCTGCGCCGCGCGTTGCAGCCATTGACCGACCTTGGGCTGCACCCGGTGATGGCGGCGGAACTCGAATTCTACCTGGTCGACCATGATGGCCAGGGCTTCATCCCGCACATGCCGCGCATCCCGGGCTCCGACTTGCCGCAGGATGGACGTCAGTACGCCATGATGGAAGACCTCGAAGCCGTGGATGATTTCCTGGCTAACGTCGATGCCTGGTGCCAGTTGCAGAATGTTCCGGCCGGCGCCGCCCTGGCGGAATTCTCACCCGGCCAGTTCGAGATCAACCTGCAGCACGTGAATGACCCGCTGCGCGCCTGCGAACACGCCGTGATGCTGAAGCGCGTGGTCAAAGCGGCGGCTTTGAAGAACGACCTGGCTGCGACCTTCATGGCCAAACCCTTCGCCGGAATTCCCGGCTCCGGGCTGCATATCCATGTCAGCCTGCTGGACGACGACGGCAACAATATATTTGCCGGCGAATGCAGCGATGGCGCGTTCTCGGAGACCTTGCGGCATGCCGTCGGCGGCCTGGCCGCAAGCATGGGTGAAAGCATGGCCATCTATGCGCCCAACGCCAATTCCTATCGCCGCTTCGTGCGCGGCGCCTTCGTGCCCAGCACCCCGAACTGGGGTGTGAACCACCGCGGCGTCGCCTTGCGCATTCCGCTCTCCTCGCCGGTCAACAACCGGGTGGAAATCCGCGTGGCCGGGGCAGACGCCAACCCCTACCTCGTGACTGCCGCGGTGATGGCCGGACTGCACCACGGCATCACCCGGCGTTGCGAGCCAGGGCGCATGATCCGCGAGCGCGAGGAACTGGAAGACATCGTCACCCTCCCCGTGCACTGGCCCCAGGCACTGGATGCATTCGAGGCGGGAACCATCCTGCCTCATTACCTGGGGGAGGAATTCGCCCGCATCTTCGCCATCTGCCGCCGCGAAGAATCAAACCGCTTCCAGACCGAGATTTCCAACCGCGATTACGAATGGTATCTGCGCGCGGTTTGAACCACCGATGTCTCAAAACGTACCTGACCGTTTCCACGCTTTCCGCATCCACAATAACCAAGGCGGCTACCGCGCCGCCATTGAATCAGTCGCGATCGAGGACCTCGAGGACCTCGACGCCCGTGATTTGACAATCAAGCCGACCTGGTCGGGCATCGATTCCCCAACCTGCCCCCAGCTTGTATAGTGTAACTTAACGCGATACACCGATTGACGACGATAAAAAGTTTCAGCCATAAAGGGATCAAAAGATTTTCGGTGACGCATTCCATGTTGATTATGACGATTATCACTGAGAGCAAATGAAATGAACCGCATGTTTAATCCACCGCACCCCGGTGTAATCAGGGTCAGACAACGATTTCTTCAAAGTGAAATGGTTGTCTGACCCCAACCTCCCTACTTATCCTCCACAGCCAGCGGCCGAATGATCTTTTCGTAATTCAGACTGAAGGTTTCCGTCGGCACTGTGCCACTGCTGCCGCGAGAAGTTTGGTACGAGGTGACCATGACGTTCTTGAGTTCATAGGTCAGGTAGCCCGTACTGGTGTCACCCTGCTTGGGCAGGTACACGGTCATGCTGGGGATGGAGCTGCCGGCCGCGCTTGCCTGTTGCAGCATGGGTGAAGATTTGTCCACCCGCTTGGTGATCATGAGCGGTTTGTGCTGGCGCTTGTCAGTGGCCATACCAGATGCTGCTTCCCGCTGGCTATCCCCCCAGGACCACGACTGGATGTCTATTTCACCCGTGTGACCCTTGTCGGTCGACTCACCTTCCACACCCGAAATTTTTATATAACCAGCCGCACTGGCGGTTGAGGGGCCAAGCAAGACGCAAGCCAGCGCGAGCCCAAAGGCGCCTGATAAAACGATTGCAAAGTGTTTGTTCATGGTGACTACTCCTGGTGACCAGGCCAAAGCCGCCAAGAACCCAGTCACATAATGAACCGGGGCCGCTTCTGGTGAAGCCTGGTCTGTACGCTTAGTGTAGTTCGGGAAGCGGGATTTTGCTTTGCAATAGCAGGTGCCCCTAATTGCCCCTCAGGGCATCCCCGATGCGCGGCCGCGTGTCCGAGACGGTAGAGACACAAGGAAAGGGTTTCATCGAAAATGAAGTTGGAGGTGGTGAGCCGGCCTGCCGCATTTGACAAGGTGGTAATATTGAGCTGAAAATGGAGTTTGATTTTCCATTTTAGGCCTTATTATGGAATTTGTAAGTCGGTTTTTTGAGATTCCCAACCAGAGTTTTTTTCTGTTCGGGCCGCGTGGCACCGGCAAGTCGACCTTGCTGCGCCGGCTGCTGCCGGATGCCCTCTACCTGGACTTGCTCGACCCAGCGCTACACCGGGCGCTGAGTGCTCGTCCCGAGCGGATCGTTGAACTCATCCAGGGATCGCCCCGGGTCAGCACGGTCATTGTGGACGAGGTGCAGCGGGTTCCGGAAATCCTCACAGTGGTCCATGCCCTGCTCGAGAAGGCGGGGGCTCCCCGGTTCGTGCTGACCGGATCCAGCGCCCGCAAGCTGCGCCGCGGGGGTGTCGACCTGCTGGCCGGACGCGCGTTGAACCTGTCCCTGCATCCATTCATGGCGGCCGAGTTGCCTGGATTCCAACTTTCATCCGCCCTGGCCCACGGCATGGTGCCGATGGTGGTCGGCAGCACCGACCCGGTCAGCCAACTGCAGGCATACGCCAGCCTGTACCTCGAAGAAGAAGTGCGTGCCGAAGGTTTGACCCGCAATGTCGGTGCCTTCGCGCGCTTCCTCGAGGCCATGAGTTTCTCCCACGCCTCGCTGCTGAATATTGCCAATGTCGCGCGCGAGTGCGAAGTGGAACGCAAGACTGTCGCCGGCTACGTGGAAATCCTCGAGGATCTGCTACTGGCATTCCGGCTGCCCGTCTTTGGGAAACGCGCGCGACGCAAAATGGTTGCGCATCCAAAATTTTATTTTTTCGATGCAGGCGTATTCCGATACTTGAGGCCGCGTGGTCCGCTTGACCGCGTGGAAGAGATGGAAGGGCCCGCGCTCGAGGGGCTGGTGGCCCAACATCTGCGGGCCTGGGCCGCGTATTCCCGCCAGCGCATCGATCTGTCGTTCTGGCGGACACAGGGCGGCAGCGAAGTCGATTTCGTCGTCTATGGCGAAAGTGTTTTCTGCGCCATCGAAGTGAAAAATTCGGAGACCATACAACCGGCGGACCTGCGCGGCTTGCGCGCCTTCAAGGCAGAATACCCTGAAGCCCGCCTGATACTCGCCTACCGGGGAAAGCAGCGCCGCAAGATCGGGGAAGCGTGGTGTTTGCCGGTGGAGGAATTTCTGCGCCAGTTACGGCCCGGCCCCGATCTGAGCGTTCTTTTACACCTGGAAGATTCCATGAACGAAAACCAGGAGCTGGGGCAGCGTCTTGGCAAATGAAACCGTCTGTTCCTGCGCTGGATTGAGCTGCGCCTCGAAAAGCGCTGAATCAGGTTATCTCATCTCGTGCCGGGTGCCGATCATTCCCTGCGTGGATCATGGTGGCGTTGCGCTTGGGTTTGCCTTACATTCTCCCTGTGACATTACCTCCACGCGAAACCCT
>DATDPS010000083.1:0-4103 GCA_035292625.1 Lysobacterales bacterium | reverse complement strand
CAGTGGATTGAACTGATCGCGAATCCGCCGGTCTGCTTTCAACCAGTACCCTGGCACGCAAATTTTCCTGGAGTTGATGATGAGAAGCAGAAAGATCGCCTTGTTTGCCTTGTTGGCGGCAGCCCTGTGCGCCGGCAGCACCGGTCTGCAGGCGCAGGGAAATCCTGGGCCCAAGTACCAGCAGGGGATCCACTACACCCTGATTGAAAATGCACCGGTGACCACCGGCGGCAAAGTGACCGTGGTGGAAGCATTCAGCTACATGTGCACCCATTGCGCGACTTTTGAGCCCTACATCACGAGCTGGAAGCAGCGCCTGCCCGCCGCTGTGGATTTCAAGCGCGTACCGGTCGTCTTCGGACGGGGCTCGTGGGAGCTGTATGCGCGCGCCTACGTAACCGCGGAGCTGATGGGCATCGCCGAAAAGGCGCACGCCGCGCTGATGGACAAGCTCTGGAAAGAAAATCAGGTCATGAAAACCATGGATGAGCTGGCCCAGTTCTATTCTGCCCATGGGGTGGAAGCAGGAAATTTCGTGGCAACATCCAACTCCTTCGCCGTCGATGCGAAAATGCGCAGGGACCAGCAGATCGTGCAGACCGCCGGTGTGCGCGGCACGCCCAGCCTGATCGTGGGCGGGAAATACCTCGTTGCCGGCAGTGAGGCGGTGGCCAACTACGATGTGATGCTGGATGTCGTTAATTTCCTCATCGAGGTGGATTTGGCAGCGCAGGGGGCTGCTGTGCCTGCATCGGCCAGCGAAAACAGTGCAGCAGCCGAGCCGGCTGCCGCGACTGTCGCTGAAGACTGAGCCGCTGGTGCCGGCGGCAAAAGCCGGCACCGCCGCCTGCTTCGGGATAGATTTCCACGGTGCATTACTCATTACCGGACACTGAAAGCCGGCAGAAATTGCGTTTGCTGAGCTTTAACATCCAGGCGGGAACCTCCACCGCCCGCTACCACCATTACGTGACTCACAGTTGGCGGCAGATTCTGCCGCACAGCAGGCGCACGGAAAACCTCGATGCGATAGCCCGTATGGTTGCCCACTATGACATGGTGGGATTGCAGGAAGCCGATTCCGGCAGTCTCCGGTCCGGTTATATCAACCAGTCCCGCTACCTGGCGAGCCATGCCGGCATGCCCTTCTGGTGCCACCAATCCAATCGCAAAGTCGGCACGGTCGCTTATGCCGGCAACGGGTTCCTCAGCCGCTTCGAACCGGATGTGGTTGAGGAATTCAGGCTGCCGGGTGTTATCCCGGGGCGCGGGTCGCTGGTGATACGGTTCGGCAAAGGCCGCGACGCACTGGTGGTTGCGGTTGTTCACCTGGCCCTGGGAAAAAGAGCACGCAAGCAGCAACTTTCCTTTCTCTCCGCTCAGCTTGAGGATTGTCCCCACCTGGTGGTCATGGGTGACCTGAATACCCAAACCAGCAGCGGTGAACTGGAGTCGTTTTGCTCACGGCTCGAGTTGTCCGCTCCAACCAGCGCATTGGCCAGCTATCCCGCGTGGAAGCCGCAACGGGCGATAGACCACATCCTGATCAGCCCGTCCATGTCCGTCGGGCAGGCCCGGGTGGTTGATGTCGGGTATTCGGATCATTGCCCGGTGGAACTGGAACTGGAACTTCCGCCCGCCATGCGTTTGCGCCCTGCCATGCGGCCTGTGGTGAGCATAGAGGCCCGGTCATCCGACAACACAGGTTTTCCCCTCTGATCGGAAAAGGCTGGATAAAGCTTGCCGGCTTGAGCGCATTTTCTTACTCTGCTCCGGTGAACACCGCCCAGCCAGTTCCACGCGAAAACGGGTCCGTCAACCGCTGGATGAAGGTTGCTCGTGTCAAGCCTGCTCGCACTGGCCTGGCCACCATTGGCGCATTACTACTGTGGTGGATTCCGCTCGCTGTGGTGCAGGCACAGGCCACCGACCCGTCGCTGGAACAGTTCAAGCGTGCCTGGAACGCGGCAGCCAGGGGTGACCGTGCCGTATTTGAACAAGGCAAGCTCAGCCTCGCCAATTTTGTACTCCATCCCTACCTGCAGTACGAGGATTACCGGTTCCGGCGCGCCTTTGTCGATGCGGCAGAGATGGCGGACTTTCTCGATAAGCACTCCGACTGGGCGTTCACAACGGGCTTGCGCCAGACCTGGCTGCTGGCCCTGGGTGAAACCCGCCAGTGGGAGGCCTTGTTGCGTTACGCGCCAGGGGTTCAGGATACCGTGGTCCAGTGTTATTTGGCCCAGGCCCGGATCGAACGGGGCCACTTCGAAGCGGTCCTGCCACAGGCACAGGAATTGTGGGCGGCAGGCCAGTCCCAGCCCAAGGAATGCGACCCGGTGTTCGACTGGCTACGCCAGGCCAAGGGCATCACGCCCGACCTGGCCTGGTTGCGGGTCAAACGCGCCATGGAGGCGGGTAACCCAAGACTGACCTCCTACATCGCCCGCTACCTCCCAATGAATGAGCGCGTGTGGGTGGAGCGCTGGCAGCAGCAGGAACTCGGCGGCTACATGCGGCTGGACATGGCGGGCAAATGGCCGGACCAGGCCAGGGCCTGGGACATTGCAACTTTCGGTTTGGCGCAACTGGCACGCCGTGATGCACACCGGGCCTGGACTTTTTTCGTATCACTGGATGGCAAGCTGGGGTGGGACGAAGACCAACGGGGCGCGGCGCTCAGGGAGATAGCCAGGTGGTCGGCGGTAGCCAATGCGCCCGAAACCATCAGGCGCATGCATGCCGTACCGGCCAGCGCGCGCGATGACGGCTTGTTGGAATGGTGGGCGCGGTATGGGCTGGGCAGCGGTGAGTGGGCCGAAGTGATACTGGCCGTTGCGGTCATGAGCGAGGAGCTCAGAAGCAGTGACCGCTGGCGCTACTGGGATGCCAGGGCGCGCCTGGAACTGGGCGACCCGGACTACGCCATGAAACTGCTTGAACTGCTGTCAACGCAGGCGAGCTATCATGGTTTCCTGGCTGCCGACTTGCTGCAACGTCCTTATGCAATTTGCCAACAGGACACTGCGGTCACGGCCGATGAGTTGTCCCGCTTTAGTGAACGGCCGGTGATCAGGCGAGTGGACGCGCTGCGGCGCGCCGGCATGAACAGTTGGGCGCGCAGCGAGTGGAACCTCAACCTCAAATTGTGGAATTCGCGGGAGCGGCGCCTGGCCGCTGCACTGGCAATGGAGCAGAACCGACCGGAGCTCGCCATCTGGGCCTTGAATGGAAGCGAGGACCGGCAGTTCTATGATTTGCGCTTTCCCCTGGTGTATGCAGCGCTGGCGGCGGAGCAAGCGGAAAAGAGAAACCTGGACACGGCCTGGGTCCTTGGCTTGATGCGCACCGAGAGCGCGATGGCTGCAGACGCTATTTCCTCGGCCAACGCGCGCGGCTTGATGCAGGTCATGCCGGCGACGGCGGCGCAACTGGCGCGCCGCCACGGTCAAAGCTACCGGGGCAGTGAACAGCTGCTGCAGGCCGCGGACAACATCGTTTTCGGCACCACCTTCCTGCGCGAACTGATGGATAAATTTGGCAATAACCAGGTGTTGGCTTCGGGCGCCTACAATGCCGGCCCGAGAGCGGTCACACGCTGGCTCGAAACCTTGCCCAACCATGATCCGACCATCTGGATCGAAACCCTGCCTTATTACGAAACGCGCGATTACATTCCGCGCGTGCTGGCTTTCGCAACCGTCTATGACTGGCGCCTGCAGAAACCGGTACAGCGCATTAGCTCGCGGATGCCGGCACTGAAATCCTATACCATGGGTGGTGGACCGGGGCCCACGGACACAGCAGAAGTGGCTTGTCCAGGGCCCGCGGCGGTCGCGCTATCCGGGAGTTGAGCATGCGTATCGTTTTACTGGGCGCAACAGGATTCGTTGGGCAACACCTCTTGCCGGAGTTGTCCAGCCGCGGGCATGAATGCCTGGTATTGTGCCGCAATGTCAACCGTTGCGGCCCTCTGCGGCTGATACCCGGTGTCGAACTTCGGCAGATGACGGGAACCACGGTTGAGCACCTGGCGGCTTCCCTGCAGGGCGCTGATGCCGTCATCAACCTGGTTGGCATACTGAATGAAAGAGGCCGCGGAG
>DATDPS010000082.1:0-2230 GCA_035292625.1 Lysobacterales bacterium | reverse complement strand
CAAAGCTGCCGTCCTTGCCCTGGCTCAGATCCCAGCGCAAACCTTCTACCATCCGTGACAATTCAGCCAATTGATTTTCCGGCCACGGCAGCCTTATCAGCCGCAAGCCGTCGCTGCGTCCCAGCCAGGCATAAGCTTTGGCGTCGGCCAGGTAGTAAGCCAGGAATGCCACATCGGAAGGCAGACTGCGCAGCTTCCCGGTCAGGGCACTGCCAGTCTCGACGGACCTGTCCGCTTGCTTCATGGCCTGCTGCAGCAACGCGCCGATTTCTGCGCTTAAGGCTTTGGCTTGCTGCAAATCCTTCTCGGTGGCGCGGGCTGCGTACACGGAACGTAGCCGGGACAGGTTTGCGCTGTCACCGGCTGCTACCACCGCGACAGCGCCAGGGCCGTCATCGGCCCGGCTCAGCCGGTCGAGCACGGCCAATGAACGGATTGCGGCTGCTTCTTCGCCGGCGCCACCGGGCGCAGCGGCCAATTGCAGCGTCTGGTCCATGAATGAGGTAAATACGCTTTGGCGCTGTTGCCAGTACCAGGCGCCCAGCACACCGGGCAAGTAGTCCTGGAAAAACTGCATGTCTCCGATCAGGCGATCCAGCACCGCAGTGGACTGGGACAATTGGCTGTTGCGCCTTAATATCTGCGCCCACAACAGCCTGCCGTGCAGCCCGAGGGCCGGCAACCCCGAGGACTCCAGTGCCGTCAGGGCCTGCTGCAGCTGGTCCCCGGAGCACGGTGCACTGCTTCCGGGGGCAGGATCACGGACGACGCAAGCTTGCAGCTCAGCCAGCCGCGCCAGTTCGACGGCACCGCCTTCCCTGGCCAGTTTTTCACTTTCCGCCAGCAGTGAGCGGGCCGCTTGTGAACCCGGGCCTTCCCGGGCCAGCGCGTCCAGGGCGCGCTCGAAGGTGTACGCCGCTCGTGCTACGGGTGTGATGATGAACGTTTCCTGGCGCTCGCGGGCCGCCGCCATGGCGCCGAAATCACCTTTCTCGCGCTGGATGTTTGCCAACATGCCATAGGCCTCTTCCAACTCACTCTTGTAGCGGGAAGCCGCGGCTGTGCCGGTGGCTTCAAGCAGGTAGTGCGCCGCGGCATCCATCTGCCCGGCGCCGTAGAGTGCCTTGGCCAGCAGCAGCATTACCGGCCCGGTGTGAGTTGCGGAGGGCAATCCCTGACCCAGTTCCAGCGCCTGTTTCAGCACTTTGGCCGCTTCGAGGTGCTGGAAAGTCTTTTCCAGCAGGCGACCCTGTTCGAACAGGTAACTGACCATTTCACGCTCTGAACGCCCGGCTCCAGCCGGGGCCCCGGACCCCGGCGGCCCCGCCGCCTGAGCCGTTTCCTGGCTGGGTTCGGAGCTGGATTCGGCGCCGGGTACCTGTTCGGGTTTGGGCGGGGCGGTGGCGCCGATTTCCTGCAGCAGGGCGATGGCTTCTGTCGTTTCGCCGCGCGATTCGTGCAGGCTCGCGGCATGCTGCCTGATCTGGTTGGCGAGGCCGGTGTTGCCGGCGCTGGTGGCAATGCCGAGCGCCTGATCAAACTGGGCAAACGCCTTGCCCGCCTGGCTGGCGAATTCAAACGCCAGGCCGCTGTTGTAGATCGCCAGCGCCCGTTCGTACTGGAAATCCATAGCTGCCGCCATTTCAGCGGCCTGCGCAAAACGGGCCTGGGCCTGCTCGAATTGTGCCGCGCTGGACTTCGCCGCGCCAGCCGTGGCCAGCTTGACCAGCGCCGAACCTTCCATCTGCACAACCGCCAGGGCCAGACTCTTGAGACCCGCGCGCAGGGCGGCGGGGTAAATTTCACGGGCTCCTTCCATTGCCGTCAGGGGATCGCCCAGAATCACCAGCAGGTAATGATTGCCATAGAACTCGGACCACAGCTGCAGCTCCTGCATGCCGAGGAAATCGAAGATGCTGGCGGCCTGCATGAGGGAAATGACCTTCAGGGTCCAGTTGTCGATGCGATTGGTTTTTTCGATTTCAAGGCCGTGCGAGAGCATCCGGTAAGCCCTCATCAATACCGTGCTGTCCGGCCCTCCCTGGTCAAACTTCAGCAGGCGCATATCGATTTTCGACCGGCTGGTGGCGTGGGCGAGGGAGACTTCGATGCGGATCTGACGCGGTCTGTCTACCGGTTCGATGAATTGAAATACCGGCCCCAGCCGCAGCGAGGGCAAGGCAGAGGCTCTGAGCAAGACCCCGTCCGGGTCGAAAACGCGTGATTCAAA
>DATDPS010000081.1:0-8338 GCA_035292625.1 Lysobacterales bacterium | reverse complement strand
CAGGTGGAACTCCCGCCGACGCTGAGCGCGCCCCTGGCCGCAGGCGAAGTGGTGGGAAGCATCTCGGTCCGCCTGGGCGGGGAACTGGTTGCCAGCCGCGACCTGGTGGCGCTCGCCACGGTAGAAGAAGCCGGATTCTTCGGCCGCACCTGGGACAATCTGCGCTTGTGGACAGGCGGGCTTTTTGGCGATGACGAGTGAAGCGCGCGTTTCCCTGCTGGAATTTCCCTGCCGTTTTCCCATCAAGGTCATGGATAGGCGTGTATCTTCGCGCCGTCTTGAACAGCAAGCATGACTCCTCAAGCAAATTCAGCGCAAGCGGCAGACCCGGGTCTCGACAGACTGTGGGTGCGCCGCCTGGGCCGGTCGGATTACGAGCCGGTATGGCGCGCCATGCAACAGTTTACCGATGCGCGCAATGAGCTGACCGTCGACGAATTGTGGTTGGTCGAACACCCGCCGGTTTTCACCCAGGGGCAGGCAGGAAAGGCTGAACACGTGCTGGCGCCCGGTGACATCCCGGTGGTCCAGGTGGACCGCGGCGGCCAGGTCACCTACCACGGCCCAGGCCAGATCGTGGCCTACCCCCTGATCGATATCCGGCGTCGCCGAATTGGAGTGCGCGATCTGGTCCACCGCATCGAGGAAGCCATCATCCAGGTGCTGGCGGCTCACGGGGTTCCGGGAGAGCGCATTGCCGGCGCACCTGGAATTTATGTCGCGAGGGCCAAGATTGCATCCCTGGGTTTGCGTGTGCGGCGGGGCTGCACTTTCCATGGGATGGCGTTTAACGTGGACATGGACCTGGAGCCATTCCAGCGTATCAATCCCTGTGGATTCCAGGGCCTGGAAATCACGCAGCTGGTATCATTCACGCCCGTGAGCATGCGGGATATTGAGAATGAGCTGGTGGATCAACTGGCCGGCGTCCTCAAATATAACGAGGTTCAGTGGTTTTTTAAATGAGAGAAACAGACAAAATCCCGTTGCGCATCGTCGCCGGCCCGGAAGGCAAGCAAAGCGGCGCTGACAAGATGGCGCGCAACACGGCCCGGTTCGACGCGGACGCTCCCCGCTTGCGCAAACCCTCCTGGATCCGCGTGCGTTTGCCGGCGGGTAATGCCGTGGGTGCGTTGAAATCCAAGCTGCGTGACCGTGCATTGGTCACGGTCTGCGAGGAAGCCTCCTGTCCCAACATCCACGAGTGCTTCAACAAGGGTACGGCCACGTTCATGGTGCTGGGTGAAATCTGCACCCGGCGGTGCTCATTCTGCGACGTCGCCCACGGCCGGCCCATGCCGCCCGATGCCCGTGAACCCGAGCGCCTGGCCAGGACGGTGCGCGACATGGGCCTGCGCTACGTGGTGATCACGTCAGTGGACCGGGATGACCTGAAAGATGGCGGGGCCGGGCATTTTGCCGAGTGCATCAGCCAGCTGCGCGCTGCCAGCCCGGGGATCAAGGTGGAAATCCTGGTGCCGGATTTTCGCGGCAAAGGCCGCGTCGAGCGGGCGCTGGAATTACTTGCGGCCGCCCCTCCCGATGTCTTCAATCACAATATCGAGACGGTCGAGGCGCTGTACCGCCAGGTCCGCCCCGGGGCAGACTACCAGTGGTCATTGGATTTGCTGCTGCGATTCAAACAACAGCACCCGGAAATTCCCACCAAGTCGGGTCTCATGCTGGGGCTGGGTGAAAACCTGGACCAGGTTCTCGCCACCTTAGGGGAATTGCGCCGGCACCAGGTTGACCTGGTGACCATCGGCCAGTACCTGCAGCCCACTGCGCACCACCACCCGGTGCTGCGGTACTGGACACCGCAGGAGTTCGACGGCCTCGCGGCAAGCGCGTATGCCATGGGCTTCACGCATGTGGCTTCAGGGCCCCTGGTGCGCTCCTCTTACCACGCTGACCAAATGGCGCATGCTTCCGGAATGGTTGACATGAGCGCTTGATCATCAATTTCATGCTTTTCAACCCGGAATTAGAAACTCTGGATTGTTTTCTTTGTCGGAAACAGGCATAAATAAAGGTTAAGATTGCGGTTTTCTGCCGTTTTGCCGGCGGTAAACCGGTCATTATGTGGAGGTTCGTGTGAAACGTGTTGCCATTCTTTTGTCCCTCGCCCTGGCCGGCTCGACCAGTTGGGCGGGCGTACAGTCGCCTGCATCGCTGGACCTGAAGCCCAGCATGGACCAGCGCTATGCAACCAATCTGGCAACCCGTTTTCTGACCAACTGGCATTACCGGGACACACGCCTGGACGACGAGTTTTCCAGCCTGATCCTGGATGAATACATTGAACTGCTGGACCCGAACCGGAATTACTTCCTGGCATCGGACATCGAGCGAATCGAGCGCTACCGCACTTCGCTTGACGACGCGCTGCGCCACTCCGACCTGCTTCCGGCCTATGAAATCTTCAATATCTACGTGGGACGGGTGCGTGAGCGCGTAGCCTATTCCCATGAAGTCCTCAAGCAAGCGATGGATTTC
This sequence comes from Lysobacterales bacterium, assembly GCA_035292625.1. Taxonomy (GTDB): domain Bacteria; phylum Pseudomonadota; class Gammaproteobacteria; order Xanthomonadales; family SZUA-36; genus SHZL01. The sequence goes on along the minus strand of DATDPS010000081.1, from coordinate 5,842 downwards.
ACCATCGATGAATATTACGAGTTTGACCGCACCGACGCTCCCTGGGCAAAGACTACGGCCGAACTCGACGACATGTGGCGCAAACGCGTCAAGAATGACTACCTGCGCCTGAAACTCACCGACAAGGACGGTGCGGCCATTGTCGAAACCCTGGAAGAGCGCTACTCCAACCTGGACCGGCGCATCAACGAGCTCAAATCGGACGACGTGTTCCAGTTTTTCATGAACGCGTTTGCCCAATCCATCGAACCGCATACCAATTACCTGTCGCCGCGCACCTCGGAGAACTTTGAGATTTCGATGAGCCTGTCGCTGGAAGGTATCGGCGCCCTGCTGGGACGGGAATCCGAGTACACGACCATCGCCAGCGTGGTCCCGGGCGGGCCGGCTGACCTCGATGGGCGCCTGAAGGCGGGCGACCGCATCACCGCGGTTGGCCAGGACCGGGATGGAAAAATGGTTGACGTGATTGGCTGGCGCGTGGACGACGTCGTGGAGTTGATTCGCGGACCGAAAGATACCGTCGTCCGGCTCGAAGTGCTGCCGGAAAGTGTGAGCCTGAGCGGCCCGAGCACAGTGGTCGACATAGTGCGCAACGAGGTCAAGCTCGAAGATCAGGCAGCGAAGAGCAGCATCATCGAAGTGCCCGTTGAAGGCAGTGATCAAGTCAAGAAAATCGGCGTAATCGATTTGCCGGTCTTTTACATGGATTTCAACGCCCGCGCGGAAAACCGCCCCGATTACCGTTCCAGCACGCGTGACGTGCGCAACCTCATCAGTGAACTCGAGCAACAGGGGATTGCCGGCCTGGTGATCGACCTGCGCAATAACGGCGGTGGTTCCCTGCTTGAGGCGACTACCCTGACCGGGCTGTTTATCGACAAGGGACCGGTGGTGCAGGTGCGCAATTCAAATGGCCGCATTTCACTGGAAGAGGATGTGGAAGCCGGCATGGCCTGGAAAGGCCCCCTGGCCGTCCTGGTCAACCGTTACAGCGCCTCCGCTTCGGAAATATTTGCTGCCGCGATTCAGGACTATGGCCGCGGCCTGGTCATTGGCGAACCGACCTTTGGCAAGGGCACGGTGCAGAGCCTGCTCGACCTGGACGACTATGCACCATCGGACTCTCCCGCCATGGGCCAGCTGAAAATCACCATGGCGCAGTTTTTCCGCGTGAACGGCGGTTCCACGCAGAACCGCGGGGTGGAGCCGGATATCCGGTTTCCTTCGGCCGGTGATCCGCAGGAGTATGGTGAACGCTCGCTGCCCCGAGCCCTGCCATGGACGACCATCGATCCGGCTCGCTACCAGCCGGCCGGCGACCTGAGCCGCCTGGTGGCGGTGGCTGAAAGCCGTTACGAGGGACGCATCGGCGCTGACCAGGAGTTCAACTGGTTGCTGGCCGACATCGAGGAGTACAACACCAAGTCCGGCCGTACCAGCATTTCATTGCTGGAAGCAGCCGCACGCGAGGAAATGGCGCAGGAAGATGCCCGGCGCGAAGTGCGCAAGGCACAGCAGGACGGGGTAAATCCACTGCTCAGCAGCGATGATGTGTTGTTGGAAGAAGATGTGGAGGATTTTGACGAGGACAGCTCAACTGCCGACGAAAGCGAGGCTGTGGATGAAGGCCCTGATCTGCTGTTGCGCGAGACGGCCCGTATCATTGGCGATGTGGCAGAACTGGAATCCGATCTCGAGCTGCTGAACCGCAAGTTCTCCCAGCTCAACGTCAAGCAGGCAGCCACCCCACAAATGAATTGAGCGACCAGGGTCAGAGTGCCTTTGGGGAAAGCGGGTACCTTCCTCGGGTTGCTGTAGCGAAAAGGTACTCTGACTCCAGTACCCGCTGCCACCGGGCAGTGATCAACTATTGCGGTTTTTCAGCAAGTCGCGGATTTCCGTCAGCAGCTTTTCCTGCGCTGAAGGTTCAGGCGCTACCGCCGGTTTCTCCTCGGCCTTTTTTTTCAGTGAGTTCAGGGCCTTGATCAACATGAAAATCGCAAAAGCGATGATGGTGAAATCGACCATGGTCTGGATGAAAGTCCCATAATTCAAGGTCACGGCGGCGGCTTCGCCACTGGCTTCCCTGATGGTCAGGGCGAGTTCGCTGAACTTCGCCCCGCCCAAGATAACTCCCAGCGGCGGCATCAATACGTCATTGACGAAGGAAGATACGATCTTGCCGAACGCGGCGCCGATGACGATGCCGACCGCCATGTCCACTACATTGCCGCGCAACGCGAACTCCCGGAAATCTCTGATCATGCTCTTCTCCTGCTGGCTGGGGTTGGTTAACACTACTAGCGCCGCGGCGACGGGGGAACCCTGCGGGCGCTGCTGAACGGGCAGCAGTCCAATGATAAGGAAAAGCTGCCGATCGACTGAAACCAGTATACCCGGCCCGCGCGCTGATAGAATTCAAGCTCCATGAATTCCCGAATTTCGCAGTGCGTTGCCAGGGTGGCTTTGCCAGTCCCGTTGCCCCAGTTATTCGACTACGTGCAGAACCCGGACCAGCCGCCAGTGGTGGTGGGTGCGCGGGTGCTGGTCCCGTTTGGCCGTCGCCGGCTGGTTGGCATCGTGGTGGAAACAGATGTCGTCAGTGAGATGGCTCCGGAACGCCTGCTGACCATTCTTTCGCTACTGGACGAAGGCCGGGCGCTGCTGGATAAAAGCCTGATGAAATTGCTGGCCTGGTGCTGGCAATACTACCAACATGCACCCGGAGAGGTGCTGCAAACCGCCTTGCCCCCGGCATTGCGCAAACCCGATGGGAGTCTGCCTGCTGCGCCCGTGGGTTTCAGCCTGACCGAAGCAGGGCGGCTGCGCCTGCGGCAGGGTCCGGGGCGGGCGAAGGTCCAGTTTGCCTTGTTGCAACGCCTGCAAGAGGCGCCAGTCAGTGAACTCACACTGGCCAGCGAAGGCTTGCCCTGGCGCGCGACCATGCGCCGTTTGCTGGACGCCGGATGGGCTGCGGCCGGACCAATGGCGGTCGCGCCACCCGGTATCCGGCCCGGGCCGGTCCTCACCGCGGAACAGCAGCAAGCGGTGGACGATTGCCTTGCGGCCGGGGACCGGTTCCAATGCCACCTGCTGGATGGAGTCACCGGCAGCGGCAAGACCGAGATCTACCTGCAGTTGCTCGAGCGCGTCCTGTCACAAGGCAGGCAAGGCATGGTGCTGGTGCCTGAAATCGGGCTCACGCCGCAATTGCTGCGCCGTTTTCGCCAGCGCCTTGGGCTGGAACCCGCGGTTATCCATTCCCGCATCAGCGCCGGTGAACGCCTGCAGGCCTGGGAGGCTGCACGTTCGGGGCGTTCACGCCTGCTCATCGGCACCCGTTCGGCGCTGTTTACCCCCATGCCAGAGCTGGGACTCATCATCCTCGATGAGGAACACGACGCCTCGTTCAAGCAGCAGGAGGGGTTCCGTTACTCGGCTCGCGATGTAGCGGTCAAACGTGCCTCGGACCTGGATGTTCCCATCGTGCTGGGCAGCGCCACGCCTTCGCTGGAGTCAATCAACAATGCGGTTGCGGGTCGCTACCAGTGGCACCGCTTGCGTGAGCGCGCCACCCAGGCAGCCCTGCCCCGCTGGCGGGTTCTGGATTTGGGCCAGAACCGCTGCCAACACGGACTGGCCGCGGCAGCGACCGAGGCCATTGCTGAAACCCTGGCGCGCCAGGAACAGGTAATCGTCTTTCTCAACCGGCGCGGCTGGGCGCCCGTGCTGATGTGTGAACAGTGCGGCTGGCATGGAACCTGTGAACGCTGTGACGCCAACCTGACCTGGCACCGCGGCGCGGGCATCTTGTGCTGTCACCACTGCGGCAGCCAGCGCCGCACTCCGGTGCTGTGTCCCGATTGCCGTGCCGACGCCCTGAGCAGCGCGGGCGAGGGCACGCAACAACTCGAACGGGCCCTCCAGGACCGCTTCCCGGCAGTTCCGGTGCTGCGGTTTGATCGCGACAGCACCAGCCGCAAAGGCAGTTTCAATGACCAGGTGGAGCAGGTGATCCAGGGAGGTCCTTGCGTGCTGGTCGGCACCCAGATGCTGGCCAAGGGACATCATTTTCCAGACGTGACCCTGGTGGTCGTGGTCAATGTCGACCAGTCCTTGTACAGCGCGGATTTCCGCGCCATGGAACGGCTCGGACAAACGTTGTTGCAGGTCTCAGGCCGCGCCGGCCGTGCCGGCAAACCGGGCACCGTAATCCTGCAGACATTCCACCCGGAAAATGGGATGCTGGCGCTGTTGATCAACCAGGGCTATGAGGTTTTTGCGCGCCATCTGTTGGAAGAGCGCCGCCAGACGCATTTGCCACCGGTGAGCTTCCAGGCCCTGCTGCGGGCGGAAGCGCACTCCCGGGACGATGTGGAGCAGTTTCTGCATGCAGCGGCCGCCTGTTTCCCGGCCGGGGAAAGCAGTGTCTTCGGCCCCATGCCGGCCATCATGGAGAAAGTCAGCGGCCGCTATCGCATGTACCTCATGATCCAGGGCGATGCCCGGCCCGAGTTGCACCGCCAGATCGATGCCTGGATGGGCCCCTTGCGCTCCCTGCCGGCACGCCGCAAGGTGCGCTGGGCATTGGACATCGATCCCCAGGAACTGTGAAAAATGACCTGGCGCCGCCGCCGGCCGCTTCCATGACCAATGACACGCACCGGGGTGGCCGTAGTGCGTAACAATACTGACCAGGAATCATCGCTTCGATCGGTATACTCCCCGCTGCAGACTTACAAGGGATTCACATGAATCAATCAGACACCCCGGTCGCACACACCCGGACCCCCCACGATGCGGCGGAAATGGGCGATGCCCATGCCGCGTTCATCAGGCTGAGCCAGGCAGCCAACGAGTTGATTATCGGGCAGCAGCGCCTGATGGAACGGCTGCTGATTGCCCTGTTGAGCAACGGCCACCTGCTGGTTGAAGGTGCGCCTGGCCTGGCCAAGACCACGGCCATCAAGGTGATTGCCGATCGCATAGAAGGGGATTTTCACCGTATCCAGTTCACCCCGGACCTGTTGCCCGCCGACCTCACGGGAACGGAAATTTACCGGCCGCAGGAGGGCAGTTTCGAATTCCAGCAAGGGCCGATATTCCACAACCTGATCCTGGCCGACGAAGTCAACCGCGCACCGGCCAAGGTGCAATCCGCCCTGCTCGAAGCCATGGGCGAACACCAGGTCACCGTGGGGCGCGTGACCTATCGCCTGCCGCGCCTGTTCCTGGTCATGGCCACGCAGAATCCGATTGAGCAGGAAGGCACCTATCCCCTGCCAGAAGCACAACTGGACCGTTTTCTGATGCACGTCGCCATTGGATACCCGGGCGCCGAGGCCGAACTGAAGATCCTCAACCTGGCGCGGCAACAGGCGCGGGATGACCTCGGCCAACATGCTCCGGTTCCGGTCATCGTGACCCAGCAACAGGTTTTCTCCGCCCAGGCGGGCGTGCTGGATTTGTACCTGGCGCCGGCCCTGCAGGAATACATCGTGCAAATGGTGCTCGCCACGCGTGACCCCGGCCGCTGGGACCCGGAGTTGTCGTCCCTGGTGAGTTACGGCGGGAGTCCCCGCGCTACCATCGGCCTGGATCGTTGTTCCCGTGCCCGTGCCTGGCTGGACAACCGCGATTATGTTTCACCCGATGACGTGCACGCGGTGATCCACGACGTGCTGCGCCACCGCGTATTGCTTTCGTATGAAGCTGAAGCGGAGGGCGTGACGGTCGATCAACTGGTCGACCGCTTGCTGGATCGGGTCCCGGTTCCATGATTTCATCGCCCGGCCGGTCAGATCGTGGCGATGGAATCCACCTGACGGCCGCCGAGTTG
>DATDPS010000080.1:0-2617 GCA_035292625.1 Lysobacterales bacterium | reverse complement strand
CGCGCCGCTCGCCGCCTTGAGGCCCCTCGTTTGACTTGTCCGGCGCACGCTGGCAGGATCGGCCCGAGATGGGGGAGGGGCTTATCCGCGCTGTGACAAGGGGACCCAGGGTCGGCCCCCAGGGTCGCCGTGTCCGAGAGCAGGCGTTATGTTACTTGCGCGCTTGGCACTTGTCCCAAGCTCGCCGCACCATTTTCCAAGGACTGGCCTCTCCTTTTCAAAAGCAGCCAAGCAACCAAAGGTACCATCTTAGGTACCATCTACCGATAGGAGGCAATTTATGAGCAGAGAAATTGATCGTCGTGATTTTAGCCAGAGGCGAACCATTCTGAACCGCGACGCAGAATTGCGGTCGCTGGCTTCGGCAGTGTCGGACCGCCTGCCGGGGGCGCACCGCATCCGCATTGCGCGGTTTGACGGCGTTACCGGCAATCCCGCCGCAGTTGCCTCAGAGGCAGCGCCGGCGGAAGCGGGCAATTATGTGCAGCGCGCGCTTGATCATGTGCGCGGGATCAGCCGGGCCTTGGGCCTTACCGCCACGCAGCCGGCGGAGTTTGTGGCCGATCCGGATTATCAAACGACCAGCAGCGGGGCGGTCGCGGTGCATTTGCAGCAGGCTTACAAAGGGATTCCGATCTTCCAGGCGGCGGAGGCGGTGCGCTTTGAGCCGAACGGTGCCATCAAGGAAACCGTCGGCAGCACCGTGACGGTGCCTGAGGATGTGACGGTGGCGCCCACGCTAAAGGTTCAGGAGGCCGTCCTGCGGGCCGCCCGGCACGTGGCGGTGCCGCACGAGGATGAGCAGGGCCACAAGGATCCGTTTGGCGAGCCTTTGGAGCTACCCAGTGTCAACCTCGAAGGTTTCGAGCCTCGCGTCATCGCCGCGTTTCCAGAGAAACCGGAGAAGCTCACGGTGCTCGATGCCGGCCCGTTTGGGGACAAGGTCAAGGCCAGCTTGCTCTGGTTCCCGTTGGGCGATGCGCTGCGCCTGACTTGGGAGGTGATCCTGACGATGCCAGCGTATCGCGGCCAGTATCGCACGCTGGTGGATGCCGAGAACGGTGAGATTCAGTATTGCCGGCAACTGGTGCAGAGCGTCGCCGCGCGAGGGAATGTCTATCGCGTCCACGGGGGCAGTCCGCGCCAAATCACCGAATTCCCCCGAGCCTTGGCAGATTATGGCCTGCCACTGCCCACGACGCTGCCGGCGGCGTTCCCGGACCACTGGGTGGAGGCTGATCGCACCGTGGGTAACGGAGTCTTGGCTCACTTGGGTGCCAGCGGCCCCTCCAGTGCAGGGACGATCCAGAACGGGACGCTGGTTTTCAATCCCGCTGATGGGACCGGCGACGATCAGAAGGTGCTCAACATTTTCTATTTCAATTGCGTGATGCACGACTTTTTCTACCTGCTCGGCTTTCGGGAGCAGGACGGCAACTTCCAGCGCGATAACTTTGATCGTGGCGGTATGGCTGTGGACCGGGTGGATGCGCGGGCGCATTCCGGAACGGTGTTTGGCACGGCCAACATGGGCACACCGATCGATGGTTTAAGTCCGGTGATGAACATGGGCCTGGTATCTTCAACGAACCGACACACCGCGTTCGATTCCAGTGTGGTCTTTCACGAGTTCACGCATGGTGTGACCAATCGCCTGGTGGGCGGTCCGGCGAATGACCGCGCACTTGAGGCACCACAGAGCGGCGGCATGGGTGAGGGCTGGAGCGATTACATCGCCTGTACGATTAACAGCGCCAAGGTGGTGGGCGATTGGGTGGTCAATGATCCTGCGGGCATCCGGGATTTTCCTTATGACAATAACTTCCCAGATCATTTCGGGAAACTGGGCACCGGCCGCTACAACGAGGAGCACAACATCGGCGAAATCTGGTGCGCCACGCTGATGGAAATGAACCGGAACCTCGGCGCAAACCTCGGCGTGCAACTGGTCGTGGACGCCTTGAAGCTCACGCCGGCCAATCCCAGCTTCCTCGATGCCCGCGATGCCATCTTGGCCGCACTGGACGCGCTGAGGCAGGCGGGGAAACTGACGAGCGGCCAGTTCGACACTGCCCGAGACGGCATTTGGAAGGCATTCGCGAAGTTTGCCATGGGACCGGCGGCGCAGTCCACCGGCGCGTCGTTATCGGGCATCGTGGGGGATTTCAACGTCCCGCAACCGACGCCACCGATCCCTCCGGCACCGGGGGTCAAAGTCGAGGCCACGCCGAACCTGAACATCCCGGACAACCAGTCGGCGGGTGTGACCCATGTTCTGGCGGTCCCGCAGGCCGGCCGGATTAAGCGGCTGACGGTCTCGGTGGACATCGAACACACCTGGATCAGCGATCTGCGCGTCAGCCTCACGACGCCGTCCGGCAAGACCGTCGTCTTGCACGACCGCAAGGGCGGGAGCCAAAAAAACCTGGCTGTGTCTTACCGGAGCGAGGACATCTTGGCACTGGCCGATCTGTTGGGAGATCAGGCGCAAGGCAATTGGACATTGCGCGTGGCCGACGTGGCCGGGCAGGACGTGGGCCGATTGCGCCGCTGGAGCCTGGAGTTCGATCTGGAAGCCGCTGCCGGAACGGCCCAAGGAGAAGCCGCGCCGGCACTA
>DATDPS010000079.1:0-20007 GCA_035292625.1 Lysobacterales bacterium | reverse complement strand
AATCCTGTTCGAGCTCAAGGACCGCATCCAGGGCCTGAATTGCGGCCGCTGGGACTATATTTTCAGCTACATCAAGACGCTGCGTAATGACCCGGACGCACTGTTGCCGGATCGCGCCCAGATCACCATGGACAAGGGTTTTCTGAATGCCTATTCCCTGCTGTTGATCAAAACCTGCCACCGCCGTGGCGCCATGGCCATGGGCGGCATGGCGGCGCAGATTCCGATCAAGGATGATGCAGCGGCGAACTCGGCGGCGCTGGCCAAGGTGCGGGCCGACAAGCAGCGCGAGGCCACGGCAGGCCATGACGGAACCTGGGTGGCGCACCCGGGGCTGGTGCCCGTTGCACGCGCCGAGTTCGATGCGGTGATGCAGGGTCCCAACCAGCTCGATCGGCTGCGCGAAGACGTGAACGTCAGCGCGGAGGATTTACTGCGCCCGGTCAGCGGCACTATTACCGCGGCCGGCTTGCGCAGTAACATCCGCATCGCTGTGCTGTACCTGTCTGCCTGGCTGGGAGGCAATGGTTGTGTGCCCATCGACAACCTGATGGAAGACGCAGCCACCGCGGAAATCTCCCGCGCACAATTGTGGCAGTGGATTCGCCATCCCCGCGCCAGGCTGGAAAACGGTGCACCCATCGATGCCGCGCTGTACCGGGCGGAACGGATCCGCATCGTCGAAGGCCTGATGCAGCAGGCGGATAGCGACACGGTAAAACTGCTGGCCCGTGCTGCCGTGTTGCTGGATGGACTGGTGCTCGATGACGAGTTTGCGGCGTTCCTGACGCTTAAAGCCTATGAAGTGATCAGCTAGCGCGGCCGTCGGCTTCAGTGCGGTCAACAACCGCCGGTAAGTCGCCGGGCTGGCGTCTGCCTGCGCGGCGGAAAACTCCAACACCACGGCGGGCGCTTGTCCTACCCACCGACGCGGGGTTCTTCGATAGCCGCGTCACCCGCTGCCCGCAGGTTGCTGAAGCTCGATCCGCCGGTCAACGTCATGCCCGACTACGAGAGCCAGAACCAGGACATGGTCTGCATCTGGAACCCTTGACCGCGTGAACCCGCGGCGTACACTGACCAAGAAGTAGCTTTGGAATTCCTATCCTTTTGTGAGGAGGTTTAAACCATGAAAACATTGACTGGTGTTATTGCCCTGATGCTGGTCTTGCAGTTCGGTGCTTCCAGCGTGGTGGTTGCGGCTGAACAGCCGAAGCCTGCCACTGCCGCCCCAGCTCAGGAGAGGAAGGCCGGGGAGAAACCGCCTGAGTACAAGCTCCTGACCGGCAGCGTTACGGGGGTTGATCCAACGACCAAAACCTTCACTATTGGGACCGAAGGTGAATCGTATGTATTTACCTTTCAGAAGATCCCCTTTCCATACAAGGTCGGGGATACGATCCAATTGTGGGCTCAGGTGCCCGCTGTTAGCCCGAAAGGATCACCGGCAGTCATGGGGACGACCATACCGCATTGTGCCAGCGGCGATCCTTTGAAAGGCCTGGACGTCCACAAGTCATCATCATCGGCTAAAGGCCCCGGCCCTGGCTGCGTACCATTCTAGCCCTCCTCGGCAACCCGAGCGGATGCAAAGCAACGCCCCTCGCGAGCGCGAGCTGCAGCAGCGCTCTCAGCCGACAAGGCCGAGACGCAAGTCCTAGGGAGCCTCTGATCAATTATGCACGGGCGCGACGAATCTGTGCGGGATGCTCCGGTTCGGTTCCGGCGAGCGCGGCTTGGTTATTCCAAATAAGCGAGTTGTTGCCACTAGTTGCATTGGTGTGGGGCTGGTTCTTCTGCTTGCCCTGACTTGGTTTAGTTGGGGCCATCAAGCTTTGACGAGCGTCTCTGTGCCCAGTACACCGAAACCTGAGGTGATTTTTAATCAGAAGATCATCGAAGGACTTCTCACGACGCTCAACCTCGATGACCCGGTCGCAGTCTTCAAGGCTGTGTTCTCTGCGCTGGAAGAAGAAGTCGTAGTTTATCCGACTGAGAATTACTACTATTTCCAGATCTACACCAACGGAAAAACTATCTGGGGCAACTTGCAACTCGATGCTCATGACCGAGATCAGGGAATCATTCACATCGGTTATTTTGAGTTTGCCGGAAACGGCCAGTATCAAGACATCGAAAGCAAAGCGAAAGCGTTCTCAACATCTGATGGTGTGATCGTCAAGCGCGTTCGGTTATTAATATATTCGGTGACCTACTCAGGAAAGACGGTAACGTTTCGCCTTAACGACGTTAGCCAGGAAAGGCCGGCCCGCGCAAGGCTAAGAGAGGGTGAGATTTTAGTTGGGCCAATCTTTGATGAGTCAGGCCTGAAGTTCTTTCTTGTCTTCAACGACAAAGAAAAACATCTCTTCTATATTTTGAACGAAGAAACATCGGTTCCGGAGACGTTTATCACTATCGATCCAGGCATCGTGATTGGCAAGCGCACCGGCTTTGCTTTTTTCGCGGACACAAAAAACCAAAGGAAAATCCTGATCGCTGCTCACAATGGTAGTGTCGACCAAAACAATTACTATGATGGGCCATTCGATCAGTTGCCCGACAACCATGTCGAACATTCGAGCATCGCCAAATACATCGAACAGGCATATCCGTACACAAAGGGGCAGATTGACAGGTTTGGTGCTTACCAGTCTCTTGCCGGATCGAGAGTTCTGATCTTCCCTTATGTGGTTTACTATCAACAGGAACAGCTAATCAGCACCGTGAAATCATGCCGCGATTCGCATTTTCCCGAGGATAAGTTCTATGCGTGCATCACACGCGACGCCCAGCAATTTCAAGCGCCGGGCGCCTCAGAGCAGCAAAAATAAGCACGCACAGTGAGGATCAAATCTTGACCGCCTGTTGCCAAAACCCATTGCTCCCGAAAAACGCGTTGATGGCGATTACACCCAGAATACATTAAAATATAATCATGAAGACCATTACAATCAATGTATCTGAGCCGGTATACGCCGAATTTCAGTCAGCGTCGAAATCAGCCGGCCGACCGACCTCAGAGTTGATTCGCGAGGCGATGGAACTGTATCGGCGCGAACGCCTGCGTCCGGTTGGTGACCTGAAGGCCTTTCGGCCGCGCTCGGCCGGCGCGGTTTTGCGCCCGCTGACTGCAGACGACAATCTGCTCGGAGAAATGCTGGATCCAGATTCGTGATCGGTCTGGACACCAGCTTTCTGGTGGGTCTGGCCATTCGGGAGCAACCGGCACATGCAGCGTGCCGGGATCTGTTCGATAGCCGAATTGTCGGACGTGAGGCCAGCGCGGCCATCTGTTCCCAAATCCTGGGAGAATTCGTGCATGTCGTGACTGACCCGCGACGTTTTTCACGGCCGCTGGATATTGACGAGGCGGTGGAGATCTGCGGGCAGTGGTGGCAGGCACGCGAATGCAGGATCATCGAACCCACGCCGCACTCGTTTCCGCTGTTCGTCGACTGGATGCATCGTCACCGGCTGGGGCGCAAACGTGTGCTCGACACCTTGCTGGCAGCCAACTATCACAGTGCCGGCATTACTCGAATCGCGACTACCGACTGGCGCGATTTCAAGCTTTTTGGCGTGTTCGAGGTCATACGCCTGTCCTGATTCCGCAGGGCGCGACGCCAAGCGGCGCCGAGTTCCATGCCCCGTCCCTGCTGCATCCTTGCCCGGTGTTCTGGCTGGTGCGAGCCAAATCCGGCCGGCGGGCCAAGTTCGCTAAAGCGCATGTCTCACCCACTTGCGCTGCCCAGCCAGGGCACATGCTCGACCACAAGTGGTCGGGTCAGCCGGTGCTCATCAAAATTCCCGTCCGGCCCGGCGCGGTCGATGACCAGGTAATCCGCCGGTTCGCCGAGGGTGACCTGGTAGTGATGCCAGACGCCCTTGTGAATATTGATGCCTTGCTGGCCATTGCTGAAAAACCCTCTGACGTCCGTTGGCCCCGGTGCCGCGCCCGCAGGCGCCACTATGACCACGAAAGGCCGTTCCTGCAGGGGCATGAAGGCCTGGCTGCCCAGCGGATGGCGCTCCATGACTTCGATGCGCAAGGGCAGGCTAACCGGGAGACCATGGTAAATGTGCACGGCCGGCCGGCCGCCTTGTTCGCCAAGGTCCAGGCTGGCGAGATCGGCAAACTTCAGGGTATGGCCGTAATTGATGATCTGCTGCACGCGGTCTTCTTTTTGCAGGACATCGCCAAACGGTGCAAAGGCGTGTGCCGACAGCGCTTGCAGGCTGAGCGGAATGGCTGTCATGCTCGTGGAATCAGTCCTCGTGGTAGGCGCCATACAGGCGCAGACGGCTGATCCCGCCATCGGGGTAGATGTCGAAGCGCACGTGGCTGACCGCTCCCGTGTCGATCACCTCGTCTTCGAAAACCTTCAGGCGATTGGGCCCCAGCTCCACCTGGGGCATGATGGCTTGCCAGTAATCGGCGTCTGCCTTCACCTCCTCATCGGCGGCGCCGCCCAGCAATGCGCCATGCAGGGAACAGCGGGCGGGGTAGTTACCCTTGAAGAATGCCGTGTCGACTTCGACCTGCCGGATGATGCCCGCGTGACCCAGCTTGAGAATGACCCAGTCGTTGCCTGGTTCGCGCCGTCGGCGGGTTTCCCAGCCATCGCCCATGTTGACGCCGTGGCCGGGGGCAATGAGGTTGGACATGTGGCCGAAATGCATGTCGTTGCAGGCCAGGGCCCGCCCGCCGTGCGTCATGGCCACCAGGTCAACCAATTCATCCTGCGGCAGGGCGCTCCAGTCGAAGTGGGCGACGCCGTAGACCCGCAGGCGCGCCACTCCACCATCGGGGTAGATGTGCAGGCGCAGGTGGGTCCAGGTGCGGTCATCATCGACCGGCACGTAGTGGTGGGCATTTCCCCGCAGCGCGGTTTTCGGCAGCAGCTTGTACCAGCGCGTTTGCTCATCCGGCTTGCCTGCCTCTTCACAGGCCTCGATGGAAGCGTGCGGCGGGTAGTTGCCGGTGAAAAACGCAGTATCGATATCCACGCCGTGAATCACGCCGGGACACAGCTTCACCACGCAGAAATCGTGGCCGGCGGTGCGTTTGCGGCGGCTTTCCCAGCCGTCCATCCATTTGCCATGCTCATCGTATTTATCCGCGATGAAAATGGGCGGGGCGGGTTCGATCAGCCGTTCCTTCGGGGCGAAGAAATCGTCGGTGGCCTCGATGACCGAGGCGCCGAGACGCGGCTGCGCGAGGTCGATGAACCGGTCCACGAAGTCCGGTCGGGTCGTGTCCGCGGACCGGCTCATTACATGATGTCCTGCAGGCGGAACAGGCCGATTTTCATCACCTGGGCCAGGGCTGCCTGGAACTCCTCTTCCGGTGAATGCTGCAGGCGGTGGCGGAAAATCTCCAGGATCTGCTTGCGCTGGAAACCCTTGATGGCCAGTATGAAAGGGAAATCGAATTTTTCCCGGTAGGCGGCGTTGAGGCGCTTGAACTCGGCAAATTCCTCCTCTGTGCACTGCTCCAGGCCGGAGCGGCGCTGTTCCCCGCGTGAGGCTTTGCTCAGCCCTTCGCGGCTGATGGCGCAGGCCAGTTCCGGGTGAGCCCGCAGCAATTCAAGTTTTTGCTCCATGTCGGCCTGGCGTATTTCATTGCACATCACTTCATGCATGCCCGCCGCGGTGTCATGGCGGGCATCGAGCCCGTCGTTCCAGACGTTCTCCGCAATCCACGGTGATTGTTCGAACACGGATCCAAACGTTTCCAGGAACTCCGAGCGGTCCAGTTCACCCGGCTCAATCTTCATTGCTCCTACACCTCCTTGCAGTGCTTTTCATACCAGTGCCGCGCGATGTCAATGCGCCGGCACCACCAAACATCTTCATGCGAACGCGCGTAGCGCAGGAATCGTTCCAGCGCCGCAAACCGCCCGGGCCGCCCGGCCAGCCTGCAGTGCAGCCCGACCGACATCATCCGTGGAGTGCGCTTGCCTTCCGCGTAGAGCACGTCAAAAGTGTCTTTCAGGTAGTGGTAGAACTGCTCGCCGCTATTGAATCCCTGGCTGGTGGCAAAGCGCATGTCGTTGACATCCAGCGTGTAAGGAATGACCAGGTGAGCGCGGCCGTATGCTTCGTTCCAGAACGGCAGGTCGTCGTTGTAATCATCGGCGTCATAGAGGAATCCGCCTTCTTCAACCACCAGGCGGCGCGTGTTGGGGCCGGTGCGGCCAGTGTACCAGCCCACGGGGCGCTCGCCGGTGACCCGTTCGATCGCCGCGATGGCGAGTCGCAGGTGTTCACGCTCGGTGGTTTCATCGACATACTGGTAATCGATCCAACGATAACCGTGGCTGCAGATTTCGTGCCCGGCTGCGTACAAGGCACGAACGGGCTCGGGATAGCGCTCGACCGCCATGCCCACGGCGAACACGGTGACCGGCACCTGGTAGGTTTCAAACAGGCGCTTGAGCCGCCATACGCCCACCCGGCTGCCATACTCGTAGATCGATTCCATGCTCAGGTGGCGCACGTCGCGACGGGCGTCGGCGCCGATGATCTCCGACAGAAAACTCTCCGAGGCAGGGTCGCCATGCAGGACGCAGTTTTCGCCGCCTTCCTCGTAATTCAGGACCACTTGCAATGCGATCCGCGCACCGTTTGGCCATTGCGGATCGGGCGGGTGGGCACCGTAGCCGGCGAGGTCCCTCGGGTATTTCTGCGTCATCGGGTTGTATACTTCTTAGCCTGACGTGAAAACATACTTTACGTCACTCGGCCCCCGTCGCATAGGCCGGGTGACCAGGCGCAACATAACGCGAGGAAGACCATGGGCGCACTGACCACCCACGTACTCGATACTTCGGCTGGTAAACCAGGTGCGGGAGTGCGCATCGACCTTTACCGTGCCGGTACGGGCCGCCACCACCTGCTGACGATGAACACCAACGCCGATGGCCGCTCTGAGCAGCCCTTGTTGCAGGGCGACGCATTTGAGCGCGGCGAGTACGAACTCGTGTTTCATGCCGGCGAGTATTTTTCCCGGCAGGGAGTGGTCCAGACCGAACCGCCGTTTCTGGGCCAGGTGGTCATCCGCTTTGGCGTGGCCGATGCGGCGCAGCACTACCATGTGCCTTTGCTGCTCTCGCCCTATG
The DNA here is from genome assembly GCA_035292625.1 of Lysobacterales bacterium. GTDB lineage: Bacteria > Pseudomonadota > Gammaproteobacteria > Xanthomonadales > SZUA-36 > SHZL01. The sequence goes on along the minus strand of DATDPS010000079.1, from coordinate 12,883 downwards.
GCTACAGCACTTACCGCGGCAGTTAGCCTGACACAGGCCAGGACATGATGGGCGCCAGCATCCGCTTTCTTCTCGGCAATGAAGTGCAGGAACTGTCCGGATTCGATCCGCAGATGACCGTGCTGGAGTGGCTGCGCACGCATGCGCGCCGCACGGGGACGAAAGAGGGTTGCGCGGAAGGTGATTGTGGCGCCTGCACCGTTGCCGTGGGTGAGCCCGGTCCGCAAGGCGTGCGTTATCGCGCCTTCAACTCCTGTATCCAGCTGCTGCCCACGCTGGATGGAAAGCAATTGCTCACGGTGGAAGACCTGGCCGGCAGCGGCAGTGACGCTGACGGCCTGCACCCGGTGCAACAAGCGATGGTGGACCAGCACGGTTCCCAGTGCGGTTTCTGCACCCCGGGTTTTGTCATGAGCCTGTTTACCCTCTACCACGCGGACGGTGTCGAAATCCATCGCCAGCGCATCGACCAGGCCATCGCCGGTAATTTGTGCCGTTGCACCGGCTACGCGCCGATCGTGCGTGCCGCCGTGCAGGCCATGGAAACGGCGCCGGGCGATGGCTTCCACCGCGACCGGGGGCAACTGGCCACGCAACTGCGGCAACTCCGGCGGGAAAAATCCCTGCACCTGGAGTACCGCGGCCGCCATTACCATGCCCCCGTGAGCCTCGCCGAGGTGTGGCAACTGCTGCAGCAATATCCGCAAGCGCGCATGGTGGCCGGCGCCACCGATGTCGGCCTGTGGATCACCAAGGAGCTGCGCATCTTCGACCGGCTGATCAACTTGTGCAATGTGCCGGAGTTGCTGCGCCTGGAAAAAGACCAGGCCGCAGGCCACCTGACTGTCGGCGCCGCGGTGAATTACTCAGATGCCCTGGAGGTGCTGACGCAATGCTATCCCGGGATGGGTGAAATGCTGTTGCGCCTGGGCGCGGAACAAGTGCGCAATGCGGGCACCATTGGCGGAAATATCGCCAATGGCTCGCCCATTGGCGACATGCCGCCGACCCTGATCGCCCTGGATGCGCGGCTGGTTCTCAGCAGCGCGGCCGGCGCACGCGAAATCGCGCTGGAAGATTTTTTCCTGGGGTATGGCAGGCAGGATTTACGACCCGGCGAATGCGTGGAATGCATCCGGGTTCCGCTGCTCCAGTCCGGTCTGCGGTTCGCGGTCTACAAAGTAGCCAAGCGCTTCGATCAGGATATCTCCGCTCTGTGTGGCGCTTTCTGTATCCGCCTCGAAAACGAGCAGGTGCAGGAAGCGCGCATCTGTTTTGGTGGCATGGCGGGTATCCCTTCGCGGGCCCGTGCCGCCGAGCAGGCCCTGCTCGGGCAAGCATGGAATGAGCAAACCCTGCGGCGCGCGCAAGCCGCCCTGGCCCTGGATTACACGCCACTTACTGATTGGCGCGCCAGCCGTGAATACCGCGCGCTGGCCGCGCAGAACCTGCTGCAGCGCTTCTACCTGCAAAACTCATCGCCCGGCTCATCAGGCGAACTTTCGCACCAACCATGGCGGCTTGCCGGGGGGAAGCCGGGATGAACCGGGACAGTTCGCCGGATACCCTCCCGCTGGCCGTGCACCAGGCGCTGCCGCATGACAGCGCCATCAAGCATGTCACGGGCCAGGCCCTGTACATCGATGACCTGATCGAGCCGGTGGACCTGCTGCACGTCTACGTCGGCACCAGCCGCACGGCGCATGGCTGCACGGCGCATGGCCGCATACGCCGCCTGGACCTCGATGCGGTGCGCCGGCATCCCGGAGTGGTGGCGGTGATCACGGCGGCGGATATCCCGGGCCTGAATGACAGCAGCCCCATGCACACCCTGGATGAGGAAACCCTGGCTGCGGAGTTCGTGCATTTCCATGGCCAGGTGCTGTTTGCGGTGGCGGCCGCGGATCGCGACACGGCACGCAGGGCCGCTCGCCTGGCAGATATCGAGATCGAGGAATTGCCGGCGATACTCGATGTTGAAACGGCTCTGGCGCAAAAAGCGTATGTTAACGCGCCTCACGAGATGAAACGGGGCGACGCCGCGGCCGCCATCGCGGGGGCCGCGCATCGCCTGCAGGGCGAAATCCGCACTGGTGGACAGGACCATTTTTACCTGGAAGGCCAGGCGGCTTTGTGCATTCCGCAGGAAGACGGCGACATGCTGGTTTACTCCTCCACCCAGCACCCCGCGGAAGTGCAGCACCTGGTAGCCCTGGCCCTGGGCCGTGCCGACAATGCGGTCACGGTGGAGGTGCGGCGCATGGGCGGCGCTTTCGGCGGCAAGGAAACGCAGGCCGCGCAATGGGCCGTCCTGGCCGCCCTGGTGGCGCACCACACGGGGCGCCCTGCCAAGCTGCGGCTGGACCGCGACGATGACATGATCAGCACCGGTAAGCGCCACGATTTCCGCATCCGCTACGACGTGGGCTTTGATGACTCCGGCCGCATCGCGGGCATCGACATTGAACTGGCTTCGCGTTGCGGCATGTCGGCGGACCTGTCCGGGCCGATCAATGACCGCGCCATGTTCCATAGTGACAATGCCTATTACCTGCCAAACGTGCGCATCATATCTTACCGCTGCCGCACCAACACGGTTTCCAACACGGCTTTTCGCGGCTTCGGCGGGCCCCAGGGAATGATGGGCATCGAGCGCGTCATCGACGCCATCGCAGCGCATCGGGGCCTCGATCCGCTGGCCGTGCGGCGCATCAACCTGTATGGCGGGGAAGGGCGGAACATTACGCCTTACCACATGACAGTGGAAGACAATGTGCTGCCTGAACTCATCGATGAACTGGCCACATCAGCTTCCTACACCCAACGGCGCCATGCCGTCGATTCATTCAACCGGGCCAGCGCGGTCATCAAGCGCGGTATCGCCCTCACGCCGGTCAAGTTCGGCATTTCCTTTACCACCACCTTTCTCAACCAGGCGGGTGCCCTGGTGCACGTGTACAAAGATGGCAGCATCCACCTCAATCACGGCGGCACCGAAATGGGCCAGGGCCTGTTCATCAAGGTTGCCCAGGTGGTGGCGGATGCCTTTGGCGTGGACCTTGACCGGGTCAAGATCAGCGCCACGAATACGGGCAAGGTGCCCAACACCTCAGCCACCGCAGCGTCTTCGGGTTCGGACATGAACGCCATGGCGGCGCTCGATGCCTGCCAGAAAATCAAACAACGCCTGGCGAGCTTTGCGGCGGAAAAATACCAGGTGGCGGAGGTAGCGGTTCATTTTGCGCACGGGCAGATAAGCATCGGTGAAGTGCAACGGACTTTTGCCGAACTTGTCATGGAGGCTTATCTCGGCCGGGTGTCCCTGTCGGCCACCGGTTTTTACCGCACGCCCAAAATTCACTACGACCGCGCGACGGCCAGCGGCCGGCCGTTCCTCTACTTTGCTTACGGAGCGGCAGTGTCAGAGGTGGAGGTCGATACCCTGACCGGGGAGCATCGTTTACGCCGGGTGGATATCCTTCACGATGTCGGGCGTTCACTCAACCCGGCCATCGATATGGGCCAGATCGAAGGTGGTTTCGTGCAGGGCGCTGGCTGGCTGACCAGCGAAGAACTGTGGTGGGACGGGCATGGCGCCCTGTGCACCCATGCTCCCTCGACCTACAAGATTCCGGTAAGCAGCGACGTGGCGGAAGTTTTCAACGCCCGCATCTGGCAACGCGGCGAAAACCAGGAGCCCACGATTCACCGTTCCAAGGCGGTTGGCGAACCTCCGCTGATGCTGGCGATTTCCGTGCACAGTGCCATCAACCATGCCATCGCGGCCGTCAACCCCGGCCAACCCCTGCCAGACCTGGACGCACCCGCCACCCCGGAACGCGTGCTGATGTGCATCGAGCGATATCGGTCGTGTAAGCTCTGTTCCCTGACGGGCGAGGACGTGAAGGATGGCGGCGTATAAGACCATTGAATGGCTGGATGACAGGAAAGCAATCCGCTTGCTTGATCAGGCGCTGCTTCCTGGCCAGGTCGCGTACCAAATACTGACTGACGTGGACGGCGTCGCGGCGGCCATCCGCAACATGACCGTAAGAGGAGCGCCAGCTATTGGCGTGACTGCAGCCTACGGCTTGGTGCTTGCGGCTTTTGAGGAAAAGTCCGATGCGATCGAAACCGTGCGACAGGCGGTGGCGGAAGCCGCCCGGGTGCTGAAAGCTGCGCGGCCAACGGCGGTCAATTTATCCTGGGCGCTGGACGAAATGGCACTCAGGGTGAGCCGGGCTTCCCTTCTAAACGCCGGGCAGTATCGGCAAGCCCTGCTGGCCTGCGCCCACGAACTGGCGCAGGAAGACATCGATATCAACCGGGCGATAGGCCAGGCTGCCATGGCGCTGATGCCGGAGGGAAAAGTTACCTTCATTCATCACTGCAATACCGGCTCGCTGGCCACGGTCGATTATGGCACTGCGCTTGGCATCATCCGAACGGCCCATGAATCAGGCCTGGATGTGCACGTATTCGTCGATGAAACCAGGCCGCGATTACAGGGCGCCAGGCTGACCTGCTGGGAACTGGAAAACCAGGGTATCTCCCACCAGTTGATCGTCGACGGCGCTTCCTCGCACGTGATGCAGAAGTTTGCGGTGGACATGTGCGTGGTCGGGTGTGACCGGGTCGCTGCCAATGGTGATGTGGCCAACAAGATTGGCACCTGCAACCTGGCCACCGTGGCGAAAGCCCACGGCGTACCCTTCTACGTGGCAGCACCATTGTCCACCATTGATCTTGCGACCCGCAGTGGCGCGGACATAGAAATTGAAGAGCGCGATTCCGCGGAGGTAAAAATAATCAACGAAACCTGGATTGCGCCAAAAGATGTCAATGTCTACAACCCGGCATTCGATGTAACGCCAGCCCATTTAATCACGGCGATCGTGACGGAAAAGGGTGTGGCCTGGCCCCCATTTGCGGAAAGCTTACTCCGGCTCAAGGGGCAGTAGCCGAATGCATTCAAATTCGAAATCAACAGCAGACTGGATTGGAGAGGTAGCCCGGATTGCCGCCAATATTCGCCGGCGGGGTTTTGCCTACGTGCTGCAGAATGATGGTGGCTACCTCAGCCAGATTTGCTCTTCCGCGGAAATATTTGCGTATCTCTACTGCAGGGGATTGCGCCTGGGTGCGTCCCGGGCGCCGATGATTCCAGTGCTCTTCACGGCGGTGCCGGGACAAGGGCAAGCCAATCTTTCCGGTGCTGCGTACAACGGGCCGGCCAGCCCTGAACTGGATCGTTTCATTTTTTCGCCGGGGCATTATGCCCTGGTGCTCTACGTGACGCTGATCGAGGTCGGCCGAATGGCGCCGGAAGGATTAATGGGCTTCAACACCGATGGCAGTACGGTGGAGCTCATCAGCGCCGAACACTCGCCCGGTGCTGAGGTGACGTCCGGATCATTGTCACAAGCGTTGAGTGTTGCGGCCGGCATAGCCATGGGGCGAAAGCTCAAAGGGCACAGCGGTAACACCTGGGTCATGATGTCCGATGGAGAATTCCAGGAAGGCCAGACCTGGGAAGCGGTGCAGACTTTGGCCCACTACAAGCAGGACAAGGTGAAAGTGATCGTTGATGTCAACGGCCAGCAATGCGATGGGCCGATGGATGCCGTCATGCCCATCGAGCCTTTGGCGGAGAAGTTGAATGCGTTCGGCGTCCATGCGGTCAGCGTGGATGGACACGATGTCGCGGCCTTCGACCAGCTGGCGCAAACGGACACCAAAGGCAAACCCCTGTTCATCCTGGCCAAAACCAATCCCACCCGCGGCATTGACTTGCTGGAAACCAGACGGCCCACCTTGCACTACCTGCGCTTTGCCTCCGCCGCGGAGAAGCAGGCTTTTCAAAAGGCATACGATGCGATGGCGCAGGAAGCCTGAGCCATGGAAATCGTTTCCCGCCCGCATGTAAAAAACTTTATCGAATGGTCTCGCGACAAGCCCGAGGTCCTGGTGCTCACCGCGGACCTGACCAATTCCTGTGAAGTAGGGTCCTGGCGCGAGGTTTATCCCGGGCGGTTTTTTGCCCTGGGCATGGCCGAGCAAAACATGCTGGGCTTCGCTGCGGGCTTGGCCAGAGAAGGTTTTGAACCCTTCATTCACACCTTTTCCGTATTCATTTACCGGCGCGCCTACGATCAGTTGGCCATGTCGATTGCCTACCCGAATCTGCCGGTGCGGATGTTGGGCTTCCTGCCGGGCATCGTAACGCCGGGCGGGGTCACCCATCAGGCCATCGAAGATATCGCCGTTCTGCGCGCCACGCCCAACATGACGATCTTCGATACGGGCGATGCCACGGAAGTCGAATCGGTGCTCGATGTGGCCCATGCCGTTGACGGGCCCGTGTACGTGCGCATGCTGCGCGGGGACATGCCCCGGCTGTTCCCCCAAAAAGAACCGATGGTATTCAATCGTGCCCGGGTTTTGAGCCAGGGCGACGACGTAAGCATTCTGACCTCCAGCGTTGCCACCGAAGCAGCGCTCAGAGCCTTATCGGTCCTCAAGGCGAAAGGGGTGTCCGTCACTCATCTGCACGTATCCACGCTCAAGCCATTTTCAGACCCCACCGTGCTCGAGGCGATAACGCGCAGCCGGTGCGGTGTGATCACCATGGAAAATCACAGCACCATCGGTGGTCTTGGCTCCGCGGTGGCGGAATTGATGGCGGAGAATGCTGTTGCGAAACCCTTGCTGAGACTGGGGCTTAAGGACACCTATGCCCATGGCGCCAGCATGCATTACCTGATGAGGGAATACGGCCTGGACGCAGGCAGCCTGGTCAAGGCGGTAGAGAAACTCCTGGGCGCACAATTGGGTATCGATGAACGCATGTTGACGGCAGTCCCTGTAGAGGAAATTGACAGCAGTGAAAGGGTGGAAGCGCTGTGATTCCGGACATACACCTGGACCTGTCGGGCGACCGTTTTATCGTGTGCTATCACATAAGGGGTGATGCAGAGGAAGCGCAGCGCCGGGCGGAGCACATCTGCATTGAACAAACCATAGAATTTCCAGCCCATCTCATCGGCGATGATGACATCCGCCGCCACATCATGGGACAGATAGCCGCCATCACGCCGGTAAACGAAAATCTCTGGGAAGCACAGATTTCCTACTGCCATGAAATTACCGGCTTCACCCTGAACCAAACCATCAACGTCATCTTTGGCAATATCAGCCTGCAACCGGGCGTATTGGTGCATCGTTTGCTTCTGCCCGATTCATTCACCGCACATTTCCGGGGGCCCCGCTTCGGCCAGGCCGGGCTGCGTGCCCTGTGCCAGGAACCGCACGGTCCGCTGTTTTGTTCGGCGCTCAAACCCGTGGGCTTGTCTTCACAACAACTTGCAGATCAAGCGTATGAATTTGCTCGTGGCGGCTTTCACCTGATCAAGGATGATCACGGCATATCGGACCAGCAGTTCTCCCCGTTTCGTGAGCGCGTACCGATGTGCGTGGAAGCGGTGGAACGCGCCAACCGGGAAACCGGTTTGCACTGCAAATATGTCCCCACGCTTAATTCCCCGGCCGACCGGATCAGCGAGGATGCATTGTGGGCTAAAGGGCAGGGTGTTGGCGGACTGCTGCTGCTGCCGGGCATCGCGGGCTTCGACGCCATGCGTTGCCTGGCCGATGACGATCGCCTTGCGCTGCCGGTCCTGGCACATCCTGCCCTGCTCGGTGGTTTTACTGCATCGCCGAACAGCGGCCTTTCCCACTTCGTGCTGTTTGGCCAGTTGATGCGCCTTGCCGGCGCTGATATGAGCATTCATGTCAATTTTGGCGGGCGATTTGCATTCAATCGCGAAGCCTGTCTCAGTATCGTTGCAGGCACCGCCTGCAGGATGGGCGCAATCAAGACGATCTTTCCGGCCCCAGGCGGCGGCATGAACGTGCGCAATATTCCCGAGATGGTGCACACCTACGGCGCGGACGTGGTGTTCCTGATCGGCGGCGCCATGCACCTGGAAGGAGCGGGCATCAGAGAAAACTGCCGCAATTTCCGGCGCCTGGTGCACGAAGAATTGGCCAGGCAGGAATTGGACAAACAGCAACAGGGAAATACCAATTGATTGAAAGCCTGCAAAGCGTGCTGGGCCTGAGTGTCATTGTTTTCTCCTGTGCATTGTTCAGCAGCAACCGCGCCGCCATCAGTCCAATGCTGGTGTTGAAAAGCGTGGGTCTGCAGTTTCTGTTCGCAGTGATACTGATCAAATTACCGGCATCGCAGCACCTCTTCTGGTTTCTCAACCAGGGCATTGAAGTGCTGCAGGAAGCAACCCTCGCCGGCACTTCTTTCATATTCGGATTTATCGGCGGAGGGCCGCTGCCGTATGTAGAAACCATTGAACATGGCAGCGTAGTCCTGGCCTTTCAAACCCTGCCGATGATTATCGTGATCAGCGTACTGTCGGGCTTGCTGATCTACTGGCGCATCCTGCCGCTGATCCTGCGGCTGATGTCCTTACTGCTGGAGAAAACCCTGAACGTAGGTGGTGCAGCGGGCCTGGCCATCGCAGCCAACGCGTTCCTGGGCATGGTTGAAGCACCGCTATTGATCAAGCCCTATTTGTCCAGGCTCAACAGCAGCGAATTTTTCGCTGTGATGATCGCCGGCATGGCCACGATCGCCGGGTCGATGATGGCCATCGAAGCAGCCATCATCAGCCATGTCCTGCCCAACGCGGTTGGCCACCTGCTCAGCGCTTCATTGATTACTTTGCCGGGCGTGGTCTACATCAGCCACTTGCTGATGCCCAACACCGGCGCGGTGACCTCGCACGACAGCGCCATTGCCCGCGGCGGCAACAGCGTGATGGATGTGGTGGCCAACAGCACGCAGGTTGGCCTGCAGATTGTGCTGAACATCGTGGCCATGGTGATCGTAGTGGTGGCCCTGGTGCATTTGCTCAACGCGCTTCTGGGCCTGTTGCCTGATTTGGCCAATCGCCCGATTTCAATGGAGCGTCTGTTGGGCTATGCCCTGGCGCCGGTAACCTGGCTGATGGGCATTCCGTGGCGCGAGGCTTTGCAGACTGGGGAATTGCTCGGCACCAAGACGGTACTGACCGAGTTCATAGCTTACGTGCATTTGGGCGGACTTCCCGTTGATGCGCTGAGTTTGCGCAGCAAAACCATCATCACCTACGCGCTGTGCGGCTTTGCCAACTTTATCAGCCTGGGCATCATGGTTACGGGGCTGATCACCATGGTTCCAGAGCGGCGGGAGGAGATTCTCAGGTTTGGTTTCAAGTCCCTGGTGGCGGGAAGCCTGGCGACGTTCACCAGCGCCTGCGTGGTTGGAGCTCTTCTCTAGTGGCCTGTAGCAGACGAGCCCGCTGAAAGCGGTTGCGGAGTTCGTTGAGAACAGTATCGATGCCAACGCCCGCAACATTACGATCACTCGCGGACGCGAACACGGTGAATCCTATCTTCGAATCGCGGATGACGGGGATGGCGTTCCCAGGGATGATAAGGGAAAACCGAACTTCAAGTATGTGGCGCCGCATATTTGTGACCCAAAAAAAGATAATGACACCCACGGTCACCCGGCCGGAGACATGGTTTTAAGGGGCGTCGCGAAAACCATCCGCGATTTTTGTTCCGAAAAACAAGATGCTATCGTTCTCACGCCGGCTCGCTATGGCGGCGAAGAGTTCATCATCATGCTGAAGAACTGCCAAATCACTGAGGCGCTTTTCAAGGTTGCCGAAGCCCTTCGCACGAGGATCCAGAATCAGGAATTTATTTGGGAGGAAAAGCGTATTCCGGTCACAATCAGCCTTGGGGTCGCGACCCTCCACACGGATGAGAAATTGCCGGATTTAATGGTCCGGCGCGTGGTTGCCGCCCTCTACCGGGCTAAGGAAGAAGGCCGCAACCGTGCTTGCCTGGAAAAAAGCGAAAAAGGACTGCTCTCTTAATTCTCTCCAACTACAACAGGTCCTGAATAGAACCGATCAAAATCCTTCAAAAGAAGATAAGACAAAATATTCCGATGTTCGAGTCTATTCAAATCAAGCGGATTCATTTTCCCCGGAATCATTCCCTTTTCGGGGTCAAATCCGCGCAGGATCGCTCCACGGGTTTTTGAAATCACCGGATGATTCTTCATTCCCGCCAGTCTGAAACAAAGGCCCACTTCGGCGATCACATCCCATTTCGTCCGGCTTAAAATCTCGTTAATGTTCGTCGAAAAATAATCCAGCACCCATCGAAACTCTTCCGCCGGAACTTCATGTTGATAATAATCTGAGGCGGCAATAATAATATGCGTCAAACCATAAAGTTTATTTTCATACTCCACTGCCCCTAAGTGCACGTCCGGATCCGCCATAAAGAGTTCCTGAAAATACTTTAAAAATTCCGCTTCGAAATCTGCGATCCCGATTGATTTTAAATGGTAAACGGTGGTCGCCGCCCCGGCCGCATAATAAGCAATAATTTCCCTGTCCCTCAGAACGCTTCGGAAATCATACTTTTGAAGAGCCTCATAAGAGGTCTTGAAAAGCGGGCTGTGGACATCAAAACCAAGGCCTTTCAGTTGATAAAAGAGATAAATCAAGCGGTGATAAAAAGGAAACTCGGGATACCGTTCGAGGACCCGGCGCCGCATTTGATGTTTCTGGCCTGGACCTTCTTTATTCAATAACTTCAGAGCCGTCGTTTCGACATACCTGGGCTCGGATAGTCTGGAATTATGAATTTTGAGATAAGACCGGAGGCTTTGCGCGTAACGTTGAATATCCTCCAAATACTTCGGATCGCCGGAGCTTCGATAAAGCCGGAGCTTAAAATGAGCGCGTTTTTGAGGTTCTAATTCATCGCCACGCGTCTCATAAAAATGTTTAATTTGTTCCGCAGCCGCTTCCGCGGAAATCAGGGGCGGCCGATTAGCAGAAACGCAACCGGAGGTCACAATCAATAATCCGCCCAGGAGACATCGAAGAATATTCATGAAGGAATAACACTCTTTTAGGAACGTGGAAGTCACATCCACCACCTCGATAGGGATTTAATCCATCCTGTACGCCAAATCACTCAGGAATCATTTTCAAGATGAAGGTGCGGATCTTGGGATCCAATTTGCGAAACATTTTCAGCCGAAACCTCAGTGTCGTGCCATCCACCAAGCCTCTTCGGATCAAAGCGGTGCAGAATTCAACGTCTTTGGGGCGCGCTGCGGCTGCTTTGGACAACCAGAGATCATGGAGTTCAAGGCAGTGCGCCGTCACCCCTTGAGTCCCCCGAGTCTTGAAAGGGACGAGGCGCTTTCTCCAGCCCGCTGGCAAGATTGCGGTCCTGGGAGTCACCCCTTGTGCGTAGTACCCAAACGTTTCCTGGAAAATGGAGAGTCCTCCAATCGAACCGTCAATCAAGTCGGCTTTGGACTCGTCCTCATCCTCCAGAGCCGAAATATCGGCTTCGATGGATCGACTCACTTCGGGAATTGAGACACGAACGGACGCGTGAATCGCCTGGCTTCCAATCACAAGTACGTCGGTGACGCCCAGGATCGCTCCGGCGGCCCGAACTGTGTGCTCAAACTCGTGCCGCTTCAAGAACCAAGATCGCTTCTGAAGTTACGGAGCACACGCGCCCTTTCGGAGGCGCCAAGTATTCCGGCAAACGGGCTCACCTGTCGCATATCCCTAGCCTCCAACCCAGGATCAAGCATATTTGAGATCAGCTCATGGATCGGCAAACGCAACCATCGGCGCCATCGATCCCAGAGATTTCTTGCGTCCGGGTGAAGCTGCTCTGCCTTCTCCAGGTTGCGTTTCGCTCGCGCCAGTGCAACAGCCGGACTGTGTCTCAGAATTCCAGTCACCGCAGAATGGTAGGCCAGGCTTCGACGATCTTCCCTCGTCATTCGCGGGACAAAAGTGACGGCCAATTCAAGACCAACAGAGTCGGCGAGTCGCTGCAGGGTCGCTAACGTAGGAGACTTGGTCCCTGATTCATACAACGCGATGGTGGGCTGTGACGTTCCGGCACGCACCGCCAGATCGCTTTGAGTCACACCCGCTTCAGTTCGCAACAGACGAATCGGATTCATCTGTCAATTATATCCGATCAGATATAATGCACAAGACCCTCGCTATTTAGAAAATGGCTGCAAATTGGAAATCTCCTTGACCTTGGCCGGCGCAACACCCGCTTCTTTCGCGTAAGTGGGCCAGCGCTTTACGGCGTCGATCACTTGTTCGAGGCGCTCCCTGGGGCGGTTGACGTCGAATTTGGTTCCCAGCGCGATCAAATCCTTCTGGCTTGTGCCCCAGGCCTTTGCGTCGACCAACATCTGGTGCTGCCGCGTCCACCTGTTTCGGGCTGGATTGTGGGCGAAACACATGTCAAAAGCGGGGGCCAGGCGCCAGCCTCCCGTTTCATCCAGTAGAAATGCAAGGTTCTTGGTGTGATCGTCGCAGTTGACCGCGGCCACGTTGAATGCGCACCGCAGCCAGCCTTGTTCAATGGCCCTGGCGCCAAGTTCGAGTTGCAGGATCGTGCGCAGGTACTGCTCGTATCCGTGGACGTAGGGAGAATTGAAGTCCAGGTGCGCGATGCCACACAGGGAGTGCACATGAAGCTTGCTATTGCCCACACGATCGAAACGACGCGTCATGAAGTGCGCCCGCCCGTGCTCCTCGAGCAAGCGGCACTCGCTCATCTCGATGCCTGCGTCCACCGCCATTCTGTAATGCGCGTACTCGATGCGGCCGAAGCCCTTGGTGGTCCCGAGCCGGCGATCAGCGCCCACATCAAACTTGAGGAGCCAGTGCTCGAAGCCGGGTGACAGTGCGAATTGTCCAGCGATGATTTCCCCCGTCGACTCGTTCCAGCCGATCACGGCCTTCGCGCGCGC
>DATDPS010000078.1:0-19560 GCA_035292625.1 Lysobacterales bacterium | reverse complement strand
GGTATCAAGATCGTCATTTCGCCTGACAGCCTGGGATTCCTGGACGGCTCCGAAATTGATTTCGCCAGCGAAGGTTTGGGCCGCTCATTTCGCTTCAAAAACCCGAATGCGACAGATGAGTGCGGTTGTGGCGAGAGTTTTACGGTGAGCTGAGTCGGCGCGGGACACCCGCTGTTTTCTAAACTCCAGTAACAATGTCTCCCGTGAGAATTCCGCCGACATATGCTATGTCTATACAGCTTGAAGTGTCACTGATATAATCCGCCAGCTTTGCCCAAGGGCCAAAGCTATCCTTGCTTTATCCTGCGTTCAAACGCACTTACCGGCGATAGGATCGGTTCGAGCGTAAATCCCGGGTGAAGCTTTGAGGGCATTATTTCATGTGCCGGCAAATCCACAAGGAGTCACAATGAGACATTTCGAAATCTGTTTTCTGGTCCACCCAGACCAGAGCGAACAGGTTCCTGCCATGTTGGAACGGTACCGGAACCTGATTGAAAGCAAGCATGGCAAAGTTCATCGCGTGGAAGACTGGGGCCGCCGTCAATTGGCTTTCCCCATCGCCAAGTTGCACAAGGCGCATTACATCCTGATTAACATTGAATGCGACAACGACACCTTGGCTGAATTGGAAGGCGCTTTTCGCTTCAATGATGCCGTTCTGCGTCACCTGACAGTTCGTCGTCAAGAGGCAATTACGGAACAGTCGTTAATGATGAAGGCCAAGGAAGACAAGGACCGGCCGGGGCGTGACTATTCAGATCGAAAACGGGCACATTCCAGTGACGACGAAGATGCGCAGGATGAAGATGAGTTCATCGATGAAAGCGATCTGGAAAACACGGCTGACGATGCAGAAGATCGGCCTAATAATTCTGCCCACCAATCTGCCACTGCCGACAGTGCGGACGCTTGAGCGAGTATCGGGGAATGGAAATGTCACGACATTTAAGACGCAGAAAATTTTGCCGGTTCACAGCCGAAGGTGTCACTGAAATTGACTACAAGGACATCAACCTGTTGAAACAATACGTGGGTGAGTCGGGAAAAATTGTCCCGAGCAGAATTACCGGGACTAAAGCACGATTCCAGCGCCAGTTAGCCAAGGCCGTAAAACACGCGCGTTTTCTTGCCCTGTTGCCCTACACAGACAACCAGTAATCGAGTGCAAGAGTACGCGGGAGAATTGAAATGGAATTGATTTTGTTGGAAAAAGTTCAAAACCTGGGGAACCTCGGGGACAAGGTAAAAGTACGATCCGGTTTTGGCCGTAATTTTCTTGTACCAAGCGGTAAGGCGGTTCCAGCCACCGAAAAAAACATCGCTCATTTCGAGGCCCGGCGGACTGAATTGGAGTCGGCTGCGCAAGACCGATTAACTTCGGCCAAAGGACGCAGCGCAGCATTGACGGGCGTAGTTGTCACGCTGAGCGCCAACGCGAGTGACGAAGGCAAGTTGTATGGCTCAATCGGGCCGCGCGAGATCGCCGAAGCGCTCGAATCGCTGGGCCATGTAGTATCCAGGAGTGAAATAGTTCTTGGTGATGGGCCCATTCGCACCACGGGCGAATTCAATGTGGTTTTAAACCTGCATGCGGACATCGAATCCTCAATAAAGGTAGTCGTCAATCCTGAATAGCCTGGATTGATTTCGTCTCTTGCGGAGACGAATCTTAGACACTATGCTCTAGCCTGCAACCTCTCAGCTGAGAGCTTGCACCTTTTTTACCTCTCTCATTAAGGCAATGGCCGCACCGAAACTGGCATCCCTGGAGAATTTGAAGATTCCGCCTCACTCCATTGAGGCCGAGCAGGCCGTGTTGGGTGGTCTGCTGTTATCCCCACGGGCGTGGGAGCAGGTTGCTGACAAGCTGACGGAAACCGATTTTTACCGCGAAGACCACCGGGTTATATTTCGCGCAATACAGGAACTCAACAACATCAGTCGTCCCTGTGACGTGGTCACAGTGACGGAATGGTTCGAATCGCACGGCAAGGTGGACTTGATCGACCGCGGTGGCTATATCACGAAATTGGCGGGTGGCACTCCAAGTGCAGCTAATGTGATTGCTTACGCAGAAATTGTTCGCGAGAAATCCGTCCTCCGGCAACTCATCGATGCAGGCACTACTCTCACCACTTCTGGTTTCAACGCCGATGGCAGGGACAGCAAGGAATTATTGGAGGAAGCCGAGCGGCTTGTATTTGCCATAGCGGATCGGGGGGCACGCGGGAAATCTGGTTTTGTTCCGGTGCAGGAAAGCATCAAGGAAGCCATTGCAAAAATCCAGCAACTAAATGAATTCAAGGGAGAAATCACCGGGAAGGCCACAGGATTTCATGATTTCGACAAGTTGACGGCCGGTTTACAGGATTCCGACCTGATCATTGTGGCGGGCCGGCCGGCCATGGGCAAAACAACGTTTGCCATGAACATAGCGGAACACGCCGCCATCAAGCATGGAGTGCCCGTGGCAATATTCAGCATGGAGATGTCTTCCCGATCGCTGGTTATGCGCCTGTTCTCTTCACTGGGTCAAATCGAGCAGGGCCGCTTGCGCACCGGCAACCTGACTGACCTGGACTGGCCGAAACTGACTTCGGCCATGCACCTTTTGCACAAGAGCAAGATTTTTATTGACGAGACTCCTTCGCTGTCGCCCTCAGAACTCCGGGCCAGGGCCAGGAGGCTCAAACGGGAACACGACATCGGCATGATAATCGTGGATTATTTGCAGCTGATGACAGTTCCTGGTACGCGGGAAAACCGGGCTACGGAAATCGCTGAAATCTCCCGTTCGCTCAAGGCTGTTGCGAAAGAGCTGAAATTACCGGTAGTGGCGCTTTCACAGCTGAATCGATCCCTTGAGCAACGGCCCAACAAGCGACCCGTTATGGCGGACCTGAGGGAGTCGGGTTCCATTGAGCAGGACGCCGACTTGATCGTTTTTATCTACCGTGACGAGGAATATAACCGGGATACCGCTGAAAAAGGCAAGGCCGAGATCATTATCGGCAAGCACAGGAATGGCGAAACCGGCACAGTAAACCTGACATTCCAGGGCCGTTGGCTGAGGTTCGTCAATTTTGCTCCAGAGTATATGTACAGCGACCACCCGGACTGATCTCCAGGCGCCTCATCAAGCATTGTCGACACGTTTGGTTCTTGCGGCATCGAGGCAAGATAAATGGCCTGAACTGTCAGGAAAAAGCCCCAATTGCCCCGCCGCGGCGCTTTAAAATGCATCCATGAGCAGAAACACCATAGCCCGAATCAATCTGGCAGCGGTTCGATACAACCTTAAGCGGGTGCGGGAGTTGGCGCCGGACAGCGCGGTCGCCTGCGTAGTCAAAGCCGATGCGTATGGGCATGGATTGACGCGGATTTGCGCTGCACTCGACGATGCGGATGTGCTTGCCGTCGCAACGACAGGTGAGGCCGCCTTGTGCCGCCAGCAGGGGTGGAGCGGGCGCTTGTTGCTCCTCGAGGGACCGTCCAATGTGGCGGAGTTTGATGAAATGATAGCCCTGGAAGCAGAAACGGTGGTCCATCACGAAACGCAGCTGCAGTTGCTGCGGCAAAGAAAACAGGATGTGCCGCGCGCCTTGTGGCTGAAAATCGATACCGGAATGCATCGCCTCGGATTTCCCGAGGCCGAGGCGCGGGCCGCTCATGCCGAACTGGAAAAACTTCGCGGCAGCGATCCCATAACGCTGATGACGCATTTCGCGTGTGCCGACGACTTGAGTAATCCCTTGACAGTGAGACAGATCAAGCGGTTCGAATCGGCGACAGCCGGTCTATCCGGACCTGTGTCGCTGGCAAATTCAGCGGGCATGGTGAACTTTCGGGAAAGCCAGCGTGATTGCGTCCGGCCTGGAATCATGTTGTACGGAATTTCTCCGTGCCAGGGGAAAAGCGCTGCCGAGATCGGACTTACGCCAGCCATGACCCTGCAATGCGACTTGATTGCCATCAACTCGACGCGCGCTGGAGACACCGTGGGCTACGGTGCTTCTTTCACCTGTCCGACCGACATGAGAATTGGCGTAGGAGCCATAGGTTACGGCGATGGTTACCCCCGTCAGGCACGCAACGGAACACCCCTCCTGGTCAATGGGCGTAAGGCAGCGTTGGTGGGTCATGTCTCGATGGACATGATTACAATTGATCTAAGTGGCCATGACGATGCGAAAGTGGGAGATCCCGTGACGCTTTGGGGTTCAGGCCTGCCCATCGAAGAAGTCGCGTCCTGGTCGGATTCCATTCCCTACGAATTGATTTGCGGGGTCACTGCCCGCGTACTTGCCCGCGTTGAGTAAGGGTTTGCCACGGCTTCAGGCTTCATCTTCATTGTCGCCATCGGTCAACTCGTATTTACGCAGGTAGCCGCGTAATTGGTGATAGGTCATTCCGAGGAATTCAGCGGTCTTCTTCTGGTTGTAGCGGCATTGCTTCAGGGCCGATTGCAGGTGTTCGATTTCCAATTGCTGTAAATGGTCCTTGAAATTGTAGGGGCCATCCGGCAGCGCATGCACTTTTTGCTCCGCACCATCAATGGAACGGGGTTGTGGCCGCCAAGGTGAATGGAAGGGATCAAAGACGATTGCGCCAATGGGTTCATCCACACCCGCTGAGGTATAAACCGCGCGTTCGATCACATTCTTCAGTTCCCGCACATTACCTGGCCAGGGATAGTCCAGCAGTTGTTCACGTGCCTTGCTACCAAATCCAGGAAACAGTTGCCGCCCCAGTTCACCGCACATTTTTACCGCGAAATGCTCGGCCATGGGCAGTATGTCATCACGCCGCTCGCGGAGAGGGGGCAGCGTAATGACGTCAAACGCCAGGCGGTCCAACAAGTCGGCACGAAATTGCGCCAACTCGACCAGGGCGGGTAAATCTTCATTAGTCGCGCCAATTATTCTGACATTGGTTTTAATGGTTTCGCTGCCGCCAACCCTTTCAAACTCACCATATTCAATGACGCGCAGAATCTTTTCCTGAACCCGGTCTGAAGTGCTTGAAAGTTCATCGAGGAACAGGCTGCCCTGGTTCGCCAATTCGAACCGCCCGAGACGCCTGCGCGTTGCCCCGGTGAATGAGCCTGCTTCATGTCCGAATAACTCGGACTCCAGCAACGATTCGGTCAAGGCAGCGCAATTGAGCTTGACAAAAGGGCGATCCCAGCGTGACGACAAATAGTGGATGCGGGCGGCAATCAGCTCCTTTCCAGTCCCGCGCTCACCGATCACCAGCACCGGGCGATTCAATGGCGCAACGCGCGACACGTGTTCCAGAACCCCTAGAATTGCCTGGGATTCGCCAATCAGTTGCTGTTCTTGTTGAGAGTTCATACTGGCTCGCAAGGCAATGGAGGGATTCGTTATCTGGATAATTGCCCAAGTCACTGCTGAAAATGCATTGTAGGAAATTTCTTGCGTGATTGTCGTGGGCTGGAGGTAATGCCTTGCATCTGTTACAAGTCAGAAGGGAATATAGGTAAAAAAAGGGAGCCGGCGCTTGGCCAAAATCAAGAACACTTTTCAATGTGAGCAGTGCGGGTCCCGGCTCAGCAAATGGGCCGGACAATGCCCGGATTGCCAGGCCTGGAATTCGATAGTCGAAACGCTTGCTGCGACGCCTCCGGCCGGTCGTTTTGCGGGCTATCCCGGAAAGGCCGTAAACCGGGTGGCGAATCTGGCAACCATGAACCAATCGGACGTGCAGCGCATCCAGATTGGTATCGGTGAGCTCGACCGGGTGTTGGGCGGCGGGCTGGTGCCGGGCTCGGTTCTGCTGCTGGGCGGGGATCCGGGAATAGGCAAGTCGACCCTGCTGTTGCAGATGGTTGCGGCCTTGGAACAAAGGCTGGCCTGTCTGTACATTACCGGGGAAGAGTCCCTGGCGCAGGTAGGCATGCGTGCACAGAGGTTGGGGCTACCCGTCAGCGAGATTCGTTGCCTTACCGAGATTGATGTTGATCAGATCATTGCCCGTGCTGCTGAAGAAAAACCGCAGTTGATGGTAGTGGATTCCATCCAGACGGTTTACAGCGATGAGCTCGCATCAGCCCCGGGTTCGGTGACGCAGGTACGTGAATGCGCCGCCCGGTTGGTCCGCTGGGCCAAGGAGGCGCAGTGCTGCGTCATTTTGGTTGGCCATGTAACCAAGGAGGGCTCCCTGGCCGGTCCGCGCGTTCTGGAACACATGGTTGACGCAGTTCTTTACTTTGAAAGCGATGGCGGCAGCCGCTTCCGAGTTGTACGGGCGGTAAAAAATCGTTTTGGAGCAGTCAACGAACTCGGCATGTTCGCCATGACGGAGAAAGGGCTGAAGGAGGTAAGCAACCCCTCGGCAATTTTTATCTCCGGCCACGCTGGCCCGGTGCCTGGCAGCGTCATCACGATTGTGCGTGAGGGTACCCGCCCCATCTTGCTTGAAGTGCAAGCCCTGGTTGACCAGAGCCCTTTTGGAAATCCGCGTAGAGTCTCCCTCGGTTTGGAGCAGAATCGATTGGCCATGATGCTGGCAGTGCTGCATCGCCATGGCGGCATAACGCTTTCAGACCAGGATGTATTCATTAACGTGGTGGGTGGAATTCGAATCACTGAAACCGGCGCTGATTTGCCCATGTTGCTCGCGCTTTACTCCAGCTTCAGAGACCGTGCGCTGCCGCCCAAGCTGGTGTGTTTCGGGGAAGTTGGACTATCAGGTGAAGTGCGCCCGGTGCACGATGGGCAGGAGCGATTACGAGAAGCGGAGACCCATGGATACGAACACGCCATCATTCCAGCGGCTAATGCGTCACGTAAAAAACCATCACGAATCCGGGTTCACCCGGTAAAAACAGTGAGTGAAGCGCTGTCCTGCGTTGCCTCACTCGGTGAGTGAAACCTGTGTCCGGTAGCCGTAACCCACCACAAATGCTGTGTGGTCAACAGATTCTGAGAGCGCGCTTGAACCAGCCGTGCAAGGGCCGTTCGAGAAACTGGTAGTGCATCACGCTGTAAGCCAGAATCAAGGCCGCCAATGCAAAGAAAAGGATCTGTGCCAATGGAGCTGCCAGGCTTCCGGCGAAGGTATTGAATCCGAAATGCTGAGACGTGGTGAGCAACAGCGTGTGCGAAAGGTAAATGGCGTAGGAGGCACCACCCACAAGAATGCTGAACCTGGCCGGTGTTCGCATGCCGGCCTGCTCCAGGCGCACCAATCCGATGAGTATCAACAGAGACGGCGTGCCAAACGCCGCCACACGATAGAACACGTAATAGCCTTGCTCTATTTCTCCTGCGAACAAATTGTTGTTGATCCAGCCCGCCAGCAAGAATAATAAACAGCCCGATACCAGCCAGGTCCAGCCGTGTTTGCCCGTGTCCTGGCGCAGCCAACCGGCTACGATGGCCCCAGCCAAAAATTCCGCCAGGTAGGGGCTCAACGTGTAGTACTCGGCCAAACTGATGTATTCGAGATGACCGGGGTCAAAGGCATGACGGAAGAACTGGCTGTATACCGACCAGGCAATGATGAATCCCAGGAGCAGCTTGAGCAGTAATTTGCGCTCGACCTCAGCACACAGCATCAGCAGCGTGTATAAGAGGTAAAAGAACATTTCACAAATCAGAGTCCAACTCACCCCGATCAGCAAATGATTGGCCGGCCACAGAAGAGCGGAACGTGCCAGGTTGGTTGTTGCGAGGAAGTCTGGATTTACCCAGGCAAACAGAACCCACGCGAAAAGGAAGAATGACCAGTAGCCGGAGTAAATTCGCGCGACGCGGCGTCTGGCGAAAGTCCAGCTGGCCTGCCACCCGGCAGCTGAACCGGTGGTGTAGGCCATGATGAAACCGCTGATCACGAAAAATACATCGACACCCGCGAAACCAAGAGCTTGGCTCACGGCAAACAAAGCGCCTTGATCGACGCCGGCATCGCGAACATGCGAGCTGGTGTGATAAAAAACCACCAACATCGCAGCAGCGAATCTCAGGAACTGTACGTTGATCAGCATCCGGGCGGTATTAATTGCCGGCTTCTGTGCGAATCAGCACCTTGCCGATGACATTATCCTTGATTTCGACGATGGTCATCACGTGCGGGTCAATGCGCACGCAGGTTTTACCCGCGGGGATGGCTTCGAGCACTTCCAGCAACAGTCCATTGAGGGTGTTGGCATCATCTTCGGGCAAATCCCAGCCCATGCGCCGGTTCAGCATGCGGACACTGGCGGCGCCATCGACCAGGTAAGTGCCGTCATCGAGTTGTCGCACGGTGCGTGAACGGTGCTTGGCGTCTGCGGTAAATTCACCGACGATTTCTTCCAGGATGTCATCCAGTGTAACCATGCCCTGGATATCGCCATATTCGTCAACCACCAAGCCCATGCGCCGTTCACGGGATTGAAACTCGAGTAACTGCTGCATCAGGGACGTGCCCTCGGGAATGAAGTAAGGCGCCCGCACCGATCGTTTAAGTTCGTCAAACGTCAGACCGCCTTCGGACAGCTTCGAAATGACCGAGCGGATGTGCAACATGCCTTCCACCTGGTCAATGTTTTCGCGGAACACCGGCATGCGGGTGTACAGGGTCTGGGACAACTGGGCCAGGATGACATCCCAACCCTCATCAAGGTCGATGCCGACAATCTCCTGCCGCGGCACCATGATGTCATCAACCGTCGCCTGCTCCAGGTCGAGAATGTTTACCAGCATGCGCTGGTGATCACCCGAGATTTGCCCGCCTTCTTGCAGCAATGTGCGCAGCTCTTCGCGGTTCAGGCGCTCAATGACATCCGCACGTGCCTTGACGCCAAACGGCTTG
This sequence comes from Lysobacterales bacterium, assembly GCA_035292625.1. Classification (GTDB taxonomy): domain Bacteria; phylum Pseudomonadota; class Gammaproteobacteria; order Xanthomonadales; family SZUA-36; genus SHZL01. Next base: position 10,740 of record DATDPS010000078.1, on the reverse strand, counting down.
AGCAACATATTGGTGAACAGGTTGATCAGCCACACGAGTGGGTAGAACACCTTCAACAGGAGTGTAAGGATGAAAGATGCCGGGTAAGCGATTCGCTCCGGGTGCAATGCGGCCACGGTTTTGGGCGTGACTTCTGAAAAAATGAGCACCACGATCGTGAGCACCAGGGAAGCGAGCCACACCCCTTTATCACCAAACAAGCGCAGACCGATAACAGTCGCGACCGCCGCCGCCATGATGTTGACCAGGTTGTTCCCCAGCAATATCAACCCGATCAGGCGGTCGGGCTTTTGCAACAGTTTCTGCGCGGTTCTGGCGCCCAGGTGACCGCTGTTGGCCAAGTGGCGCATACGGTAACGATTGAGCGACATCAAGCTGGTTTCTGAACCGGAAAAAAAGGCAGACAGAACCAGCAGGACCAATAGCAAGCCATACAGGGTACTGATTGGAATGTCGTTCAAATCGGCGTGGGTCCCGGGTTTCTGGTGCGCAAAAACATTATCCTATCAGCTGTGAGTGTTGATTTCTGCCGCGATCCAGCCCATGCGCCAGCTACGCTCCAGGATGGTTTCAAGCACCAGCTTGCTGCCAAAGTAGGCTAGTAATAGCAGAACAATACCGGCCAGAGTCAAGCGGACAGCACTCCGCCCACGCCAACCATAACGCCACCTTCCCCATAACAAGAGGCCAAAGACCAGCCAGGCCACGATGGACAGGGTGGTTTTGTGAACGAGGTGTTGCGAGAAAAGGTTGTCGACAAAAGCCAGGCCGGATAGCAAGGAGACAGTCAAAAGCATAAAGCCAATGGCTATCAACTGGAAAAGCAGACGCTCCAGTGTTTCCAGCGGCGGAAGCGACCTTACCAGGGGGTTTAGATGATGGCGCCTGAGGAAATGATCGATGATTGCGACAAACAAAGCGTAGACACCCGCTATGCTCAGCACTCCAAATGCCGTCACGGAACTCAGGATGTGCAGCGTGGTTCCGGTCGAGTGGTCATTTAACAACAGGTTTTGGGCTGGCAACAGCCACTCCAACACCAGTATGGCGATGGTAAGTGGCAATGCCACGAGGCTGGCATCGTAGAGCGAATCCCGGCTGAAAACAGAACTGCACAACAGGAAAACGATGGCCAGCGCGCACAAGGAGAGCACATTCATCAGACTGGCATCCGGCACTCCCCGGTTAATCCAGTGCTGCGATTGTGCCAACGCGTGGACGATTGCTCCGGCAAAACAAGTGATGATCGAAATTGAGCGCCAATTGCGCGACTGACGATGAATAGACAGGTACAGACTGGTCGAGGCCAGGACGTAGAGCCCAATGGCAATGAGCAAGAAGATATCGTGATACATCAATTGTCCAGGCGACGGAGTTTCCTGCGTTATGACGCAGTTGCTGCGGCTATAATACCCGACTCCAATGCTCCGGAGTGACCCATGTTTGAAAACCTGACGGAACGACTTTCCCGCGCCCTGCAAAACCTGGGTAGCAAGGGCCGCCTGACCGAGGAAGGCATAAGGGAAACTTTGCGCGAAGTGCGCATCGCGCTGCTGGATGCGGACGTGGCACTTCCGGTGGTGCAGCAATTCATTGCGGAAGTCGGGCAAAAAGCGCTTGGGCAAGAGATTCTGCAGAGCCTCACCCCTGGCCAGACCATGGTCAAGCTGGTGCATGATGAGCTGGTGCGGATTTTGGGTCAGGAAAACCAGGTTCTGGACTTAAAGTCCAAACCTCCCGTGGTGGTCCTGATGGCGGGCCTGCAGGGCTCGGGGAAAACCACTTCCACTGCCAAGCTTGCACGTTACTTGATGGAGCAGGAAAAGAAGCGAGTCATGGTGGTGAGTTGTGATGTCTACCGTCCGGCGGCTATTGAACAGTTACAGACCCTTGCCGCTCAGGTCGGGGCCGTTTTCCAGCCATCGACAATTGACCAGCCGCCGGCGGAAATTGCCAGGAATGCACTCACTGCCGCCCGTCAACAACTGTGCGATGTGCTGCTGATCGATACCGCTGGGCGCCTGCACGTCGATGAAGAGATGATGCATGAGATTCGCACGATACACGCAGCGGTAAGCCCCCGGGAAACCCTGTTCGTGGTCGACAGCATGACCGGGCAGGATGCAGCCAATACGGCCCAGGCTTTCAACTCCGCACTGGACCTGACAGGCATCATCCTGACAAAAACCGATGGTGACGCCCGCGGCGGGGCGGTGCTCTCCATGAGAATCATCACGGGTAAACCCGTCAAATTCCTTGGATCCGGCGAGAAAGTGGATGCGTTGCAGCCGTTCCACCCGCAGCGCATTGCTTCCCGAATCCTCGGCATGGGTGATGTATTAACCCTGATCGAGCAAGTGCAGCAAAAAGTTGATCGGGATAAGGCCGAGCAGCTTGCGCACAAAATGCGTAAAGGCGCTGGATTCGACCTCGAGGATTTTCGCAGTCAGCTTGAACAGATGGTCAATATGGGGGGCATCGGCAGCTTGATGGATAAACTGCCGGGCATGGCGCAACTTCCGCAACATTTGAAATCACGAGTCGACGATCACAACACGCGGCACATGATTGCCATCATCAATTCCATGACACCCCAGGAGCGGCGGTTTCCCGACATCATCCGGGGTTCGCGCAAGAAACGCATCGCAATGGGCTCCGGATTACAGGTCCAGGCAGTCAACCGGTTATTGAAGCAGCATGGCCAAATGCAAAAAATGATGAAAAAGATGGGTAAAGGCGGCTTGGGCAAGATGATGAAAAACCTGGGCCGCATGCAAGGACAGATTTCGTCGGGAATAATGCCCGGTGGTGGCCGTAAACCACCCTTTTAGAGCCCTTAAATGACCTCCGGAACCCGGCGGGAATTTCTCAAGGCAGGCCTGTTGGGAGCGGGGGCGGTTTCATTGGCTTTGCTGGCGTTCAAGCGCAACTGGAGGAGCGCCCGGCGGCCATTGCTTTCCGAACTGATGGGCAAGCTTGCGCCTGTCGCGGATGAGACCACCGGTATTCACATGCTCCTTCTGCCTGAGGGGTTTAATTACCGCACATTGTCCTGGACCGGCTCCTCGTTACACGATGGCCGGGTGGTGCCTGGCCGGGTTGATGGAATGGGTGTCGTACGACAGCAGGCCAACCGCGTAACCCTGGTGCGTAACCATGAGATGAGGGGTTCCTCCGGCCCCATCGGTCCAGCGGACTCGTCCTACGACGTCACGGGTGGTGGAACAACGACGCTGGTGTTCGACACGGCCGAAGTGAGACTGGTTGATTCATGGGTCAGCCTCAGTGGCACTCTGGGAAACTGCGCCGGGGGAGTTACCCCGTGGGGAAGCTGGCTGTCCTGCGAGGAGGCCGTGTTGTCACCCGGCTTCACCGGATTATCGATGCCCTTCCGCCAGAAATTCTGGGGTTCTGACAATGCCAGGCAAGATCACGGCTTCGTGTTTGAAGTGCCCGCGGAAGGCATCGCGAAACCCCAGCCCATTCGGGCCATGGGCCAGTTTTACCATGAAGCGGCGGCGGTGGATCCGGGCAGCGGCAGAGTTTACATGACCGAAGATACCGCGCCGAAAGCGGGTTTCTATCGGTACACGCCGCATCAGCGGGGACGGCTGGAAGCCGGCGGGCGATTACAAATGATGCGGGTGGGCAAAGGGCTTGATATGCGGGATGGGCTGGTTCTGAATGAAAAACTTTCGGTCAGTTGGGTCAATATTGCCGACCCTGAAAAAGGTTTTACTCCAGACAGCCCCGAGGGCGACGGGGTCGTGAAACAGGGCCTGGCCGCAGGGGGCTCGGCATTCACGTCGCTGGAAGGCTGCGCTCACTACCAGGGCCGGATTTTTTTCACCTCGAAACTTGGCGGGGGCGCTGATGCCGGCTATGTTTTCGAATACGACCCAGAACAGGAGTTGATCTGGCTGATCTTTGAATCCCCCGGGCACGATTACATTTCCGGGTCCGACAACATCATCATGAGCCCGCGCGGCAGCCTGGTGCTGTGCGAAGATCGGGTGATCATGGACAAGGCCGCACAAAGCCTGGTCGGGTTAAACGCGGAGGGAGTTTTATTCCGGTTCTGCCAGGTGAATCCCGACCTGGATACTGAATTTGGCGGGCATGATCTGCATGAAACTGCGCTGAACTCGGAGTGGGCAGGCGTGACGTTTTCGGCCGACGGCCAGTGGCTCTTCTGTAACCTGTACAATCCCGGGGTAACATTCGCCATTACCGGACCCTGGCAACAGGGCCTGATTTGAACCCGGAATATCCATTGGCAGACACGGGAATGCTGCGGTTTTCTTTTGACCGGGTTAACGGTACAATGCCCGGTTTGCCGAACCCGTTGCGGGAGGGTTTGTTGCATGCTTCGGTCCGGAACGACAGTCAACCGGAACCGAACGGACATTTGGATCCCGGTTAAGAATTTCAGGAGCCAGCGCCGGTGAGGCGCTGCAAAATGGGCCTTTAACAATGGTAAAAATCAGATTGTCTCGAGGCGGAGCAACAAAGCATCCGTTCTATCACATCATAGTCACCGATAGCCGTCAGGCGCGTGATGGCCGCAAGATCGAGCGGCTTGGGTTTTTCAACCCGGTAGCACGCGGCCAGGAAGAGCGTCTGCGGGTTGACCTGGAACGAGTTGAATATTGGACAGGTGTTGGCGCGCAACTCAGCGACCGTGTGAAATCACTGGTTTCAGAGGCGCGCAAGGCAGCAGCCTGAGACGGCCACGCAGCCCTGCCGTGCAAGCAGACCCGGGCAAGAAACGCCAAAGGGTTCTGCTCGGGCGCATCTGCGGAGCGCACGGCATAAAGGGCTGGTTGAAGATTCACTCAGACACCGATCCGAAGGACGCGATTTTCAGCTACCAACCCTGGCTGATCGGGGCCGGTGAAACGGTGAAACGTGTTTTGGCTGGCAGAAACCAGGGCAAACACCTGGTTGCAGAGTTGGATGGCGTTGCCGACCGGGATGAGGCTGAGAGCCTGGCAGGTCAGGACATCACGGTATTTCGCGATCAATTGCCGGAGTTGCCCGCAGATCAGTATTACTGGTCCGACCTGGTGGGCTTGAAAGTGACCAACCAGGATGGGCAGGAACTGGGTTTGATAAAGTCGCTTTTCGCAACTGGCGCGAATGACGTGATGGTTGTGGGTGGTGAGCGGGAAAGGTTAATCCCGTTCGTGTTGCATGGCTACGTCAAGCAGGTTGATCTGCAGGCAGGGCGGGTAACAGTGGATTGGGAAGCGGATTTCTGAACCATGGAAATCCAGGTGATCACGCTGTTTCCGGAGGAATTCAGGCCGCTGGTAAACCTGGGTGTTACTGGCCGGGCCATTCGGGACGGAGTGGTTCAGCTGCAGTTGATCAACCCGCGTGATTTTGCAGTTGATCGCCATCGCACGGTGGATGACCGGCCATATGGTGGCGGACCCGGCATGGTGATAGCGGTTGAACCCATGAGGTCAGCAATCCGCGCCGCCCGCAAGCAGGCGACAGGACCGGATAAAACCGTGGAAGTGGCCAGTGTGCTTGTCAGCCTGCTCAGCCCGCAGGGCAGAAAACTGGATGAAGCTGCGGTCAGGGAACTGGCTGGCCGCAGGCAATTGATTCTGGTCTGTGGTCGTTATGAAGGCCTGGACGAACGGTTGATCGAACTGGAGATAGATGAGGAGTGGTCGATCGGTGACTATATCCTCAGTGGTGGCGAGTTGGCAGCAGCGGTCGTCATCGATGCGATCGTACGCTTGGTGCCCGGTGTTTTGGGGGACGAGCATTCCGCGGCACAGGATTCGTTTGCCAGCGGACTGCTGGATTGCCCGCATTACACACGACCTGAAATTGAAAGTGGATTGGCAGTGCCGCCCGTGCTGTTGTCGGGAGACCACCAGGCGATTGGCAGGTGGCGCCGCAAACAGTCACTGGGGCGAACGTGGCAGCGCAGACCGGACTTGCTTGACCGCGCCCGATTGAGCGGTGAAGATGAAAAATTACTCGCTGAGTTCAGGACAGAAACCGGCGAAAAACCAGAAACCCAGGGATTTGTTCGAGGACCAAAAAAATGAGCAACATTATCGATGAAATCAATGCGGAACAAATGGGCCGCGAAATCCCGGAATTTTCTCCCGGTGATGTGGTTACTGTCAGCGTGAAGGTAAAAGAAGGCAATCGTGAGCGCTTGCAGGCATTTGAAGGCGTGGTCATTGCCATCAAGAGGCGGGGACTTCATTCCGCATTTACGGTGCGCAAAATCTCCCATGGCACCGGGGTCGAGCGCGTATTCCAGACCTACAGTCCCGCCATTGACTCCATCAAAGTCGTGCGCAAGGGTGATGTTCGCCGCGCCAAGCTGTACTACCTGCGTGAACTGGAAGGCAAGGCAGCACGTATCAAAGAGAAGCTCAACTGATACGCATATCTCTTGGTCGACAATCAAGACAGGAAGCCCGCTGTACAGCGGGCTTTTTTTCTGCGCCAGGCAGAAGGCAATAACCTGTTGGGCTCCTTGAAAGTTGCGGGTTTACCCATACCTTGGAAGCATCCTGGCTACCCTTGGTAATCCAATGAGCTCAAGCAAGACCTCAGGCAAAACGTCAAGTAAAACTTCAGGTAAAACTGCAGGTAAAACTTTGGGCAAAAAATCCAAGGCCGCAGCAACAGCCGTCAGGCATCAATTCCAGGCCGAAACCCGCCAGGTATTGCGGCTGATGATCAATTCCCTTTATTCCAACAAGGATATTTTTTTGCGGGAATTGATATCCAACGCCTCCGATGCACTGGATCGACTGCGTTTCGCCAGCCTGCAGGATCCCGGCTTGCTTAACGAAGCTGCTTTGCAGATCACGATCCAAGTGGACCGGAAAGCCGGAACACTTACTGTCCGGGACAACGGCATTGGCATGTCTCAGCAGGATGTGATGGAGAATATCGGCACGATCGCCAGGTCTGGCACGCGCCGCTTCCTCGAACAATTGGCCGAAGATCAGAAGGCGAATGCGTCGCTGATTGGCCAGTTTGGCGTTGGTTTTTACTCAGCGTTCATCGTGGCAGATGCAGTTACCGTGCTGACCCGCAGAGCCGGGGACGGGGCAGAACAGGGGGTGCGTTGGTGGTCGGATGGCGGCGGTGAATTTACCATCGAGTCCGAACCCCGCGAGCATCCGGGCACTGAAGTCATTCTCCATCTCAAGCCGGCAGAGCAGGAATACCTGGAAAGCTGGACGCTTAAATCACTGATCCAGCGCTATTCCGACCACATTGGTTTTCCCATCATGCTGCTCAAGGAATCTGGGGAAGGTACCGCAGAAGCCGAGCCGGAGTGGGAACAAGTGAATAAGGCAACGGCTTTATGGACCTTGCCCCGGAACGAAATCAGTGATGAGGAGTACCGGGCTTTTTACAAGTACCTGAGTCATGACCTGGATGACCCCCTGTGTTGGGCGCATAACAAGGTGGAGGGCGCACAGAACTACACCACTCTGCTGTATGCGCCTAAAAAAGCGCCGCTGGACCTGATGTTGCAGCGCGATGAACGCACCGGTGTGCGCTTGTATGTCAACCGCGTATTCATCATGGATGGCGCGCAATCGCTGCTGCCGCACTATCTCCGCTTCATTCGTGGCGTGGTCGATTCGCAGGATCTGCCGCTGAATGTCTCCCGCGAGTTGCTGCAGGAAAACGAGCTTGTGGGCAAGATTCGAGCGGCCGTGATCCGGCGCAGTCTCGATATGATCGCGCGCCTGAGCCGGGACGATGCTGAAGCCTATAAATCTTTCTATCAGCAATTCGGATCGGTGCTCAAGGAAGGCGTGGTGGAGGATTTCGCTAACCGGGAGCGAATCCTGAATCTGTTGCGCTTCGCCTCCACCCATGAGCCGACAGCCGGCGCGCAGACCGACCTTGCCGCCTACCTGGCACGCATGAAAACGGGGCAGGACAGCATTTATTACATCACCGCAGAACACCATGTGGCCGCCAGCAACAGCCCGCACCTGGAGATATTCCGCAAGAAAGGCATCGAGGTTCTGTTGCTGTCCGACCGGGTCGACGAGTGGATGATGAGTTACCTGCATGAATACGAAGGCAAGCCCTTCCGCAGCGTGGCCAAGGGAGACATCGATCTGTCGTCCATTGAAGTTGTTGCCGAGGCAGCAGCTAAGGACAGGACGGAAGAATCCGCAGCCATCGATCCGGCTTTGCTGAAGCGGGTTTCGGACGCTTTAACTGGTCACGTCAGCGCAGTGCGCCCAAGCCAGCGCTTGACGGATTCCGCATCCTGCCTGGTGCTCAAGGAACACGACATGGCGCTGCACTTGCAGAAGCTGCTCAAGCAGGCCGGCCAGCAGATTCCCGAGTCCAAGCCGGACCTTGAACTCAATGCCTCCCATCCGCTGGTGGCGCGCCTTGCAGCCGAAGCCGATGATGAGCAGTTTGGTATGTTGTGCCTGCTGTTGTACGAGCAGGCCCTGCTCTCGGAAGGCGGCTCGTTGCCGGATCCTGCCGGTTTCGTGCGCCGCATCAATACCCTCATGACCGCTGCGCCAGCTACAGCCTGAACGCCGGGCCATTCAATTGGACGAGGCCGTCCGTATCGACAAGTGGCTATGGGCCGCGCGGTTTTTCAAAACCCGGGCATTGGCCCGGGAAGCAAGCGCGAGCGGCGGCAGATCATCGATTTTACCCGGACTCGAAATTAACCAGGCTCAAGTTTCCGCGCCGGGTTTCTCCCCCAGCGATTTCAATTCGTACAACGTTTCCAGCGCTTCTCGCGGTGAAAGCCGGTCTGGATCTATTTCGTTCAACCTGACGCGTAGCGGATCATCTTCCGTGTCGATGCCGCCAGCTTGCTTCCCCGGCTCAATTCCATCAAATAAGGTCAATTGAGGGGAATCGCTGCGCTGCCGTCGTTCCAGTTCCGCCAGGTGACTGCGCGCCTGTTCCAGTACCGTTCGCGGGATACCGGCGAGCGCTGCAACTTGCAGCCCATAACTCTGGCTGGCCGGACCCTCTTGTACCGAATGCAGAAACACGATGCGGTCCTTGTGCTCAATTGCATCCAGATGGACATTGGCAACTTCGCTTTCAGTTTCCGCCAGGCGAGTCAATTCGAAGTAATGCGTGGCGAAAAGGCAGAACGCCTTGACGTTACGGGCCAGGTACAGTGCGCAGGCCCAGGCCAGGGCCAGGCCGTCATAGGTGCTGGTGCCGCGACCGATTTCGTCCATCAAGACCAGGCTTTGCGGGGTGGCGTTGTGCAGGATATTGGCCGTTTCAGACATTTCCACCATGAAGGTGGAGCGCCCGCCCGCCAGGTCGTCACCGGCGCCGATGCGGGTGAAAATCCGGTCGATGGGGCCGATTTCAGCACTCTGGGCAGGTACCCAGCTGCCGGCATAAGCCAGCAACACGATGAGCGCGGTCTGGCGCATGTAAGTGGATTTGCCGCCCATGTTCGGCCCGGTGATGATTACCATGCGGCGGTCATCGCCGAGTGCAAGGTCATTTGGGGTAAATGGCTGATCTTGCAGGATCTCTACCACCGGGTGACGGCCTGCCTTGATGCGGATTCCAGGCGTGGTGGTCAATGCAGGGCTGGAAAACTTCAGGCTGCCAGCGCGCTCGGCGAAGGCGCAGAGCACGTCGAGACAGGCCAGGCTTTGGGCCATGAGCTGCAGGGGTTCAATGTGCCCCAGCAGCAATTCCAGCAATTCCGCATAGCAGTGTTTCTCCCGGGCCAGGGCGCGTTCCCGGCTGGACAGCACCTGATCCTCAAAAGCTTTGAGCTCTTCGGTTATGTAACGCTCAGCGGACTTGAGGGTTTGTTTCCGAGTATAGAAGGAAGGCACCAAGGCTTGTTGGGCGTGACTGATTTCAATGTAATAGCCATGGACCCGGTTGTAGCCCACTTTCAAGCCGGGGATTCCGCTAAGCTCGCGCTGGGAGCGTTCATATTCCTGCAGAAAATCGCTGGCATTCCCGGACAGGGAGCGCAAGCGATCGAGTTCCGCATCGTAGCCTGCTGCTATCACTCCGCCATCACGGATCAAAGCCGGTGGGTCGTTGATAATGGCGTGTTGCAGCCGGTCCAACAAACCAGGCACGGGGGGAAGTTCACCGATTAGTTGCCGCAGGCGGGAATGGCTGTCTCGCGCCAGCAGGGCAGACAGTTCCGGCACTACCGCAAGGGCATGCCGCAAGGTGGTGAGATCCCGCGGCCGGGCGGAGGCGAGGGCAATGCGGGTAAGAATGCGCTCGATATCGCCCACGCCACGCAGGATCTTGCGCAGAGGTTCAAATGCATCGCTCGCCAGCAATTCACCGACGGCATCGTGCCGGCCCTTAACCGTGGCTGTGTGGCGCAGGGGGTTGCCAATCCAGCGGCGCAACAAACGGCCACCCATGGCCGTGACCGAAGTGTCCATTACGCCCACCAGGGACGCTCCGGACTGACCAGCAAGGCTGTTGTCTATTTCCAGGTTGCGCCGGCTGATGGCATCCAGATGGACGAATTCATCTGCCAGCTCGAGGTGGATCCCGCGCAAATGGGGCAGGGCGGTTTTTTGCATTTCCTGCACGTAATCCAGTAAAACCCCGGCGGCAGTGATGGCGGCAGGTAGCTCTTCAATGCCGAAGCCGGACAGATCCTGCGTTCGAAACTGCTCCTGCAGCAGCCTCGCGGCCTGTTTGCGATCGAATTTCCAGGGTGGCCGCAACCGGACTTTGTCCGTATACGTTGCT